>JAZKFA010000057.1:13285-16573 GCA_040386655.1 Pseudomonadota bacterium | reverse complement strand
CAGAGCCAGGCCGGCCACGTCCGTGCGCAGGTCAAGCGTGCGGGTCCCCGGCAGCAGGCGCCGGCCGCCGAGGTGGTCATAGAGAAACAATCCCAGGCGCAGGAGCCAGGCCGGCCGCAGGCCGCGATGGTGCGGAAGCACGAAGCGCAGGGGGCTGATCACGTGCGGCGCCAGGGCCCACAGCACCTCGCGCTCGGTCAGCGCCTCCCGCACCAGGCGGAACTCGTAGAATTCGAGGTAGCGCAGCCCGCCATGGACCAGCTTGGTGGACCAGGAGGAGGTGCCGCTTGCCAGGTCTCCCATCTCGCACAGGAAGACCTTGAGGCCGCGCCCGGCGGCGTCGCGCGCAATGCCGCAGCCATTGATGCCGCCGCCGATCACCGCGATATCGTAGGCAGCACCCATCATCCGCTCCCGAAGCACCACTCAGATGTCGGCCCGATGGGGCGGAAGGGCAATCCCTTGGCCGTGACAGGCACGCGAGGCTGCCCGATCATCGCGGCCATGACCCTGACAGATGCGCTCGCCACGCAATTCGCCTCCATCGCCCTCGGCCACGTGCTGCGCGAATACCCCAACAAGCCCGAGCACACGCTGGCGGGCCCGGAGGATGCGCGCACACCTGCCGCGCTGCACCCGGTCTTCCACGGCAGCTACGACTGGCACTCCTGCGTGCATGGCTACTGGATGCTGGCGCGGCTGCTGCGCCGCAATCCCGGCATGCGGGAGGCCGCGGCGATCCGCGCGCTGTTCGATGCGCAGCTGGTGCCAGCGAAGGTGGCCGGCGAATGCGCCTACCTCGCCGCGCCCACCGCGCGCGGCTTCAAGCGACCCTATGGCTGGGGCTGGCTGCTCAAGCTCGCCCATGAGCTGTCGCTGCTGGAGGACCCGCGTTGGGCGGAGGCATTGGCCCCACTGGCCGCCATCTTCGCGCAGCGGTTCCGGGACTTCCTGCCGAAAGCCACCTATCCCGTGCGCGTGGGCACGCATTTCAACACCGCCTTCGCGCTGCGCATGGCGGCGGATTTCGCGAACGGGACGCGCGACGGCGCGCTGTTCTCGCTTCTGCGCGAGACGGCGATGCGCTGGTACGGAACCGATGTGGATTGCCCCGCTTGGGGCGAGCCGAGCGGGGATGATTTCCTCTCCTCCACGCTGATGGAGGCGGAATGCATGCGCCGCCTGCTGCCGGCGCCGGCGTTCACGCCCTGGTTCGACCGCTTCCTGCCCCGCCTCGCAGACCGCGCGCCCGCCACCCTGTTCCGTCCGGCGAGCGTGAGCGACCGCACGGACGGCAAGATCGCGCATCTTGATGGTCTGAACCTCAGCCGCGCCTGGTGCTGGCGCAGCCTCGCCTGGGCGCTCGATGCGTCCGACCTGCGCCGGCCGATGATGCTGGAGGCCGCCGCTCTGCACCTCGCCGCCGGCCTGCCGCACATTGCCGGCGACTACATGGGCGAGCACTGGCTCGCGAGTTTTGCCGTGCTGGCCATCGACGAGGACTGATCCCGTTCAGTCGGCGCGAATGTTGTTCTCCCTGACAACGCGAGACCATTTCGCGATTTCGGCGTCGAGGAAGCTGCGCAGGCCCTCGGGGTCGGACAGGACCAGGCGGGCCTGCTGCGTCTGCTCCATCATCTGCCGCGCGCGGGCCTCGTTCAGCGTCTCGAGCAGCGCGGCGTTCATCCGCGCGGTGAGTTCGCCCGGCGTGCCGTGGGGGGCGAAGACGCCCCACCAGGCCTCGGCGGTCAGGCCCTCGAAGCCGGCCTCGACAGCGGTTTCCGTCTGCGGCAGGCCGGGCAGGCGGGAGGGGCCGAACTGCGCCACCGCCCGCAGCGTCCCGCCGCTGATATGCGGGGCGACCAGTGCGGCTGACCCGATCATCATCTCGATATGCCCCGCGACGGTGTCGTTCACCGCGAGACCGCCGCCGCGATAAGGCAGATGCGGCATCGAGGTTCCGGTGCGCTCTTGCAGCTGGATCATCGTCAAATGGCCGATCGTGCCATTGCCGGTGCTGCCGTAGGAGATGCCATCGCGCCGCGCGCGCGCTGCCGCCACCACGTCGGCCAGGCTGCGGTACGGCTTGTCCGTCCGCGTCGCGAGCACATAGGGCGCGCCGCCGATCAGCATCACAGGATCAAGGTCGCGCGTCAGGTCGAAGGGCAGGCTCGGCAGCAGCACCGGCATGACGGCGTGGCTGTCGAAGGTGAGCAGCCAGGTCGTGCCATCCGGGCGCGACTTCGCGACCGCATCGGTGCCGATGGATCCGGCCGCGCCGGAGCGGTTCTCCACGATCACCGGCTGGCCCAGCCGCTGCGTCAGCCCGGGCGAGACCAGCCGTGCGACTGCATCGGTCGATCCGCCCGCGGCGAAGGGCACGATGATGCGGATCGAGGCCGGCTGCGCGTGCAACGCGGGGGCGGCGAGCATCGCGGCACCAATGCCGAGGGCCGCCCGGCGGGGCAGGTTGTGGGTCATGCGGCGTATCTCCCGTCGTGGCGCGTCCTCGGCCAGCCAAACGCCGGCGCCGAACGTCTCTGCGCGCATGGTGGCGGGTGGCGAACGATCAGGCAATCCGCTCAGCCGGGCAGGCGCCGGTACTCCAGGCCGCGCGCCAGCCAGCACCCCACCTGCACGGCTTCAACGGCGCCCCCCGCCTCGGCGCGGCGGAAGGCGAGGGTCCAGTCGCCGGGTGGCGTGTGGTCCAGGGCGCGCGGGCAGGGCAGCATCCACAGGTCCGCCCCGACTGGCTCAAGCAGTTCCATCCGTCCCTGACCCAGATGGCCGGAGAAGGCGCCGTAGATGGCCCCACCCGCATCGGCGACCGTCAGCGTCGCGTCGAGTTCGGCGCACAGGTAGCGCCCGGCGATGTCAGCACTCGCACTGCCCTGCACCCTTGCGAGGCGGGAGGACTGGTTCTCCTGCGGCCGCTCCATGTCCACGCCCGCGGGTGTCGGGCGCAGCGTGGTGCGGCCATTGGTGGCTGTTCCGTCCGCGCGCAACTCCAGCCGCTCCGCGCTGTGGCCGAAGCGGAGGCGGACCGCGCCATCCGCCTGCCTGTCCATGCGGGCCGCGAGCCCGGTCTCCGGCTCCCGCCAGGTGCCCAGCCAAGCGGGGTCGGGCAGTCCTGGCTGCTGCGCCGGGCTTTCGCGTCCAAGCGCGGCTCCCAGGATGTCGATGGCGGCGGCATGCGCATCGGAGAGGTGGTTGAACATGACCACGACGGAGACCCGCTCCCTTGGGGCATAGAGGCGATGGCTGCGCCAGCCGCGCAGCGCCCCGCCA
>JAZKFA010000057.1:0-13275 GCA_040386655.1 Pseudomonadota bacterium | reverse complement strand
CGCCATGCCCGACCCAGGAGCGATCGAAATCACTGCCGCGCGCGAGGCCGAAGCCATAGGGGGCGGGCGCGCCATCGGCGAAGCTCACCGGGCCCGCCATGCGGAACAGCGTCGCGGCCGTATCCCCGCGGGTGGCATCGACATGCTTTTCCCACGCGATCAGGTCATCGAGGCTGGCGCCGAGCCCTGCATCGCCGGTCCACAGGATGCGGTTCTCCGCAGCGCGGAAGCCCCATTCCTGCGTGCCCTCATAGCCTTCGGTCCCGTCGGGCATGGCGCGGGTATCCTCGGCGAGGAATGCGGTCTCCATGCCCAGGGGTTGGAACATGCGGGCGCGCAGCAGCTCGGCAAAGCTCCGGCCGGTGCGTCTTTCGAGGATGTCGGAGAGGATACGGAAGTTTTGGTTTGTGTAGGAATACCGGGTGCCGGGTGTGAACTGGAGGCTGCGGGTCGCACCGATCAGGCGCTGTGCCTCGGCCGGCCCGAACGCCGACTCCACCGGGGCTCCCTGCAGCATGGCGACCGCCCAGTAGTCGCGAAGGCCGGACTGGTTATGGGCCAGGTGCAGCGCGCCAGGTGCGGGACCTTCGAGCAACGGCAGGCGCTGGCACACATCAGCATCAAGGGTGGCGGGATCGGGAAAGGCATCGAGCAGAAGCGCGGAGGTGAACTGCTTGGTGATGGAGCACATGCGGAACAGGCTGCGTGGCGTGAAGGGAATGCGTCGCTCTGCATTCGCGAAGCCCCAGCTGTGCCGCACAAGCACTTTGCCCTCCACCAGCACGGCGACGGCCCCGCCCGGACCGGGATAGTCGCGGGCCAATTGCTCGACGCGACGATGGATGCGGGCTGCGGAGATGAGGGCCATGGCCGCACTCTCGCGACCCTGTCGGTTCGTGGCAACCGGCCCCTGCCAGGGGCCGGGTGGCGTCAGCGCGGCAGGTCGGGCAGCGGCGGCGCGACACCGTCGGGCAGGCCGACGCGCGCGGCGTTCAGCGTCATCGCAACCGTCACGTAGTAGCCGCTCACTGCGATCAGATCGATCACGCCGCGCTCTCCGAAGCGGCGCTTGGCGGCATCGAAGGTGGCGTCGGAGACGAAGCGGGTGCGGTGCAGCTCGGTGCAGAATTCCCAGACGATGCGCTGGTCCTCGTCCATGCCCTCGGGACGGCGGCCCTGCGCGACGGCCTCGGCGATGGCAGGCGGCAATCCGGCCGCCATCGCCAGGCGGTGATGCGCGAACCATTCATACTGGGAGGACCATTCCCGCGCGGTGATCAGGATGGCGAATTCATTGAGCGCGGTGGGGATGGAGGTGCGGAAGCGCAGCTGCGCGCCGAGCTGCTGCAACAGGTCGCCGACCGCGGGGCTGCGTAGCCAGGGATTGAACGGGCCGCCGATGGAATTGTCGCGTCCGGGCACGCTGGCGCGCGGGCCGCCTTGGATCGCCGCCGCCAGCGTGCGCTGCTCGGGCGTCATCTGGTCGGGCGGGATGGAGGGGAAGCGGTTCTGCGCGAGGCCCGGCAGCGACCCGGCGACGGACAGCACGCAGGCAAGCAGCAACGCACGCATGGCAGGACCCTCCCCGAGAATTTTTTCTGTAACGCAGCCTGCGCGTGCCGCCGGGTGTGTGCAAGTTTGCCTGGATAAGGGCCGTAACCGGTTCGCCCGCGCCGGCGAATTGGCCCTAGGCTGCGCATCCGCCGCGCGCCGCCTCGCGTAGGGGCAGGATGGAGACTTCGCCGCAGATGAGCCTGACCCGACGCTCCCTTCTGGCCGCAGCGCCTGTGCTTCCGTGGGCCGGGGGCGCCGGCGCGCAATCGCCTGCGCGGCTACGATTTGCCGTCGGACCCTTTCAGCCGACCGCCGGCGACACCCGCCGCGCCTATGAACCCTTCTTCGCGCAGCTCGCCCGCGCCGCCGGCCGTTCCTATGAGCTGACGGTGACGACGGACTGGGCTGGCATCGCCGTCGCACTCGCCAATGACCAGGTGGATTGCGCGTGGATGGGGCCCTGGGGCTACGTGCTCGCCAAGGACCGCGCGGGGGCGGAGGCGATCGCGGTCGTGAAGTACAATGAGCTGCCCACCTACCAGGCGATCATCCTGGCGCGGCCGGAACTGACGATCGCCGAGTTCCCGCGAGATGCGCGCGGAATGTCGATCTCGTTCGCCGATGCCGGGTCGACCTCGGGCTGGCTGATCCCGCATTACTGGTTCCGCACGCAAGGGATCGATCCGCGCAGCTACTTCCGTTATCGCGACGGCGCCTCGCACCCCGCCAACGTCACCGCCGTCGCGAATGGCCAGGTGGATCTCGCGACGGATTACGACCGCAACCTCGCAGCGATGATTGCGGCGGGGCGAGTGCGCGCCGATCAGGTGCGGATCGTCTGGCGGTCCGACCCACTGCCCAACGACGCGCTCGCGGTGCGCCGCGACCTGGACCCCGCGATGAAGGCTGTCCTGCGCGATGCGGCACTCGCGATCGACCTGCCCACCGCCGCCCAGGTGATGCCGCCAAACTACACCGGCTGGATCGCGGCGACGCCCGGCAGCTACGCGATGATCGAGGCCGCCGGCCGCGCGCTCGGCCGGATCGGCGGCGCCTGAGAGTTGTGGATCAAGGCCGTGCCTGCGCAGGAGAAGGCCATGCTCGCCACGGTCGTTGATGCTCGAACTCTGATAGTTCGCAGACCGTGATGCGGCGTGCCGGCTGGATCATTCTGTTCATCGCTGTCCAGGCCGCGTGCATCGCGACCGTCGAGCCTGACCTGAGCCGGCTCTGGGCTGGGCTGCCGCGCCTGGGGCGCTGGATCGCCGGTGCTTTTCCGCCGGATTTCTCGGGTGCGGGGGACATCGCGCGCCGGGCGGGGGAGACACTGGCGATCGCCACGCTCGGAACCACTGTGGCGGCCGTCGCCGCGCTGCCGCTGGCGGTGCTGGCGGCGCGGCCCGTGGCACCCGTGCCCTTCCTGTACCATCCCATCCGCACGCTGCTGGATGCGCTGCGCGGCGTGGATGGCTTCGTCTTCGCGCTGATCTTCGTGGCGGCGGTGGGGCTGGGTCCCTTTGCGGGGATGATCGGCGTCGCCCTCCATTCGGCCGGGTCCATTGCCAAGCTGTGGTCGGAGGCGCTGGAATCGGCCGACTTGGCGCCGCTCGAGGCAGCACTGGCGGCCGGCGGATCGCGCATGCAGGCGGCGGCGGTGGTGCTGATCCCGGAAACCCTCCCGGTCACGGCTTCGGCCGTGCTTTATGTGTGGGAGGCGAATATCCGTGCCTCCACCGTCCTCGGCATCGTCGGTGCCGGCGGGCTCGGGCAGGAGCTGAAGAACGCGGTGGACCTGCTCGATTTCAGCCGCGTGCTCGCCATCCTCATCGTTATCGTCGCGCTGGTCACGCTGGTCGACCGCACCTCGGCGATGCTGCGCCGGCGGCTGCTGTGAGCCAGGGGAATATCATGGCCGGACAGGGCCTCGCGATCTCACCGATCGATGCCTGGAGCCGCGGCCCCGAACTCGGCTGCCGGGTCGAGAACCTGTGCGTCTCGCGCGGCGGGCGCCAGGTGCTGAGCGGTGTGAACCTGGTCATCGTCCCGGGCGAGGTCACCGCCCTCGAAGGTCCGTCGGGCAGCGGCAAGACGACGCTGATCCGCGCCATCGCGCGGCTGATCCCGAGCACGGGGGCCATTTCCACGGGCGGCGCGCGGCCGGCGCTGATCTTCCAGCACCACGCGTTGGCGGGGCGCCTGACCGCCGGGGCCAATACGATGGTGGGTGCGCTGGGTCGCGTCGGCCTGCTGCGCAGCGCCTGCGGCTTCTGGCCGGCGGAGCAGCGGGCGCTCGCGCTGCATCACCTCGCATCGGTGGGGCTGGCAGGGCTTCAGGACCGCCGCGCGGACCGGCTTTCGGGCGGGCAGCGGCAGCGCGTGGCGATCGCACGCGCGCTGATGCAGCGCGCACCGCTGATGCTGGCCGATGAGCCCGTGGCCAACCTCGACCCCGACAACGCCGCGGCCATTTTGGGCCTGCTGCGCGACCTGGCGCGCCGGCAAAACATTGCCGTGCTGGTGAGCCTGCACCAGCCCGAGCTCGCCGAGCGCTTCGCCGACCGGCGCCTGGTGCTGGCCGATGGCACACTCCTGGAGGCGTGATATGGGCCGCACCGGCTCCTTCGAAGGCATTGAGCATGTGTGACACCTGGCTGGCGTTTGGCGGGCCCTATTCGAACATCCAGGCCGTCGACGCGCTGCTGGCGGAGGCCGCGCGACTGGGCATCCCGCCCGCGCGCATGATCTGCACCGGCGACGTGGTCGCCTATGCCGCGGACCCCGTCGCCGTGACCGAGCGGATGATGGCGTCGGGCATCGCCACGATCATGGGCAATTGCGAGGAAAGCCTCGGCGCCGATGCCGAGGATTGCGGCTGCGGCTTTGCCGAGGGCACCGCCTGCGACCTGCTCGCGCGCGGCTGGTATGCCCATGCGACGCGCAGTCTGAATGCGCATCACCGCGCCTGGATGGCGAGCCTGCCGCGCCGGATCGTGCTGCAGATCGGCGGAAGGCGCCTGGCCGTGCTGCATGGCTCCGCGGGCAGCATCAACCGCTTCCTGTTCGCCTCCGATGATGCCGATGAATTCGCGCGCGAGATCGCGGCGACCGGGTGCGAGGGCGTGATCGCCGGGCATTGCGGACTGCCCTTCACGCGCGTGATCGGCGGCGCGCTGTGGCACAATGCCGGCGCCATCGGCATGCCCGCGAATGACGGCACACCGCGCGTCTGGTTCTCGCTGATCACGCCCGGAGATGAGGGGTTGCGGATCGAGCATCGCGCGCTCGACTACGATCATGCGGGTGCGGCCCGCGCGATGCGCGCGGCGCAGTTGGCGGAGGGCTACGCGGCCGCGCTCGAAACTGGGCTTTGGCCCTCGCTCGACGTGCTGCCCGCGGCCGAGCGCGACGCGACGGGAAGGCGCCTGGACTTTGCGCCGGTGACTTGGCGCTAGCGGCGACCGCTCAGCGCGAGCAGGCGGCGCCACCGAGCACGCAGAAGGTCGCGCAGTGCGGGTGGTTCAGCGCCACCGGGCGTGAGGCCTCGGCCAGCGTGCCGCCCAATTCGAATTGCGGGTCGTAGGGCAGCAGCGTGCAGGCGACGAAAGCCGGCTTCTCCGCCCCGCGCCGCTTCACCAGCATGCGCGAGGAGGCGCACATCATGCTGTCCGGCGACTTGCCGAGGATGCGCCAGCAATCCGTGGTGATCTCGGGCACATCCTTCGCCGCGTCCATTTCCGGGAACAGCATCAGCGCCACCGGGTCATCGACGTCGATGGGGATGGCGTGCTGTTCGAACAGGCGGCGATAGCCGGCGCGCATCGTCGCCTCCCCGGCATCGCCAAAGCCGGCGCGGCCGGCCACGTGGGTGGCAATGCCGTTGCGTGCCAACCAGTCCAGGCCATCCATGGCCTGGCCGAAGCTGCCCGCGCCGCGCTCGGCATCGTGGGGACCAGCCTCGTGATGATCCAGGCTGACGCGGAGCGTCAGGGCCGCGCCGTATTTTCCGGCGAGTGCGAGCAGCGCCGCGCCATGGTTGCGCATCGGCTTCATCGCATTGGTCAGCACGATGGCTCGCAAGCCGCGCCCGAGCACGTCGCGCAGCATCGCGGGCAGGTCGCGGTTGAGGAAGGGCTCGCCGCCGGTGAAGCCCACCTCCTGCAAGGGCGCCCCCAGGGCGGCGGCCTCATCCAAGCGCTCGGCGAGTTCGGCGGCGGTTAGGTAGACAAGGCGGTCATTGCGCGGGCTGCTCTCGATGTAGCAGTTCACGCAGGTGATGTTGCACAGCGTGCCGGTGTTCACCCACAGCGTCTCCAGACCGCCGAAGGCGACAGAGGCGCGCGGCTCGCCCTTTGCGGTCACGTGCGGGTCGCTGAATTTGCCGGGCGCAAGGGGGCGGGCGGGGGCGAGCAATTCGGTCGGGGTCATCGCTGATCCATCTGGTGTGTCATCACGTGCCGCCAAGCAGCCCGCGACGCAAGGCCGCGTTGGGTGCACCCGGCCCGATCCAGGCGGCGAGCAAGGTCCGTGCCGCCACCGGATCCTCGATGCGGGCGGCGGGGCGGCCTGGGCCGGTGAGCTCGGCGGTGCGGGCGCGGAAGGCCATCGCCTCCTCCTCCCCATCGCGGACCGGGCGCAGCCAGGCGCGGAAGGCTGCGGGTAGGGGGCATCCGCAGAGCGTTGCGAAACTCGCCTCCCAGGCCGTCGTGACCTGATCGAGCGGCAGGTCGCGCAGGTAGCGGCAGCGGATGAGGCGCGGCTCGGCGCTCGCGAGGATGGCCTCCGCGTCGCGGCTCGGCGCGGCGAGGTAGAGGGCGACCCGGTAGATTGGGAACAGCAGGTAGCGGGCGGTCGCCTCGCCCTGGCGGCGGAGCTCGCGGCCATCCAGCGTCACTGTGCCGGGGAAGTCGCCTTGCGCCTGAGCCACGCACGGGGCGAGCAGCAAAGCGGGTATCGTGCGGCGTGCCAGAGGCGTCATGCGAGGCGCGCCACGACCCAGGCGAGGGCGAACAGCGCGAGATCCTCGGCTGGCATCGCCCAGCTGAGGGGGCGGGCAAGGAAGACGCCGAAGCAGCCGCAATTCTCAAGCGTGATGCCGCGCGCCAGCGTGGCGACAAGCACCGTCGCATTGCCCGCCGCGACGAGGGCCGCTGCGACGGCGGCGCCCCGGCGCCAGCGCGGCCGCACGAGGCCGGCCACGATCGCGAGCTCCACTGCCACGACCAGTGCCGCAACAGGCCCAAGCAGGTCCGCCGGCAGGAGGCGATAGGTGCCGAGCACCGCGGCGAAGCCCGCCACGTCCAGCGCCTTGCCCAGCCCGGTCGCGAGGAAGACCAGTGCCAGCACCCAGGCCAGGACGCCCGCGATCGGGACCGCGCGGATCCTGGATTCAGCCGCCGGCACGGGCAGGGGCGGGCTGGCGGTTGATCGACCAGTCGTAGTCGAAGAACCGGAGCGTCCAGTCCGCCGGGATCGGCTGCGCGCGCCAGCGATTGATGTAGGCGATGATGCTCGGCGCCTTGGCGGGGACGAAATCGGCGGTGAAGAAGTCGAAAATCTGCGAGACGCGGACCGTGCGCGCCCCGGGATCCGGGCGCACATGATAGGAGCTGGAGCAGAATTCGCGCGCGGCGGCGGCGAGCGATGCTTCTAGCGTTGCGGTGCGGAAAGCCGTGCGCGGCAGACGCGGGCAGCCGCGCACCATGCAGTTCAGCGCGAAATGCACCCGTTCCTCGCCCATGGCACGGATCACGTCATCCTCGAAGGATTTCAGCGTCGTGGTGCGGCCGGCAACGCGGATGGCGGTATTGGCGAAGAAGGAGTAGCGCCCGAGCACGCCGAGGCTCTCGGGAATGCCGCGCAGGACGATGCCGCGCATCGCCAGTGCATTGTAGGCATTGATGTGCCAGGCCAGTGCTGCCGGATCACCCAGCGGGCCGCCGGCGCCAATTGCCTCCGTGATGGCGGCGAGCGGGCCGGGATCGGCCGCGATGCCCGCGAAGTTCACGCGACCCTGGTCGTCGACGTGGCGCTGCAGCACGCCTTCCCAGGCGGGGAACCAGGGCGCGTCGGGGGCCTGTGCCAGGCTGGGGTGCGGCAGCAGGGGCAGGGCGGCCGCGAAAAGCAGGGTTCGGCGCAGCGTCATCGGCTCGGCTTTCAACGCTGGGCGCCGTGGTTGATCTCCAGGCGGCGACGCCCACGCGCGGTCTTCTTCGTCAGCGCAGGCTCCCGGGTTACGGTTACGGACTCGCGCGTCGCACCGGTGAGGGGATCCCACCAGCCCGCCCCCGCGCCGGTGCCGACCTTGAGCGGCTGGAGGATGAAGCTGTCCCGCTTGGCATTGTGCAGGCACATCGAGATGGGCCCTTCGGCTGTCTGCACCATGAACACGCAGGCGCCGATGCGCTGGCGGCAAAGGTTCTCCGCATCCATGAAGTTGTGCAGGAAGAAGGTGAGCTTGTTGGCCCGCCCGCCGGAGCGCCACAAATCCCCCTTCAGCCCCCACAGCTTGCGCGCTATCCAGGGCAAGGTGCGCGCGAGCGCGCGCGGTCGTGCCAGATACCGCCCGATCAGGGTGGCGACGGTGCGCGCGCGATGCCGCCTGTCGAACTTCGCGTCGTGCATGACGTCGAAGGCGGTGGCCAGCACCTGCGGATCGTCCATCAGATCATGCACATGGCCATCGGCGACCACCGTCAGCGCATAGCGATTGCACTCGTCATGCCCGGCGATCGGCGTGTCGAAGTTGATCTTCGCGCCGGCCCCGGCGTTGAGCTGGCCGGCCACCGTGTCGATGGTGATCGGCTGCTGGCGCGCGCGCACGGTGCCGCGCCCGGTATCGGCCTGGAGCTGGAAGCTCGCGAGGCGCACCACATCCGCATGCTGGACGAAGAACGCGGCAACACCCGGGATTTGCGCGAAATTGCCGTCATAGACCGTGGTGTTGAAGAATACTGAGATCGGAAGACCGCGCGCGCGGTCGATGTATTCGCGCCTGACAGCGTTGAGCGATCTCTCGTCGGGGTAGCCCTTGCGCTCCTGCGTCATGTCGACGTGGAAGGCGACGTCGACCAGGCCGTTGGCCGCCAGCTCCTCCAGCAGGTCGCGTGTGGCGCGGATGCCGTTGGTGAACAGGCTCGGCGACAGGCCGGCCGCTCGCGCGTAGCGTACGATCTCGACCAGCTCGGCGCGTTCGCGGAGCGTGGGATCGCCGCCGGTGATCTGGATGTCGGTGTCAGGGCCATAATGTGCGCGGATTGCATCGATGCGGCGGAACACCTCCTCCAGCGGGATGTCCTTCACCGCCTCGGAGTGGTCGGACAGGTAGCACAATGTGCAGTCGAGATTGCAGCGCTGGGTGATCTCCAACGCTACGCAGCCGATGCCCCAGCGGCGGCCCATATTCTGCCGGTCATGCCATTGCCCGGTCGCCTCCATCCGCACGCGCGCCTCGGCGATGCGGTCGGTGCCGGGGGCGGGCAGGGGTTCGGGGCCAGCCTGGGCAATTTCGGCGGCCGTCATGGCGCCGGGTAGGATCGTGGCCCGTGGTCGGCCGCTGCAGCCATTGGTCATCCGTGGTCGCCCCCATTCCCGATCGTTCCGTGACTACGGACGGGGCGGGGCGTCGGATGCAGGTGGGCGGGATCGCAGCGACCCCGCCCGGTCGTGGGTCAGGCGCCGCGGAGCGCCGCCAGCAGCTTGGCCGAGGTGAAGGGTACGCTGCGCAGCCGAACCCCCGTCGCGTCGAAGATCGCGTTGGACACGGCCGAGGGCACCACCGCGGCAGCCGGTTCGCCCGCACCCCAGGGGCGTTCGGTCGGGCGGTCGATCAGCTCGATCCGCATCTCCGGCACCTCGGGGAAGGTGATGACCTGGTAGCTGGACCAGTCGCGGCTGGTGACGGTGCGCCGGTCGTAGAGCAGCTCCTCCTTCAAGGTGCGGCTCAGCGTGTGGATGATGTTGCCCTCGATCTGCGCCTTCACGCCGTCGGGATTGATCATCTGCCCGCAAT
Organism: Pseudomonadota bacterium; assembly: GCA_040386655.1. GTDB lineage: Bacteria > Pseudomonadota > Alphaproteobacteria > Acetobacterales > Acetobacteraceae > Plastoroseomonas. Next base: position 3,713 of record JAZKFA010000057.1, on the reverse strand, counting down.
CATGCGTGCAGTAGAAGCGCGTGACCTTGATGGCACCCGTGCTGCGTGTGACCTCCACCTCCGCGACGGCGGCGACATAGGTGCGCACCATCTCGTACTTCACATAGGTGACGCCGCGGCCGCGCAGAACATCGCCGGTACGGTCCCGCTGCGGGGAAGGGCGCCCCTGCCAGTTCGCCAGCCGGCCCACACGCTCCAGCACCTCCCGCCCGCGCAGCTCGTCCGCGGGCAGCATGCCCAGGCGGTACGCGATCGGGTCCGCACCTGCCTCCGCGATGACCTCATCGAGGAAAGCTTCGGTCGCAAACGTGTTCTGCATCCGCCCCGGCGTGCGGATCCAGGAGGGGCGGAAGGGCGTCGTGTCCAGCCGGTGGCATACCGTCTTCACCGCCGGCATCGCATAGCCATGTGCAAGGTTGTGGACGATGTTGCCGGGGCTCATCAGCGTCTCACGCGGGAGGCCGCCGAGCTCGGCGGCGGTCAGGTCCACATTGCCGCCGGCACCCCTCGGGATATAGGCGTCCGCCGTCCAGCCGGTGACGCGGCCCTGGGCGTCGAGACCCGCGCGCATGTCGACCAGGTGAGGCGGGCCCTTGGGGTCCCAGCCATGCTCGTCCTCGCGCATCCATTGCACGCGAACGGGCCGCGTCTGACCGCGCGCGAGCAAGGCTGCGTCGGCCGCGGCATCCTCATGCCCGTTGCGGCCGTAGCAGCCGGCACCCTCCATGTAGATGCAGCGCACCTTCTCCACGTCGATCGCGAGCATCATCGCGAGCTGCTTGCGCAGATTGTGCGTCGCTTGGCTCGCACTCCAGACTGTCAGACGGCCGTCATCGTCGAACTTCGCTACCGCGCAGGACGGACCCATCGAGGCATGGGTGTGAATGGCGAAATCATAGCTGGCGGCAAGCTTCTTCGGCGATGCCGCGATGGCGGCCGCCGCGTCGCCGCGTTCGGAGGTGACCTGCACCTGTGCCACGGGCGTCGCGCGCACATGCTCCCAGATGCGCGCCTGGTCGGGCAGGCCGGCCCAATCGGACCAGCGGATGCGCAGCTGGCGCGCGGCGCGGATGGCGGCCCACTCGGTCTCCGCCACCACGCCCACGAAGCCACGCTGGTGGAGGACGCGGACGATGCCGGGAATGTCCCGAATGGAGGCCTCGTCCACCGCCTCGGCCACCGCACCCATCGCGGGGGGCCGGATGGCGCGGGCGTGCAGCGTGCCCGGCGGGTTGAAGTCATGGACGTATTCAAAGCGCCCGAAGACCTTCGACGGTATATCGACCCGCGGCACGGCACGGCCCACGATGCGTCGGGCCTCCGGCGGCTTAATCGGTGCGTTGGTATCGACCTTCAGCGAAATCGCGCGCCCGCCGACCAGCGCGCTATAACTGACGCGCCCGCTGCCGCCGATGATCTCGCCATCCTCGATGCGCAGCGACGCCGCTGGCGCGCCCAGCCGCTCGCTGGCCAGGCGGAGGAACTCGCGCCGTGCGGTCGCGGCCGCTGCGCGCAACGCCACGCCACCATTCTGGATCGACAGCGAGCCATAGGTCGGCCCCTGGTCCGGCGTGGTGGCCGTGTCGCCTTCGACCACGCTGACGCGGGTCATCGGCACGTCCAGCTCCTCGGCCGCGATCTGGATGAACCCGGTGCGGATGCCCGTTCCCATGTCGACCTTGCCGACGAAGACGGTCACGCGCCCATCGGCGCCGATGGCGAGGTAGGCGTCGCATTCATCGAGTGCGACAGGCTTCGTGGTCCAGGCGCCAGCGGCACCGGGGCGAAGCGCGAAGGCGACGGTGAGCGCGGCGGCCCCCTGGAACAGGGCCCGGCGGGATGCGGCGATGGCGTTCATGGCGCTCTCCCTCAACCGCGCGCGGCGCGCAGGACGGCCGCGACAACGCGCGGATGCGTGCCGCAGCGGCAGATGTTGTTCACCAACTCCTCCTTAACCTGCGTCTCGGTTGGGCGCGGGTTCTTGGTCAGGAAGGCGGCGGATTGCATGATCATGCCGTTCAGGCAGTAGCCGCATTGCACCGCCTGCTCGGCGATGAAGGCGGCCTGCAGCGGATGCGGCGCCTCGGGCGTGCCCAGACCGGCGAGGGTGGTGATGCGCTTGCCTGCGGCGGCGGAGGCGGGAATCTGGCAGGACCTCACCGCTTCGCCATCCAGGTGGATCGTGCAGGCGCCGCATTGGCCCAGGCCACAGCCGTAATGCAGGGAACGGTCGCCGACATCGTTGCGCAGCGCATAGAGCAGGGGCATCTCGGCATCGTCGACCGTGATGCTGCGTGCGGCGCCGTTGACGGTGAAGCCGATGTTGGTGGCCATGGTGATCCTTCCTCCCCGGCGATCTGGGCCGCCGCACGCGCAATAGACGATGCCGCCCCAGGGCGCGGCAAGCGGTTTCGTGAAGCCTGGCGAAGCCGCGCTATCGCAACAAATTCGGCCTTCGCGCCGCCGTGGGGCGTGCAGCGCTTCACGGAAATGCCCTATGATTGTCACGCCACGGCAATGCACGGCGCGTAGCAGCGCGCCCAACGACCATTCGGGAGAGTTCAACGATGCTTCGACGTTCCCTCGGCCAGGCGGCGATCGCCGCTTCCCTCGCCACGCCCGCCATCGCGCAATCCGGCCCGATCGAGATTCAGTTCTGGCACGGGCTCGCGCAACCGCTGGGCGGCATCCTCGAGGGCTTTGCGGACGAGTATAACCGCAGCCAGGCGCGCTACCGCATCGTCAGCAGCTTCCGCGGGTCCTATCCCGAGACGATGGTCGCCGCGATCGCCGCCTTCCGCGCCGGCACCGCGCCGCATGTCGTGCAGATGTTCGAGGTCGGCACCGGGACGATGATGGCCGCCGGGCGCGCCATCAAGCCGCTGCACGAGCTGCTCGCGGAGACGCAGGTCCGCATCAACTTCGACGATTATCTGCCGGCCGTGCGCGGCTACTATTCGCTCTCCGACGGACGGATGATGGCGATGCCGTTCAACTCGTCGACGGCGATCATGTTCTACAACAAGGACGCGTTCCGCCGGGCCGGCCTGAATCCCGACCAAGCGCCGGGGACTTGGCCCGAGCTGCGTGAGGCGGCGGCGAAGCTGAAGGCCGCCGGTATCGACCTGCCCTTCACCACCGCATGGCCGACCTGGTGCCAGGTGGAACAGCTCAATGCCATCCATGACAGTCCGATCGCGACGCTGGACAATGGCTTCGGCGGGCTCGGGACGCAGCTGCAGGTGAACAATCCGCTGCAGCTGCGCCACCTTGAGACATTGATCGCGATGGGACGCGACGGGACCTTCCGTTGGGGCGGGCGCGATGCGGCGGGCGATGCGCTGTTCGCCAATGGCAGCGCGGCGATGGTTCATGCGAGTTCCGGCGCGCGGGCGCGCTTCGTGCGCGAGCTGCCGGGCGGGGTCGCCAACATGGGCGTGGCGATGCTGCCGTATTATCCGGATGTGAGCGGCGCGCCGATCAACTCGATCATCGGCGGGGCGTCGTTCTGGGCGCTCAATCGCGGCCCGAACGCGGTGCGCTCGGTGGAGGAGAATCGCGGCATCGCGATGCGCCCGCTGGTCACCAGCCGGGTCTGGCCGGCGTCGAGCACCGAGGGCTCGCGCGTTTTCGCGCCTGCGAATGAGCTACGCGACAGGACCGGTGCGAGGGGAATCCGGGGCCGGCCTGGCGCTTGTATGTCATTCGGTTGG
>JAZKFA010000056.1:0-5328 GCA_040386655.1 Pseudomonadota bacterium | reverse complement strand
GGACGACCGGTGAAGGGCAACCAGCTCTACCTCGACGGCGTCACGGTCCTCTTCGACGGCTTCCGGGCGCTGAACAATCTCTCGCTCATCGTCGAGCCTGGCGAGATGCGCGCGGTCATCGGGCCCAACGGCGCGGGCAAGACCACGATGATGGACGTCATCACCGGCAAGACGCGTCCGACTTCCGGCGTGGTGCGCTTCGGCGACCACGACCTCACGCGCATGGACGAGGCCGCCATCGCGAACCTCGGCATCGGACGGAAGTTCCAGAAGCCGACCGTCTTCGATGCGCTGACTGTGTTCGAGAACCTCGAACTCGCCTTGAAAGCCCCGCGCGGACCCTTCGCCTGCCTGCGCTGGGTACTGGGCGGCGGGGCACGCGCGCGGATCGAGGAAGTGCAGGAGGAGATCGGCCTCACCGCACGCGCCAGCGACCGCGCGGCGATCCTCAGCCACGGGCAGCGGCAATGGCTGGAGATCGGCATGCTGCTCATGCAGGACCCGCAGCTGTTGCTGGTCGATGAGCCCGTCGCGGGCATGACGGACCAGGAGACCGAGCACACCGCCGCCCTGCTCCGCCGCATCGCGGGCCAGCGCAGCGTGGTGGTGGTCGAGCACGATCTCGAATTCGTCCGCGCGCTTGGCGAGAAGGTGACCGTGCTGCATGAGGGCACGATGCTCAGCGAGGGTCTGATCGACCACGTGCAGAACGATCCGCGCGTCATCGAAGTCTATCTGGGGCGCTGAGGCATGTTGTCGGTCGAAGCCCTCGAACTCTCCTACGGCGCGAGCCTGTGCCTGCGCGGCGTGGACCTCACCGCGACGCCGGGGCAGATCACCTGCGTGCTCGGGCGCAACGGGGTGGGCAAGTCCTCGCTGATGCGCGCGATCGTCGGGCTGGAGCGGGCGCAGAAAGGCCGCATCACCTGGGAAGGACGCGAGATCGGGTCCATGGCGCCGGCCGAGCGTGCGCGCGCGGGCATCGGCTACGTGCCGCAGGGGCGCGAGATTTTCCCCTTCCTCACGGTGCAGGAAAACCTGGAGACGGCACTGGCGGCTGCACCGCGCGGTTCCGTGGTGCCGCAGGAGATCTTCGACCTATTCCCGATCCTGCGCGACTTCCTCCGCCGTCGCGGCGGCGATCTCTCCGGCGGGCAGCAGCAGCAGCTCGCGATCGGGCGTGCGCTGACGGCGCAACCGCGCCTGCTCATCCTCGACGAGCCGACGGAGGGCATCCAGCCCAATGTCATCAAGGACATCGCGCGCGTGATCGCCTACCTGGCGCGGGATCGCGGCATGGCGGTGGTGCTGGTGGAGCAGTATTTCGAGTTCGCCCGCGACCTCGGCGACACGCTGGCCATCATGGTGCGCGGCGAAATCGCGCTTGCGGGCCCGACGAAGACGCTGGATGAGGATGAGGTCCGCAAGCACCTGACGGTGTGATGCTGCGGTACCGCCTCAATCCAGCAGATGCGGCTCCACCGACCACATGTCGCCATCCTCGGGCGGGGTGCACAGAATCGGCAGGGCGTTCGGCGTCCGGACATTCGGCTTATGGCCGAGCGCCTGGCGCAGGGCGCGGAACAGCGCACCGTGCGCGACGACCAGCGCCAGGCCCGGTGCAGCCGTCGCACGGTTGATCGCGGCGACCGCACGCTCTCGCAGTACCGCGAACGTTTCGGCACCTTCCGGCGTGAAGCCGCCCTCGATCCAGTCATCGTACCAGTCACCCATCGGGTGGCCTTCCTCGACGCCGAAGGAGACCTCCATCAGGTCGTCATCTGTGGTCAACGGCAGGTTCAGGCGCGCGTTCACGATCTCCGCCGTGCGCAGTGCGCGGCCGAGTGGGGAGGCAACCACGCGCACGATGCCGCGCCCCGGCATCGCCGCGGCCGCGCGTTCCGCCTGGGCGATGCCGACCGCGTTGAGCGGGATGTCAGTGCGGCCCTGGCTGCGCCCCTCCGCGTTCCAATCCGTCTCGCCGTGGCGCAAAAACCAGAAGGGAACGCGGTTGAGCGCCATCAGGCCGCGAGCCCTTCCTGTTCGAGCATCCGCTGCACCGCCGGCCGCGCGAGCATCCGCTCCAGATGCGCCGCGAGCTTCGGCGGCAGCGTCAGGCCGGAGCGCTTGGCACCCCAGTACTCCACAAAGAACAGCGCGGAATCCGCCACTGAATAGCCGCTGGGCAGCACCCAGTCGCCACCGAGCCAGGTTCCGTCGACCAGCGTAAAGTACTTGTTCGCCGCCGCCTTGCCGGTCTCCACCACCTTGGGGATATCGGCCTCGGTGGGCGTGAAGTTGCCCGGGCGATACTGCCGGGTGAAGCCGTAGGGGTGGATGGTGCCGGTGAAGTAGGCCATGGCCTCGGCCGCGCGCGTCTCGCCTTCCAGATCCTTCGGCAGCAGCCCGGCCTCGGGGTTGGACTTCGCGAGCCAAGTGGCGATGACGGGGAATTCGGTCAGCAGCGAGCCATCCTCGCGCTTGAGCGCGGGCACCTTCGACTTCGGGTTCACCGCCAGGTATTCGGGCTGGTACTGCGCGCCGCCCTTGAGGTTGACCAGCGCCAGCTCATACGGCTTGCCGATCTCCTCGAGGATGATGTGGATGCCGAGCGAACAGGCGCCCGGCGCATAGAACAGCGTGTTGGTCATGGGGTGTTCCCTCCGCTTTGTGCGCGCAGGCTACCCTCGCTCAACAGAACAAGGAAGAGACTGAGCTTTCGTCGCTGATGCGCTTCATCGCCTCGGCCAGCAGCGGCGCGATGGTGAGCTGGCGTATGTTGCGGGATATCCGCACCGCCTCGGTCGCCATGATGGAGTCCGTCACCGTCATGTTCTCGATCGGTGCGGCGCCGATGCGCGCGACGGCGCCGCCCGAGAGCACGCCATGCGTCACATAGACGCCGGCCGATTTCGCGCCGTTGCGCAGCAGCGCCTCGGCCGCGTTGCACAGCGTGCCGCCGGAGTCGACGATGTCGTCCACCAGCAGGCAGTGCCGGCCCTCGACCTCGCCGATGACGTTCATCACTTCGGACACGCCGGCGCGCGGGCGGCGCTTGTCGACGATGGCAAGGTCCGTCCCCAGCCGCGATGCGATCGCCCGCGCGCGCAGAACGCCGCCGACATCGGGCGAGACGATCATCAGTTCCCGCCCTTCGTAGCGCTCCTGGATGTCGCGCGAGAACAGCGGGGCGGCGAAGAGGTTATCCACGGGGATGTCGAAGAAGCCCTGGATCTGAGCCGCGTGCAGGTCCATCGCGAGCACGCGGTTCGCACCCGCGGCGGTGATGAGGTTCGCCACCAGCTTCGCGCTGATCGGCGTGCGGCTGCCCGATTTCCGGTCCTGCCTGGCGTAGCCGAAATAGGGGATCACGGCGGTGATGCGGCGCGCACTGGCGCGGCGCAGCGCGTCGAGCGTGATCAGCAGCTCCATCAGGTTGTCGTTCGCGGGGTAGGAGGTGCTCTGGATAACGAAAACATCCTCGCCGCGCACGTTCTCATGGATCTCGACGAAGATCTCCATATCCGCGAAGCGGCGGACGGAGGCGTTGGTCAGTGGAAGTCCCAGGGATGCGGCCACCGCCTCGGCCAGGGGGCGGTTGGAATTGCAGGCCACGATCTTCATACGGGCAAAGCTCCACACCCACCGCGCCGGGGGTCGCGCGCCGCGGCTGCATAGCAATGTGACCATCGCGTGTAAATCGGAACCATGGCCCGTGAAGGCTTCGCTTGCGCGCAACCCGCGTCCCGTGGCGCAATCCGCACAATCGACCGGAGGTCACCATGCGCCACCTGATGCTCGTGCTGCTGGTCCTGTTGGCGCCGGTGGCGGCACTTGCCCAACCCACGCAGTTCCGCGACCCGCAGGGCCGCACGACGGCACGCGCCGAGACGCGCGGCAACGCAACCACCTATTACGACCTGACCGGCCGCATCACCGCACGCAGCGAGCGCGCGGGCGCCACCACCCGCCATTTCGATGCCCAGGGGCGCGCCACCGGCCGGTCGGAGGTGCGCGGCGGCATCACCACCAGCTTCGACGCGCAGAACCGCCCTGCCGGCCGCATCGAGCTGCGCGGCGGCGAGGCGACCCGCTACGATCCCCAGAACCGCGTCATCGGGCGCATCGAGAACCGCGGCGGCACCGCGCGGTACCGTGACGCGCAAGGCCGCGACCAGGGATCGGCCCAGGGACCCGCCGCGATGACGGGGCCGCGCTGACCATGCCGCCAATGCACGTCCTCTCTCGCATCGCGCTGATCCTCGCAGCCTTGGTCGCTGTGGTGCAGGTGGTGGTGTTCGCCCTGCGCTGAAGGCTGGCCTTGCCGCACGCCGCGGGTCTGGCAGTCTCGCCTGAACTCGGGGAGGCAGGGTGATGCGCGTCGGTGTGATCGGGATGGGCAGCATGGGGATGGGCGCGGCCCTCTCCCTGCTGAAAGCAGGCCATGCGGTAACAGGCTGCGACATGCGTGAGGGCGCGCGCGATGAATTCGCCACCGCCGGGGGTTCCGCCGTCGCCGCCGCCGGCGAGCTCCCCGCAGACACCGAGGCGCTGCTCCTCCTCGTCGTCAACGCACAGCAGACCGAGGCCGCACTCTTCGCCGAGGGTGGCGCGGCGTCACGCTTGGGCCCAGGTGCCGTGGTGATCTCCTCGGCCACCATGGCGCCCGACAGCGCCCGCGCGCTCGCGGTCCGGGCCGAGGCGATGGGCCTGCTCTGGCTCGATGCCCCCGTCTCCGGCGGTGCCGCCAAGGCGCGCGAGGGTGCCATGACCGTCATGGCCAGCGGCAGCCCCGCCGCCTTCGACGCCGCGCAACCCGTCCTCGACGCCATTTCCACCAAGGTCTGGCGCCTTGGCGACGCCGTCGGCATCGGCGCCACCGTCAAGGTCGTCCACCAGTTGCTCGCCGGGGTGCACATCGCGGTGGCCGCCGAGGCCATGGCGCTCGGCATCCGCGCCGGCGCCGAACCCCAGGCGCTCTACGACGTGGTCACCTCGGCCGCCGGAAACTCCTGGATGTTTGAGAACCGCATGGCGCGCGTGCTAACCGGCGACGACGCACCCCGCAGCGCCGTCGACATCTTCATCAAGGATTTGGGCCTGGTCACCGACATGGCGCGCAGCCTCGACTTCCCCGTGCCCCTCGCCGCCCAGGCCCAACAACTCTTCACCGCCGCCCGAGCCATGGGACAAGGCCAACGCGACGACGGCTTCGTCATCCGCGTCTGGCAAGCCCTGACCGGCATCGCACTGCCGGGCGAGACGCCGTAGGGCGGAGACGGAAGCAAGGCGGGGGCTCCGCCCCTCGACCCCGCCGGGGATCGAGCC
>JAZKFA010000055.1:0-3423 GCA_040386655.1 Pseudomonadota bacterium | reverse complement strand
AACGGCCGAGCAGGTCGCGCAAGTGGCCGAACAGCAGGGCGGGCTGGACCAGCGGGAAAAGAACACGCTCGAACAGGGCGCGCAGCGAGCGGGCTAGGGGAGGGGCGCTTGGGTGTTCCGGCGCACTTGCTCTAGACAGTCCGCGCCAACACCGGAGAAGAGAGACTGCCATGCGTGTGTACTATGACCGCGACGCGGATGTGAACCTGATCAAGGCCCGCAAGGTCGCGGTCATCGGCTTCGGCTCCCAGGGCCATGCCCACGCCATGAACATGCGCGATTCCGGCGTGAAGGATGTCGTCATCGGCCTCCGCCCCGGCGGGTCCGCGCAGAAGGCCGAGGCCGCCGGCTTCAAGGTCCTCCCCCCCGCCGAGGCCGCGGCCTGGGCCGATGTGGTCATGGTGCTCACCCCCGATGAGGGCCAGGGCGACCTGTACCGCGACAGCCTGCACGCCAACATGAAGCCCGGCGCCTCGCTTGCCTTCGCCCATGGCCTGAATGTGCATTTCAACCTGCTCGACCCCCGCGCCGACATCGACGTGTTCATGATCGCGCCCAAGGGCCCCGGCCACACCGTGCGCGGCGAATACCTCAAGGGCGGCGGCGTGCCCTGCCTCGTGGCCGTCAACCAGAACCCCTCGGGCAATGCGCTCGAGATCGCGCTCTCCTACGCCTCGGCCATCGGCGGCGGTCGCTCGGGCGTCATCGAGACGACCTTCAAGGAGGAATGCGAGACCGACCTGTTCGGCGAGCAGGCTGTGCTTTGCGGCGGCCTGGTGGAACTCATCAAGGCGGGCTTCGAGACGCTGTGCGAAGCCGGCTACGCCCCCGAGATGGCGTATTTCGAGTGCCTGCACGAGGTGAAGCTGATCGTCGACCTCATCTATGAGGGCGGCATCGCCAACATGAACTACTCGATCTCCAACACGGCCGAATACGGCGAGTACGTGACCGGCCCGCGCATCATCACCTCCGAGACCAAGGCCGAGATGAAGCGCGTCCTGACCGACATCCAGTCGGGCAAGTTCGCCCGCGACTGGATGCTGGAGAACAAGGTGAACCAGGCGTCCTTCAAGGCCACCCGCCGCCGCCTGGCCGAACACCCGATCGAGGAAGTCGGTGCGAAGCTGCGCGCGATGATGCCCTGGATCACCAAGGGCGCCCTGGTCGACAAGGCGCGGAACTGAGAACCGGCCGCGCGGGAAAGCCCTTCCCGCGCGGCAACCGCGCCCCGCATTCCCCGTTGGCACTTCGGTCCCAGCGGAGCCTGCCCCAATGCGCCTTTTCACCTGCGAGAACTGCTCGCAGCCCGTCTATTTCGAGAATACGGGCTGCGTCGCCTGCGGTGAGCCGCAGGGGTACCAGCCCGACGCCAACCGCATGCAGGTGGTGCGGGAGGGGCGCCTGCGGTGCGAGAACGCGCAGCACGAGGCGTGCAACTGGCTGGTCCCAGAAGGCACCACGGACGCCTTCTGCCGGTCATGCCGGCACAACGTCATCATCCCGAACCTCGGCGATGCCTCGAACCTGTTCCACTGGCGGCAGATCCAGGACGCGCAGCGCCGCGCGATGTACAGCTTCCTGCGCCTGAAGCTGCCGCTGGAAAGCCGGGTGGAGGCGCCGGACTCCGGCCTGGGTTTCGAAATCCTCGCCGATGCTCCCAACGGACCCAAGGTGATGACCGCGCATGATTTCGGCCTGATCACCATCGCACTCGCAGAGGCCGACGACGTGGAGCGTTCCCGCCGCCGCGCCGCCATGGGCGAGCCCTATCGCACCATCCTGGGTCACTTCCGCCACGAATCCGGGCACTACTTCTGGGACCGGCTGGTCCGCGACACGGCCATGTTGGAGCCCTGCCGGGCCATCTTCGGCGATGACAGCCTCGACTACGACGTCGCCTTGAAGCGCCACCATGAACAGGGTCCGCCGCAGGATTGGCAGGGCGACTTCGTGTCCAGCTACGCGACGTCGCACCCGTGGGAGGATTTCGCCGAGACCTGGGCCCACTATCTGCACATCGTCGACACGCTGGAGATGGCGCGGTCCTTCGGCATGGGAGTTGATGCGCGCGCCGACAACACCGGCACCCTGACAGGCTCGGTCGAGTTCGACCCCTACCGGGAAGCGCAGATCGGGCCATTGATGGATGCCTGGGTGCCGATCACCGCCGCGGTGAACAGCCTCAACCGCTGCATGGGCGTGCCGGACCTCTACCCCTTCGTCCTCTCGCCCAAGGTGGTGGAGAAGCTGGGCTTCATCCAGACGCTGGTGCATGGCGGGCTTGCGGCGGCCGACTGAGCACGCGCCGGCGCGGCACCCATTCAGCGCGGGCGAATACTGCTGTAGCATCGCGCCATGACCCTGATCGCCTGCCTGCACAGCGCTGAAAGCAACGTCGCGCTGTTCGATGCCGCCTGCCCGCCGGGTGTGCGCCTGCTGCACCATGTGCGGCCGGAATTCCTCACCGCAGCCGAGGAAGCCGGGCGGCTCACGCCCGCCATCCGTGACCTGACGCGCGACGCGCTTTTCGCGCTCGCCTGCGAGGCGGAGGTCGAGGCGGTGTTGCTCACCTGCTCGACGCTTGGGCCGGCCGTGGAGGGCATCGCTTCCCCAATCCCGTGCCTGCGCGTGGATGCGGCCCTGGCCGATGTGGCGGCGAGCGCCGGCGGCCGCGTCGCCGTGCTGTGCACCGTGGAGACAACGCTCGCGCCCACCGAGGCGCTGTTCGCCGCGGCCGCCGCCAAGACAGGTGCCACCATCGAGATGACGCTGGTGCCCGGCGCGTGGGATGCCCGCAAGGCGGGCGACCTTACCCGCTATCACGCCCTGATCGCCGGCGCGGCGGATGCTGCCTTTGTATCCGGCGCGGCGCAGGTTGCGCTCGCCCAGGCGTCGATGGCGCCCGCCGCCGCCCTCTGCGCGGGTCGCCAGCCGCTCACTTCTCCCTCCATCGGTCTCGCCGCGGTGATTGCGCTGCTCTGAACCGGCCCATATCGCGTGGAGTGATGTGGAGGACGCGATGCTGCTGCAGAGAATCCTTGCCGGTGCTTCGGCACTGGTCGTCGGCGCGTGCTCGGTGGTGGGCGTGAGGTCCGGCACCGAGGAGCCGGCCTTCGAGACGCTGGATCGCTTCGGCGATGTCGAGATCCGCCGCTACGCCCCACGCCTGGCCGCCGAAACGCTGGTGGCCGCCGACGAACCGCCAGCCGCAGCGAGGGCTTCTCCCGGCTCGCGCGCTACATCTTCGGCGGCAATGGCGGCGAGCAGCGCATCGCGATGACGGCCCCGGTCGCGCAGGCGCCTCAGCAGATCGCGATGACCGCGCCCGTCGCGCAGACCCCCGCCACAGGTGGCGGCTACCGCATCCGCTTCTTCCTGCCGGCTACGCTGCGCAACCCGCCGCCGCCCAATGATCCCTCC
>JAZKFA010000054.1:0-19871 GCA_040386655.1 Pseudomonadota bacterium | reverse complement strand
TCCGCCGTACGGAAGTGCTCAGCCAGGTTCCTGCGCAGAGACCGGGGGGCGAGCTGGTCGGTGCACGGCGCTCGCCCCAGCCCGAGATCGACGTGACCGGGATGGAGTGCGGCGAGGGCGCCGAACTGCTCCGCGACGATGAGGGGGCCTGGTCGGGCCGCATGACGCCGCCCGTACGGATGCGCTGCGTGCCTGTCCGTAATACGAATTACGGCCGGCGGGTGACGGGCTCGACGCCCTTCGTGGCCGGCGCTGTCTCCCGCACCGCATCGAGGAACAGGCGCACCGGCCCCGGCATCCAGCGTCGCTTCAGCGTCAGTGCGGCGATCGCGCCTTCGCTATCCTCGGTCGTGATGTCGAGCGTGCGGAGCCACGGCGCATTGGTCGGATGGTGCACCATCGTACGCGGCAGCATGGTGAGGTGGCTCCCCCCGACGACCAGGCTCAGCCGCATGGCGATGGAGACTGAGATCACGGAGGCATGCGGCAGCGGCAGGCCCTCCTGTTGGAATGCCGCAGCAACCAGTCGCCCAAGAAAGGTGTCGGGCGGCGAGAGTGTCCATGGCTCGCCCATGACGTCCGCCAGCCGCAGGCCCTTCCGTCGTACCAGCGGGTTCCTGCGGTCCGCGACGGCCACCAGCGGCACGCGGAACAGCCAGGCGGCATCGAGGTCCTCATCCTCGGCGCTCAATCCGTAGCGCGTGACCACCACGTCGATCCGGCGCGCCCGCAGGTCTGCGAGCAGCGTGCCGGTGTCGCTGATCACGACCTCGAAGCTGATGCGCGGGCGGTCCTGCGTCACACGCCGGATTGCCTCCGCCACTGTGAAGGTCATCGGCTCCGTCGTGCCCATGCGCACCTCGCCGACATCGGGATCGGCCAGGTGAGCGAGGTCTCGCGCACCCTGACCGAGTTCGTCGATCATCGCCCGCGCGCGGACCGCAAGGGCCTCGCCGAATGCCGTCGGCCGGACGCCGCGGCTGTCGCGCTCCAGCAGCGGGACGCCGAGTTCCGCCTCCATCTCCTGCATCGCCTTGGACACGGCCGGCTGTGTCAGGGCGAGCTGGCCGGCGGCCTTCGCCATGCTCCCGGCCTCCAGCACAACCAGCAGCGTGTGCAGGTCACGCAGCCGGAGGCGGCGAGCGAGGCGGGAGGTGAGCAGCGGATCCACTGGGTATTCCACCTGGTTGGAGCCCCCCAAGGAAGCACGAATTCCGCTTTGATCGGCAAGCGCCGAGGGTCCGTAGGAGACCAATCCGATGGAGAGGACCCGACCAATGCCGCGCCGCGCCCTCCGCCTTCCCCCTGCCCAGACTGGCGCCGCATCCTCGGCCCCCGCGCGGGTGGGGCGTCGTCGGCGGCGCGGTCCTCGTGCTGCTCGCGTGGTGGGGCGCCATCTACGCCCATCCCGCGTTCTCCCCGGCCTTGGCCGCGGCAGCGGGTGTCCCGGCGACGTCGGTCAGCATCGTCTTCGCTATCGCCTGCGGGTGCTGCTTCCTCGTTGGAGCGTTGGCCGGCCCCCTGGCGGACCGAATCGGCCCACGCTGGCCGGCCCTCGTGCCGGTGGCGCTGTCTCCCCGAACGCTTCGCCGGCGCCCGGTGCGCGCCGAGGGGGTGGTCCGGCCGGCTTGATCGCCCCAACCACATGCCGTTTTCCCTGTTGGATCAGCGGCACGCATGCTCCCCTCAACAGCCGTGGAGACCGTGGCCATGTCACCGACCCGCCGAAGCCTTGTCCTCATCACCGGCAGCCTCTGCTGCTCCCCACGCCTCGCTGCCGCGCAGGAGGCGCAGCCGCTCCGCATCGTCTTCCCCTTCGCTCCGGGTGGCGCTGCGGACGCCATCGCCCGTCTTCTCGCCGATGAGCTGCGCCTGCGCCTCGGCCGTCCCGTGATCGTGGAGAACCGAGCCGGGGCGGGCGGGCGGATTGGCGCTCAGGCGGTAAAGGCGGCCCCGCCAGACGGCGCGACGCTGCTGCTCGCGGCCGCCACGCAAATGGTCCTGCAACCCCACACCGACCCGACAATCGGCTACGATCCGGTGGCGGATTTCCGCCCCGTCATGCAGCTCATGCGCTTCGGTCAGGTGGTCGTGGTGGGTCCGGAGAACCCGGCTCGCTCGCCCGCCGAGCTAATCGCCTGGTTCCGTGCCGACCCCGCCCGGCGCAGCTTTGGCTCGCCCGGCCTGGGCACCGGCGCGCACTTCGCGGGAATGGAGCTGGGCCGGCTGGGCGGCGTGCCGCTCGAGCACGTCGCGTACCGCGGCACGCCCGCGGCGCTGCCAGACCTGCAGACTGGACGGATCGGGATGTTCGTCGCGTCCTTCGGCGAGTTTCGCGAGCATCACCGGGCAGGACGTGTCCGCATCCTCGCCAGCACGGATGCCGAGCGGCCGCGCTCCACCGCTGAAGTCCCGACACTGCGCGAGAGTGGCTTTGACATCGTCGCCCCGGGCTGGTTCGCGTTCTATGCGCCGGCCGCGACGCCCGAACCCGTCACCGCCCGGCTGGCCCAGTCGATCAGCGGTGCCTTGGCCGCGCCAAGCCTCCGCGCCCGTATCGAGGAGCTGGGCTTCGAGGTGAGCGGAGCCGGCCCGAGCGAACTCGCCGCCATTCAGCGAAGCGAATCCGAACGCTGGGCAGCGATGGTGAGAGCGAGCGGCTTCCGCCCGGCGTAGCCGGCGACCGGCGAACTTCGCCGGCTCAGCCACACACCCAGCTGAGCCCTGCCACTCACGTCCGCGGCCAGTTACTGCGTGACGGGCTTGCTGCCTGCCTGGCCGCCATCGCCGTGCGTGGCTGACCTCGCCACTGGGGAGGTCGCGTACGGAGAGGATGCCTGGTCGCGAAGATGTTGCGAGTCACAGCCCGCTGGGTTGCGCACTCATGCGGGGCTTCCAAGCATCATTCGCGGCGTCATGCCAAGGCGTCGGCATAGCCTTTCACGCAAACAGTGCAGGCTGGTCTCCACCGCCGGCTCAGCCCTCGGTACCGGCGGTAGCCGCTGCAATCCAGTCCACGGTGGCACACAAGGCTTGCCTGGCATTGCCACTCGCCCCGGCAAATACGGCGAGCTGCCGGTCCGAGCTTGTCCCTATCTCCGCAATCGTGCGCAGCCACGCCAGATCGGCCTCACATCCCAACGCCGCCGCATGCTCGCCAACCTGCGACAGGACACTCTCCAGTCCGACGCGGAACGGAACCGTGCCTCCCTCGATATCCAGGAACTCGGCGCGGATGCCGTCACGCTGGGCGCGCCAGACGTTCTCGGCGGTGATCGCCCGCGCGGCACCGGTTTGCTCGCGGTTCAGCGCGGGCGCGTGGTCCAGCAGGCGCACGAGGCAGCGATACAACGCCGCGATCGCCATGGTGTCGTCGAGCCTGGTGCAGCTGTCGGCGACACGCAGTTCCAGCGTGGGGTAGCGAACGGAGGGTCGCAGGGTCCACCACAGGAAGCTGGCATCATTGATCGCGCCCGAGCGCGTCATCGCCGCGACGTAGCGTTCGTAATCGGCCTCATCTTCAAAGAGGTCTGGCAGGCCGGTGCGCGGCATCGCTCCCCACACGGAGAGACGATAGCCGGCGAGCCCGGTGTCGCGGCCCTGCCAGAAGGGTGAGGAGGCGGACAGCGCCATCAGCAGCGGCGTGAACGGCAGCATGCGATTCATGAGATCAACACGCTCGGACGGCCGCGGCACCTCGACATGGATGTGCATGCCACAGACGACATTGCGCTGCCCCAGCATCTGCATCTGTTGCATCAGGCGGTCGTAGCGTTGCTTCCTGGTCTGGCGCTGCCGGTCCCAGCGCGCAAGCGGCTGCGTACCCGAGGCCAGGACAAGCAGCCCGTGCTCCTGCCCGATCTCGGCCAGCCCCGCGCGGAGTTCCGTCAGCTGCGCGCGGGCCGAGGCGGGGCTGTCGGAGGACGACGTGGCCACCTCGACCTGCGCTGCCAGCAGCTCCCGCTCCGCCGAAGGAATGCGCGCGCGAACCGCGTCATGGAAAGGCTGCGTGTGGCGAGGCGTGTCGCGGGTCGCGGCATCCGCCAGGAAATACTCTTCCTCAATCCCGAAGCGATATCGCGCGTCCATGTCGTTCCTGTTCAGCCGGCTGAGGAAATCTATACGGCCGGTGAGCCCCATCGTTGCTCGGGAGCAGTTCACTTCCGGGTTCGCCGACGGCCCGCTGGTGCAGGCGGCATGGGACGACCGATGAACTGTCGCCCACCCGCGACAGCCCATCGCGCAGATCGTCGAGGAGCCGGTGTGGAACTTCGAAAATTGCCCGGGGCCGAGCGGGAGGCCCGCGCGCGCGCCATGCTCGAACCCTCCGCCCCTGTCGGGCCGCCAGTGCGAGCGCGTGGCCATCGCCCGCGCCCTGGTGCTCAGCTGCACCTGGTGGTGCTGGACGAGGCGGTCTCCGCCCTCGGTGTCACAGAGCAGGCGCGCATCCTCGATCGCCGGATGAGTTGCAGCGGGAGCTTGGCCTCACCTATCTTCGTACCGCACGACCCGGCGGTGGTGCGGCTGATCGCGGCCACCATCTCGGTGCTGCGCGTGGGCAAGCTGGTGGAATCCGGACCGGTGAAGACAGTGTTCCGCAAGCTTGGCCATGACGATACGCGCGACCTGATCGGCGCCATTTCCGGCGGCGCGGTTGCGGCAGAAGAGGCAGCGGCATGAAGCTGGGATTCTTCACGCGAGTGCTCGATGAGGGCAGCCCGTCGGAGCGATACCGCTGCGCGCTGGCACAGATCCGCTGCGCCGAGGCCGAGGGCTTCGACAGTGCCTGGGTCGCGCAGCACCATTTCCACGAATTCGAGGGGGGCATGCCCTCCCCCTTCGTGCTGCTCGCGCAAGCGGCGGCGCTGACCAGCCGCATCCGGTTGGGCACCGGCATCGTCACCCTGCCGATGGAGATGCCCATTCGCGTGGCCGAGGATGCGACGGTGCTCGACATCATGTCGGGCGGACGTCTGGAGCTGGGCGTGGGCTCGGGCGGCAATCCGGAAGCCTTCGCCGCCTTCGGCCTGAAGGAGGCCGATCGCCGCACCGTCTTCGCCGAAAAGCTGGACGCGTTGATGGGCGCGCTGCGAGGGCAGGCGCTGAGCGGGGGCGACCATGTCTATCCGGCCCGGTCGCAGCTGGTGCACCGCATGTGGTACGCGACCTTCTCGGTGGACGGCGCGCGCAACGCGGGCCGGCTGGGCATGGGGCTGCTGCTCTCGCGCACTCAGCCGCGCACCAAGGAGGCGCCGGACGCCACACTCGCCGACATCCAGGACCCGATGGTGGACGCCTATATCGAGGCGCTTCCGGACGGCGTGGCGCCGCGCATCCTGGCCTCGCGTTCGGTCTTCGCCGCCGATCGCCGCGACGAGGCGATGCGC
This sequence comes from Pseudomonadota bacterium, assembly GCA_040386655.1. Lineage (GTDB taxonomy): Bacteria > Pseudomonadota > Alphaproteobacteria > Acetobacterales > Acetobacteraceae > Plastoroseomonas. Next base: position 14,484 of record JAZKFA010000054.1, on the reverse strand, counting down.
TTCGCCGAGATCGGGCTGCAACGCTACCATCGGCGCATGGTCGGGCTCGGCCGCGTGCCTGATGCGCCGCGCTCGACCGCCGAGATCATCCACCGCCAGGACGTGCACCTGGGCACGCCGGAGGAGGTGGTCGCGTCGCTGAAGGGCGACCGCATCCTGCATCGCGCGACTGAGCTGGCGGTGCAGGTGCACTCCGTCGATCCGCCGCATGCCTTCGTGCTGCGCTCCATCGAACTGGTCGCCGCCCATGTCGCGCCCGCCTTCGGCTGGCGACGCGAGACGGTCGAGGTGGCGCATGCGGCGTGATGGTATGAGCGGGGCCACGGCCCAGGACAGGATGGAACAGCCATGGATGTGATCGACACGCTGGCCGGCATCGTGCCGGGTTCGCGCATGGATGCGGTGCGCGATGGCCGCAAGGTCGCCCGCACCCATGCTCAGAAGAGCTACGAGGTGCTGCTGACGCCGGCCGAGCCGGGTGATTTCACCGTGGCCGCGCGCTTCGCGATCGCCGCCTATGTCGCCGGCCTGCATCATGGGGGCGTGACGGCGGACCACTACGCGGACGGCCTCGCGACCCATGGCGGCGCAGCGCTGGCGCAGGCGGTAGCCGAGGCCGTGGCACAGACCGCGGCCGAGGGCCCAAGGGGCGCCTACCCGCCCGGCCCGCTCAGCGCGGAGGACACGCCGGCACCCGCCTTCGCCCTGTCCGCGTCGGTGACGCAGGCGCTGGGCCCCAAGCTCGTCGCGGGGTTCGACTATGCGCACTACCTGGTCTTCCATCCGCGCGACGCCGCGGCCGCTCGCTTCGCGCCGCTGACGGCGGCCGGCTGGACCGAGGACACCATTGTGTCGCTGTCGCAGCTGGCCTCCTTCCTCGCCTTCCAGATCCGCGTCGTCGCCGGCTTGTCCGTGCTCGCCGCGACGCCCTGAGGACCCGCACCATGCCCGACACCGCCGTACCGAACGTCTTCACCCGCGCGCAGATCGGTTGGGTGCCCTTCGTCGAGCCCCTCTCCGAGGCCGAGCTGACGCCGCACCACATCGCTGCGCTGATCGATGCGGCGCGGGCGAAGTCGGAATATTTTCGCCTGCTCGCGCGCGATCCTGATGCGCTGGAGCACCGCACGCGCACCGACAAGGACATCTTCTACAACCCCGAGGCCGGTGCACCGCGCGCGGATCGCGAACTGGCGGCCGCCGCCGTGTCGCGCTTCAACGGCTGCATCTATTGCTGCTCCGTCCATGCGCGTTTTGCCGCGACCTATGCGAAGCGCGAGGCGGATGTGGACAGGCTGCTCGCCGACGGCGTCGGCGCCGATCTCGGGGAGCGCTGGAATGCGATCGTGGCGGCTTCGGTCGCGCTGACGGCGATCCCGATGACCTTCGGCCCGGAGCACGTGACCCGGTTGCGCGCGACGGGGATGGATGACCTCGCCATCAGCGACATCATCCAGGCGGCCGCCTTCTTCAACTGGGCGAACCGGCTGATGCTGTCGCTGGGCGAAGCCTCGGCGGACCGCCCTCCGAACGGGGCTTCGCGCTGAGCGGATATTCCTGCGGTGTCACCGGGCTCGCCACCCGGTCGTCCCCTGCTCACCCGCCGATCGCGTCAATGCATTTTTCGCCTCTCCCGCGTGTTGCGCGAGAGGCTTTTCGGCGCGCGTCTTTTGAGGGAGGTTGAGGCATGAAACGCACCTCTCGCACCGGCAACATCTGGGTTCGCGCCACGGCCATGAAACCTGCCAGGGCCCAAGCGAGGAGCCATAGGGCGGAGCTGCAACAGCTAGCCAGAGAACGGGATGAGGCAGAGGCCAAACTGCGCGAAACGCAACACGCGGACGCCGCGACTGCAAAGAAGATGGAGGCGTTGACAGACGCAGCCATGACCGCACGCGGCCAGGCGCTCGACGCGGCGCTTGAGCGGAGCAAGGCGCAGGGCGAATTACGGGCGCTCCTCGATGCTATTGAGAAGGCGCCAGGCCTGACCGGCTGGTTAGTGCGCAGAGCGGCAAAGCGCATCAGGTAGAGGGACCCTCCTGGGCCGGAGGAGAGTGCGCGGCTCAGCTTTATCAAGGTCTGTCCCGCAACCTCGTCGCTGTGAGCAGCGCGAGGCTGCATGCGTCATCACGCCGCTGAATCGCCAGCCCCTTCACCGTTCCGTGTGCGGCACGCTTTCCGTTGACGGCATCGGGCCCCTTCCTTTGACTTTGGCCCATACACCCATTCCGCACGCCGCAAGGACCGCGAATGATCAAGGGCGTCGTGGAAAAGATCGGGGTGGCAGGGGCGAGCGGCTGGCTCCAGCTTCCCCGCGCCCGGTACCGGCCGGACTCGCCGCCCCTGGTCCAGGTGTTCGTGTCAGGGAAACTGCTTGCCACGGGGCCGGCCGATCTTCCAAGGCGCGACGTCACCACCGATGACTGCGTCGGCCTGGGCTTCTCCCTGTCCTCCCGAGAGGCCTCTGATCCGCCGCGGGGCCTGGAAGATGTGCAGGCCTTCGCGACGGTGGATGGCACGACCGTCGTCCTGGCGTTCGAGCGCAGCCTGCGGCTTTCGCTGGAACTCGGTTCCTTGAACGAACACCAGCTGAAGGCGGTGGCCCGCCATCTGTCGGCGGAGCAAACCCGGAAGCTCGTGGCGGGCCTCGTTCCCGCACCCGCGGCCGATGGCGGCCGGAACCAGCGGGCGACGCTGTGCGTCGTCACCTATGCCCATGACGCGACAGCCTGGTTCCCATACTTCTACAACTACTACCGGGACCTGGTCGGGCCGCATGGCATCTATGTCGTCACGCCGACGCCGGAGAACTTCGCCGGCTACGCCCTGGGCGGGCTGATCACGGCCGCCAGGCTGGAATTCGATGACGCGGCCCGCGCCTACCTCATGTCGCACCTCGCCACCGGGCTGCACGCCTACTACAGATGGTCTCTCGTCTGCGACGTGGATGAGTTCGTTGTGCCGCACCCATTAAGCGGGCTGTCGTTTCTCGACATGCTCGCCACCGGCAGAAATCCCATCGCGATCTCCCGGGGCCTGGACATGATCCAGGCCGAAGGCGAGCCCGATTTCGACATGAGCGCGCCCATCCTCGAGCAGCGGCGATACGGCGTCCCCAACACCGCCATGTGCAAGCCGCACCTGGCGCGCGTGCCCGTCAGCTACAGCGGCGGCTTCCACTACTGCCAGGAGCGAATGGATTTCGCCGCCCGCGCGGATGGCTTCCTCACGCTGCACATGAAGTGGGCCTGCAACCGGATGCGGCGGGAGGTGGCGGAGGCGGTGCAGAAGACGGTTTTCTCGAACAGGGAGACCGCGGATTATTCCCTCCGGAGCGTCACGGTCGAGCCGCGCCACCCCATGGCGGCACCGGCCTTCCTGTCCCGCGCAAGCCCGCTCGAATCCGATGCGATGGAGGGGTTCGAGGCGCTCTACCGCAGCAACCTCACCTATGATGCGCCGCGCGGATTGTGGGTCGGCAAGCATGTGGTCGCGCCGTTCGTGGTGGACCTGCGTGAACAGGCCGCCGCACGCGGCGCCGATGACCGGTAGCGCAAGCGGCCTGTCTTGGTGGCGCTGTTTCGCAGCCCTTTTCTGGATCGCGGCCTGCACGACCGCGCCCTCCGCCCAGGGCGTCCGCCTCGAGGTGCGCGGCGCGGTCGAGACCGTCTATCGCTGGTCTACGCAGCAATGCGACCGGATGCAGATCCCCGACAGTCCCGCCCGCGCCGTCCGCCTGCGCGATGGGCGATTGCTGCTCATGGCCGCGCACCTCACCAACATCTCGCTTGTTGGCCGGGATTTCCATTCGCTCGCGCCGGACTGCGCGTCCCACAGCCAGGGGCGGGAAGACCCCGATCCCGCCGCCCATGATGACCGCTTCTGGATCCAGGCCATCGCCCCGATGCCGGACGGGCGGCTGCTGGGCCTCGCAAGCCATGAATACATGGGCGGCCGCCATGCTGGCCAATGCGAGCACCCGACCTCCGCCGGCTGGGGCTGCTGGTATTCCTCGATTATCGCGACCGTGGCGGAGTCCCCTCACTACCGGTTTCGGCCGCTTCCGATCGAGACCAGGGTCGTCGCCACCTCGCCGCTGCCTTTCGACCGGGCGATGCGTCGGCCGACCGGCTTCTTCACGACCTCGAACATCGTCTTCAGCGATGGGTTCGCGCATGTGCTCGTCCACCGGCGCGGCATCGCGGGGCAGCCGGATGGGAACTGCCTGCTGCGGGCCGATCCGGGCGATCTCGCCGCCGGCTGGCGGGTGCTGGCGGCGGGAGGCTTCGGCGGCAGCCTCGCCCCTGCACCTGGACCAGCCGCGCCGGTCGCCTGCGACGTCCTCGGCGCCAATGTGCTGCAGGGCCCGGTCCGGTCGGTCATCCGGGCTGGGCCGGACGGACCCTGGGTCGCCGTCATGGTCGGACGGACCCGTATGGGCGGGGAGGCTGCGCCGGTCCATGGCGTTCTCTACAGCACCTCGGCGAACCTTCGGGATTGGTCAGCGCCTGAGATGCTCTGGCGGATGGATTCCTTCACCGGCCAGCCGGAGGGGGGCGTGTACTACCAGTACCCCTCCCTGATCGATCACCTGAGTCCATCGGCGGTCTTCGACACCACGGGTGGCGACCTGCATCTCTACCTCACCCGGTTCAACCTGCAGGATCGGCGCCAGGGCATGGACCGTGACCTGGTGCGGATGCCGGTTTCGATGAGCCGGCTTCCCTGACGGGAGCCGGCCGTCACTCCACCTCGATGCCTCCCGCGCGCGCGATTGCGCCGAAATCGGCCTGCTCCGCCCGCATGAAGGCGAGGCTTTCGGCAGGCGTCGTCACCCGCGGCGCCGCGCCCAGGTCCCGGAAGCGCGCAACCGTCGCCTCCTCGCCCAGCACCTGGTTCACCGCTGCGTTCAGCCGCTGAACGACCTCCGCCGGCGTGCCCTTCGGCGCCATGTAGGCGTACCAGGCGACGAACTCGCGCGGGTCCAGCCCCAGCTCCACCATCGACGGCACGTCGGGCAGGCGTGCCGACCGCTCCCTCCCCGTCACCGCCAGCGCGCGGAAGCGCCCGCCCGCGATGTGCCCGTAGCCCGCGCCGAGGCTGTCCAGCATGATCGGCACCTGCCCCGCGATCACGTCCATCTGGGCCTGCGGCGTGCTCCGGTACGGAACGGCCGGGATCGCCAGGTTATGCCGGCGCTTGAAATCCTCGATGACGAGATGGTTGATGCTTCCCGAGCTCGGCAGCGCATAGCGCCATTGCTCCGGCTGCGCCCGCGCGCCAGCGACCAGCTCCGCCATGGTGCGGAAGGGCACGGTGGGGTTCACCACCCATACCAGGGGCGAGGTGACCGCCACTGCCACGGCGGCCAGATCCTCCACCGGGTTCAGCGGCATGTTGCGGTAGATGGCAGTGTTGATCGTCAGCGCGCCGACATGGGCGAACATGATGGTGTGGCCATCGGCCGGGCTGCGGCTCACCTCCGCCATGCCGATATTGCCGTTCGCGCCGGGGCGGTTGTCCACCACCACCGGCTGCCCCAGGATTTCGGCCAGCCGCGGCGCCATGATCCGCGCATAGGTGTCGTAGCCGCCGGCCGCGCTGGGCACCACGCATCGGATGGCACGGCTCGGCCAGGTTCGCGTCTGGGCGAGCGCCGGCGTTGCGGCAAGCAGCCCGATCGCTGCGCGGCGCGTGAGGCCCATCATCGTTCCCTCCGGATTTTTCCGCATCGAAGCAGGGATGCGTGGGCGAGGGAACCGCCGATTCAAACCTACCGCACGCGCCTCAAACCGCGGTGCCGAAGCGGCCCAGCAGCGGGGCGAGTTCCGGGTGCCGCGAACAGGCGGAGCCGAGTGCGAGGGCGGCGACGCGCCGGTAGCCGATATCGGTGAAGTGGACCCCGTCATCGGCGCGCAGGCTGCGCGGCAGGTTGTCCACCGTGACGTTCGACAGGAACCGCCCCTCGCTGTCGCTCGTCGCCTCCCAGGTGGAGACCCAGTCGGCACCGGCCGCCTCGGCCGCCTCGCGCTGGATGTCGTTCAGGCGCTGCGCCATGGAGGCGACGGGCGTGTTGCGCATGTTGGGCAGGCCGATCCAGATGGGGCGCGCCCGGACCTCGGCCGCGGCGGCGACCATGGCCGCGACTCGGCGTCCATAGGCGGCGCGGAAGGCGGTGCCGCCGAACTCGTAGCGTGCGCGCGATTCGCGGTCGACCAGGGGTCGGAAGTCGTTGGCGCCGATCCAGTAGATGACCAGGTCGGGCCGGTGCCGCTGCACCAGATCGCGCGAGACGGTTGGCCAGTTGTGCTCATCGGTGCGGGTCAGCCCGGTTGCGTGCTGCGTGCCGTTGATCAGCCGCACGTTCTGGAAGCGGCGCAGCACGGGCACCAGCGTCAGGTACAGGCCCTGGGCCAGCGAATCGCCCACCGGCAGCACGCTCACCTGCTGCAGCGACCCCGATTCGGGCCGGTCCGCCGGCGTATTCGCGCACGCTTGGCGCGTTGCCAACACACCAGCGCCCATTGCCAGGGCGGCGCGACGCGACAGCGGAGACATGCCCTTTACCTCTCGAAGAAGAGACAATACCGCTTTATACACGATTACGTTAACGGCAAGCGCGGAAGCCCTCGAAGTAATGCTGTCTCGGCGAATTTTTTTGGCGGGCGCGGGTGCCGTCCTCCCGCTGCTGGCGTCGGGCTGCGCGCCCTCCGTCCCGATGACCGGGGACGGGCTCCCGCTGGAGTGGATCCTGCCGGTCCAGTTCGACCCGACCGCGGAGGATGCGCCCCGCGCGGCACCGGCGGCCGTCGCCGCGGCGGGGGACCCCTACGCCCCGCTGGCCGCGGTCCTGCGCGACCTGCAACGCGGCCGCGGCAACCAGCGCGGCCTCATCTGCATGATCGGCGACAGCCACGCCGCCGGCCCCTTCCTGGTCGAGCGGCTGCGCGCGCTGTTCCAGGCGCGCTACGGCGCCGCGGGCATCGGCCGCCTGCCGCCCGGCCGCGCCCAGCGCTACTTCAACCCCTCTGCCTTCCGGGTCGACCAGACCGGCGAATGGGCCAGCTTCAACGCCTTCCGCAGCACCTCGCCCGGGCCATTCGGCCTGACCGGCTATCGCCTGTCGGGCGCGACGCCCGGTGGCGCGATCACGCTGCGCATGGCCGAGGGCCAGGCCTTCGACCGGCTGCACCTGTCGCTGATGACGGACCCGGCTGGCGGCAGCTTCCGCCTGATCATCGATGGCACCGTCTCCGCCATCGGGCGCACCCGCGACCCGCGCCGCGCCTTTCATCGCGGCGTGATCGACGTGCCGCGCGACAGCCGGTCGGTGACGCTGGAACTGGGCGGCGACGGCCCGGTCGAGCTGCTGGGCTGGGGCGTGGACCGCCGGGCGCGCGGCATCGTCGTGGAGGCCTTCGGCATCAACGGCGCGACGCTCGCCACGCTCGATAACCGCGACCGCGCAATCCTGCTCAACGAGCTGACCGCCATACCGCCGGCGCTGCTCATCCTGGAATTCGGTACCAACGAAGCTGTCGACGGCGATCTCGACGCCACCGCCTATGCCGCCGCGCTGACGCGGTGGCTGCGCACGCTGCGCACCGCGCTGCCGCAGACGGGATTGATGCTCATGGGGCCCGCCGATGCCGGTCGCCCACGCCGCGGCAGTGGTTGCGCCGGCGTTGCGCCGCTGCCGTCGCTCGCCCGCGTCCAGGCCGTGCAGCGCGAGGTCGCCGCGCGCGAACGCGTCGCGCATTTCGACTGGAGTGCGGCGGTCACCCAGGGCCCGTGCCGGCTGCCGGAGCTGGCCCGCGAATCGCCCCCGATCATGCAGCGCGACCTCGTCCACCTCGCCGCCGATGGCTACCGCCTGACCGCCGAGCGCCTGTACGAGCAGATCATCCGCGCCACGGGCCAGCCGATGATCGCGACCTGACGCGCCATGCTGTTTCCGACCGGCGCCTTCGCGCTGTTCTTCGCGGTGGTTTTCGTCGTGCACTGGACTCTCGTCCGGCGCGCGCCCGCGCTGCACAAGGCGTGGCTGCTGGCCGCCAACCTCGCCTTCTACAGCGTGTTCAGCACCACGCTGTGCGCGCTGCTCGTCGCGCTCGGCCTGGTCGCCTGGGCGCTGGGGCCGCGCGTCGCACCCGGTGCACCGCGGGCGCGGGCGTGGCTGTGGCTGGGCGTGGCGATCGCGCTGGCCTGGCTCGGCTACTTCAAATACGCGAATTTCCTGATCCAGGAGGTCGCGGCGAGGCTTGCTGACGTGTTCGGGTTAGGGCCGCCGGCGCTGCTGGAGATCCTGCTGCCGGTCGGCATCTCCTTCTACTGCTTCCAGGCGATCTCCTACCTGGTCGATGTCCATCGCGGCGCGGTGCCTGCTGCGCGCGGTCCGTTGGACGTGCTGGTCTATCTCACCTTCTTTCCGCACCTCTCCGCGGGGCCGATCGTGCGGGCCGCGCATTTCCTGCCCCAACTCGCCACGCCGCCCGATCCGCGCCGAATCCCTGTGCTGATGGCGCTGATCCTGATCCTGGGCGGGCTGTTCAAGAAGATGATCCTGGCCAACGAGATCGGCGTCGGCATCGTGGACCCGGTGTTCCGCAATCCCGGCGCCTACGGCACGGTCGATACCGCGCTCGCGATCTATGGCTACGCGATCCAGATCTGGTGCGACTTCTCGGCCTATTCCGACATGGCGATCGGGATCGCGGCGCTGCTCGGCTATCACTTCCCGAAGAATTTCGACCAGCCCTATCGCGCGAACTCGCTGGCTGACTTCTGGCACCGCTGGCACATCAGTCTGTCGCGGTTCCTGCGCGACTACCTCTACATCCCGCTCGGTGGCAGCCGCTTCGGCAGCGTCGCCACCATGCGCAACCTGTTCCTGACCATGCTGCTAGGCGGCATCTGGCACGGCGCGGCCTGGACCTTCGTGCTGTGGGGGGCGCTGCATGGTGCCGCACTCGCGGTGGAGCGCGCGCTCGGACGGGGACTGGGGTGGTTCCTCACATTCCATGTCGTCGTCGCGCTGTTCGCCCTGTTCCGCGCGCCGGACCTCGGCAGCCTGGCCGCGATGGCATCGGGGCTGCTGAACTGGTCCATCGGGCCGGAGCAGGCCACGCCTTGGCTCGCGTTGCTCTGCGCGCTGGGCCTGGGGCTGCACTTCCTGCCCCCCGACCTGCGCCAGAGGGTGGAGGCCGCGCTGCGCCGCTGGCCCGCCCCCGCGCTGGGCCTCGCGGCGGGGATCGTGCTCGTGCTGATCCTGCGCACCGGGCCCGAGGGCGTCGCCCCCTTCATCTACTTCCAATTCTGAGCGGCAGGAGGCCCGCCCTGCGCAAGCCCCGCATCCGCCCCCGCACCCCGCGCCGGCGCCGCGACATCGCCGCCCCGCTTTCCGCAGCGGTGCCTGTCGCCGTGCCTTTCGCCGTGGCAACGCAGGGTGCGCGCCAGCCCTGGCTCGGCACGGGGACGCGCGTTGCCGATGATGATTTCTCGCCCGCCAGCGCGACGATCCCGCTGGGCAAGGCGCTGGGCGCGCTGGCACTTGCGATGCTGGTCCTCGCCATGGGACGCGCGCCGCAGATCGCCAGCGCGGCGTACGACCTGCCGATCCTGCCCGGCACCGAGGCGCTGATCGCTGCGGCCGAGGCCTGGGAAACCGCCATGCAATGGATGGGGCTGTGACGCCGCCCGCCGATCAGCCGCGCGGGCGGAACCCTGCAAAATCACGCCGCGCGACATCGCGCGCGATGGAACCCCACCACGCCTGGTAGCCCGTCCCGGAGGGATGCACGCCGTCGCGCGTCTCATGCCCACAGCGCAGCGCGCGGCCGGAATTCACGCTGGGCAGGAAGCGAAAGGCCCAGAGGTGCTGCGTCCTGATGCGCACCAGAACGCGTTCGAGCATTTCCGACCCGCGGTCGAGCGCGGCGTCGCGCGGGAAGCAGCCCGGCGTCGCCCAGATCAGCCGGTCGGCGTCCCACCGGTCCGTCACCGCGATCATGGCGCGCACGTAGGATTCCGCCGCCGCCTCGGTTCCCAGGCTGCGCAGGTCGTTGGTGCCGAACATCACCACCAGGGTACGAGCGCAGCGCGGAGGTTGCTGGCGCAGCCAGGCCATGCCCGCGCCCTGGCGTGCATGCACGACGTAGCCCTGCCTCTGCGCATGCGGTGCCATGCCGATGGCGAAGCTGTCGCCGATGAGCATGTCGGGGCAACGGCCGACCGCGCGCTGCGCCTGGGCGAGTGCGGGGACCAGCAGCATCGCGAGCAGGACGAGACCGCGAATCATCATCGCGCCAGGGTATCTCCGGATCATCCGGCCTTGTCTAGCCGCGCGAGAGTTTCACCACGGACTGATCAACAGTTCGTAAATTGGATGCGGCCGCGCCCCAGCATGGCTGAAGTCATGGCCAAGCACGCGGGCCGGAATGTGCTTGCGTTCATTCATCCGATGCTGCCGCCCGCCACGCGCGGTCCGTCCATGCATGCGCGACGGCCGGCGCCGAGCGCCGGACGAGAGCGCCTGAAGAATCGGTTAACGCCTGCTCGACAAAACACGCAGGCGTTCCAGCCACGCGGCTACTTCGCCAGCGACTGCGCCACCGCGAGGGCCGTGAGGTTCACGATCCCACGCGCCGTGACACTCGGCACCAGGACATGGATGGGCTTGCGGGTGCCGAGCAGGATCGGCCCGACCTGCAACCCATCGGCTGCCGCCTTGAGCAGGTTGAAGGCGATGTTCGCCGCGTCGACGTTGGGCATCACTAGCAGGTTCGCCGCCCCGTCCAACGTGCTGTCGGGGACCGCTCGGTCGCGGATGGCGGGGATCAGCGCCGCATCCGCATGCATCTCGCCATCGATCTCGAGCTCCGGCGCCGCGGCGCGGATCAGCGGCAGCGCGCCGCGCATCCGGCGCGCGGAATCAGCACCCGACGCCCCGAAGGAGGAGTGCGACAGCAGCGCGACTTTCGGCACCACGCCGAAGGCGCGCACCTGGTCGGCCGCGAGCAGCGTCATCTCCGCGATCTGCTCCGGTGTCGGTTCCAGCACCAGGTGCGTGTCGACCACGAACAGCACGCCATTGGGCATGATGACCGAGGAGAGCGCGTAGCAGCGCCCGACGCCCTCCGCGCGACCGATCACGTCATGGGCGTGGTGGAAATGGCCCATCCAATCGCCGGTGCCGCCGCAGATGGCCGCATCCGCATGGCCGGCTTCGAGCAGCAGGGCCGCGGCGACGGTGTGGCTCTCGCCCACCATGCGATCGGCAGCGTCGGGCGGCGTGCCGCGCCTGCCGACCTTGCCGCGATACAGCGCGCGAAGCGGCGCGAAGATCGCTTCCTCCACGGCGGGGTCGATGATGCGAACGCTCTCGGCGAAATCCATCCGCAGGCCGAGGGCCTGGGCGCGCGCCTCGATCGTCGCGCGATCGCCGAGCAGGATGGGCTCGGCGATGCCCTCGTCCAGAACGGTCTGCACCGCGCGCAGCGTGCGTTCATCCGCACCTTCGGAATACACGACGCGGCGGGGGTTCTTGCGCGCGGCCTCGATCACCGGGCGCATCAGGTTGCCCGAGCGGAAGACGAAGCGCTCCAGCTCCCCGTGATAGGCGGCGAAATCCGCGATGGGGCGGCGGGCGGCGCCGGAGGCCATTGCGGCACGCGCGACGGCCGGCGCGATCTCCAGGATCAGCCGGGGGTCGAAGGGCTTGGGGATGATGTAGTCCGGCCCGAAGATCGGCGCCTGGCCGCCATAGGCCGCGGCCACCACCTCCGACGCTTCCACGCGCGCGAGCTTCGCGATGGCCTCGACGGCGGCGACCTTCATCGCCTCGTTGATCGAGGTGGCACCCACGTCGAGCGCGCCGCGGAAGATGAAGGGGAAGCACAGGACATTATTGACCTGGTTGGGGTAGTCGGTCCGGCCCGTCGCCACGATCGCGTCCGGGCGCGCGGCGCGCACCGCCTCGGGCAGGATCTCGGGCTCCGGATTCGCCAGGGCGAGGACCAGCGGCTTCGGCGCAAGCAGCGCCAGCCATTCGGGCTTGAGGATGCGGGGTGCGGAAAGGCCCAGAAAGATATCCGCGCCCGGCAGCGCATCCTCCAGCGTGCGTTCGGCGGTCTCGCGCGCGTAGCGGGACTTCCAGGGGTCCATGAGCTCGGTGCGGCCTTCGTAGACCACGCCCTTGATGTCGCAGACCGTGACGTTCTCCCGCTTCAGCCCCATCGAGCAGAGCAGGTCCAGGCAAGCGAGGGCCGCCGCACCACCGCCGGTATTGACCAGCTTCACATCCTCCAGCCGCTTGCCCTGCAGCAGCAGCCCGTTGCGGATGGCGGCGGCGACGATGATGGCGGTGCCGTGCTGGTCATCATGGAAGACCGGGATGCGCATGCGCTCGCGCAGCGCCTTCTCCACGATGAAGCACTCGGGCGCCTTGATGTCCTCGAGGTTGATCGCGCCGAAGGAGGGTTCGAGGGCCGCGATGATCGTGATCAGCTTCTCGGGGTCGTTCTCGTCGATCTCGATGTCGATGGAATCGATGCCGGCGAATTTCTTGAACAGGACCGCCTTGCCCTCCATCACGGGCTTGGAGGCCAGCGCGCCGATGGCGCCCAGGCCCAGAACGGCGGTGCCGTTCGTGATGACGGCGACCATGTTGCCGCGCGCGGTGTAGTCATAGGCGCGGTCGGGATCGGCAGCGATCTCCTCGCACGCCGCCGCCACGCCGGGCGAATAGGCGAGGCCGAGGTCGCGCTGCGTGGCCATGCGCTTGGTCGGCTCGACGCTCAGCTTTCCCGGCCGCGGATAGCGGTGGTAGTCGAGCGCGGCCTTGCGGAAATCCTCGTCCATGCGTCCCTCACCTGGTTGCGCGCAGCATAGGGCAGGAGGCGGAGCACGCCAGCGAAGATCGCCCCCGCCGCCCCTCACGCACAGCGGCGCGGCGTCCTACATGCACCATCTGCATGCAAGGGAGAGCGGCGATGGAGATCAAGCGGGCGGGTTCGCGTCCATCCGGCAAGGGTCCGGCGGAATACTTCACGGGACAGGTGCGCGTCGATCCGCTGATGGAGACCGAGGTCCCCGCGCGCGTTGCCGGCTCGCTCGTCACCTTCGAGCCCGGTTCGCGCACCGCCTGGCACACGCACCCGCTCGGCCAGACGCTGATCGTCACCGCCGGCTGCGGCTGGGTTCAGCGCGAGGGCGGGCCGCGCGAGGAGATCCGCCCCGGCGACGTGGTCTGGTTCCCGCCTGGGGAAAAACACTGGCACGGCGCCACGCGCAGCACGGCGATGAGCCACATCGCGATCCAGGAAAAGCTCGACGGCTCGCCCGTCACCTGGATGGAGCAGGTGAGCGAGGACCAGTACGGCGCGTGATGTGGGGGAGGCACTCCCCTGGTGCGGCCAAGAAGATTCGAACTTCCACGGGGTTTCCCCCACCAGCACCTCAAGCTGGCGCGTCTACCATTCCGCCATGGCCGCATTCAGGGTAGGGGGGGGCGTATAGCCGATGATATCAGCCACATCAACGCATCCCGCGCCTCTTTCTTGCACCGCCCCTGAATGGGTGGCCGCCGAAGGCCGCCCGGACTACCCCGAGGCGGTCGCCACGATGGAGGCGCACATCGCCGCCATGCGTGCCGGCACCGCCCGCGAACGCGTCTGGCTGGTCGAGCACGCGCCGCTCTACACCGGCGGAACCTCGGCCACGGCGGATGGCCTGCTGGACTCCCGCTTCCCGGCCCACCGCACCGGGCGCGGCGGGCAATGGACCTATCACGGCCCCGGCCAGCGCACCGCCTACGTCATGCTCGACCTCGACCGGCGCCATGGGAGCGTGCCGGCCCGCGACATCCGCGCCTATGTCCACGGGCTGGAGGAGTGGCTGATCGCCGCCCTCGACCTGCTCGGCGTGCGCGGCGAACGGCGGGAGGGGCGCGTCGGCATCTGGGTGGCCGACCGCGCGCGCGGCGGCGAAGCGAAGATCGCGGCCATCGGCGTGCGCGTTACGCGCTGGGTGACCTGGCACGGCGTGGCGCTGAATGTGGACCCGGAGCTGGCGCACTTCGCCGGCATCATCCCATGCGGCGTCAGCGAACACGGCGTGACCAGCCTGCACCACCAGGGCATTCCCGCGACGATGGAAGAAGCGGACGCCGCACTGATGCAGGCCTGGGCGGGCGTGTTCGGCTAGGGCGGGGAGAAAGTTCAGCTGCGCGGGATGGACACCGCAGAGGCCTCTCGCCTGTCGGACGATAAATCATGCGCTGATGCTGGATGCCGACCTCCCGAAGAAGGCGGCTTGGGCCAGGCGATGGCGGCCGCCGCGGTCGCCACCATCATCCGGAAGGGCGAGGACCGAAGGCAGTTCCAAAATAACGCACTTGGTCCGATCCTAGAGACACCAAGAGAGATTTGGTCGCGCGTGCTCCAGGAGCGCCGGAGCCCGCCCCCCCGAAAGAGGTCAAAAGCGCAG
>JAZKFA010000053.1:0-10687 GCA_040386655.1 Pseudomonadota bacterium | reverse complement strand
CAGAGTCTGACCCGCAGCCCGATGGCAGTCGGCCGCCGGCATGGTTCGCGCTGTCGCCAGAGCGGCCTCTGCTTACATGCATGCCCTCTGGCTACCGTGCCGCCTCTAGCATTGCGGGGCCCCACCCGAGACGATGGAATGTCGAAAAGGTGTTGAACAGCGTCTTGAACGAAAGGATCGGCAGGACCGCGCGGGGATCGCCACGCAAATTTCCGGCCAGCATGTTGATGATCCCGTCCCGCATCCACAGCGCATCCCGAGGCGCCATGAACAGCGAGTGCATCACCGGGTCGTTGATGAGGTACCAGCGCCGGCGCGTTCTCGCGTCCGAGGCGCACCGCCGGTCCTCGTCCGGCTCGCGCCGGCGCAGCATCAATCCAGCGACGATGACCATCATCACGGCGAAGGCGGCAAGCAGCACCTGCCCGTCTAATACCTTGCCAAGCCGCGCCCCCCCGGAGGCGCCGATCACGCCGCGCCTGCGAAGATCAATGCGCCGGGCAAGCGCACATTGCCGGCACGCGCATGGTTCATCAGGCTCATCGCCGCGTTCGCCGCCACGGCGACGGCGCTGGTGCCGATCGCCCGGTGCGGCACCGGCACCCCGAACAGGTAGACCAGGAGCGGCACGGCCAGGATGAATCCCTCGCCACCGACCAGGCCAAGCGAGAAGCCAACCAGCACACCCGAGATCCCGCCGAGGGCCATCTGAAGCGTCGCGAGGGTGATTATGGACTACTCCTCCCCCGCGGCGCGGCCGGCAACCTCTCCGGCAGGTGATCCTGTTGGTGAGCCACGTCCGCCCGCGTTTGGCGGGCGCGGAGGTCATGCCGTCGCGTGCCGCGCTGTGGCTCCGCGATTCCACGGCATCGCACGCAGCACGCGCGCCAGGCCGCAGGTGCCAGTGACTCCGGCGAAGATCAGCCCCGCACCCACGAAGCCCGCCAGTGCGTAGAAGGCCGGCGCCACAAGCGCGCCGAGCACCACGCCGAGCACCACAATGGAGCCGGCCGCGATCTGCACCTGGCGCATCAGCTCGAGCGGCTGGCGCCGGTCCTCCGCCACTGGCAGACCGGCTCGCTTCCACGCATCCAGCCCGCCCTCGATGACATAGGCGTTGACCAGGCCGGCCTTCGCGGCGAGCCGCGCGGCGTTGCCTCCCGTCCTGGCGCCGGAGCGGCAGTGGAAGAGCACCGGCTTGCCGCCGTGCAGCGCGACTTCCGCCTCCTCAAGCTTCGAGAGGGGCAGGTTCTGGGCGCCGGGAATGCGCTCGCGCGCATGCTCGTCTGGCTCGCGCACATCCACCAGCGTTGCGCCGCCCTCGCGCAGCAGCCTGGCAGCCTCGTCGGGAGTGATGGTCTTCAGCATGGCGTGTCCTTTCTCATTGCATCGGTCAGGTTCCTGGCGGGCAGTACAGGTCGCGGAGAAGGGCCAGCACGCGTGCAGCCTTTGGATCAGCGAGGCGGTAGAACACCGCCTGTGCCACCTTGCGCGTGGCGACCAGGCCCTCCTCGCGCAGCAGCGCGAGATGCTGGGAGAGCGCCGGCTGTGAGAGGTCTACCGCCTCCGCCAGCGCGCCCACGCCCATCTCGCCCTCCGTCACAAGGTGACACAGCATCAGCAGGCGCTTCTCGTTAGCGAGCAGCCTGAGCAGCTGCGCTGCCTCCGCCGCCTTCTCCTGCAGCGCTTCCAGGTCTGCGCTGAGAGCCGTTCCCATTGCGGCGTTGACCCCTTCCATAACCCTGTTCTTAATAAGTGATATCTTATATGAGGTTCAAGCCCCACCCCGGGGCAGCGGAGGACATCATGGAAGCGCCCGTTATCCAGCCATTCTTCGACGAACCGACCAACACCGTGAGCTACCTACTCTGGGATCCCGCCACTAAGCAGGGTGCCGTTATCGATCCCGTGCTCGACTGGGACAACAAGTCCGGTACGGCCGATACAGCCTTTGCCGACCGCATCCTCGCGTCCTCACACGAGGAAGGCGTGACGATCCGCTGGGTGCTGGAGACCCACGCCCATGCCGATCACCTGACGGCCGCGCCCTACATCAAGGCACGGACCGGCGCGCCGATCGGCATCGGCGAGCACATCAAGGACGTCCAGCGCATCTTCCGTCCCGTCTTCGACGCCCGCGACATCAAGCCAGAGGGCGGCGATTTCGATCGCCTGTTCAAGGACAACGAGCGGTTCACGCTCGGCTCGCTGGAGATCGAGGTGATGCACGTGCCCGGCCATACCCCGGCCGATGTCGCCTATCGCATTGGTCAGGACGTCTTCGTCGGCGACACGATCTTCATGCATGACTACGGCACGGCACGCGCCGACTTTCCGGGTGGCGATGCACACCAGCTCTGGCACTCCATCCAGCGCCTGCTTGCGCTGCCGCCGGAAACCCAGCTCTGGATGTGCCACGACTACAAGGCGCCTGGCCGCGACCAGTTCGCCTGGCAGAGCACGGTGAGCGACCAGCGGGCGCACAACCCGCATGTGAAGCACGGCACGACGGAAGCCGAGTTCGTGGCCTTCCGCCAGGCGCGAGACAGCACGCTGGTCGCGCCGACGCTGCTGCTGCCGTCAATCCAGGTGAATATCCGTGCCGGCCGCTTTCCGGCAGCGGAGGCGAACGGCGTTCGCTACCTCAAGATCCCCGTGAAGGCGAAAGCAGGGCACCCTGCGGTCTTCGCCGAGGAGCCGGCACGATGACCGGCAGCATTCAGGTCCTTTGTCCGGAATGCGACGCGGTCAATCGCGTGCCCACTGGGCGTCTTCGTGACGCGCCGCGCTGCGGCGCGTGCAAGGCAGCCCTGTTTCAGGGCAAGCCCCTCGCTCTGTCGGAGGAGCGCTTCAGGCGGCATTTGCGGCTCAGCGGCCTACCGATGCTGGTGGATTTCTGGGCCTCCTGGTGCGGCCCCTGCCGCGCCATGGCGCCAGCCTTCGAGGCCGCGGCCGGCACGCTGGAGCCCCGCATACGCCTGATCAAGGTCTCGACGGAGGAGGCAACGGCCCTCGCCACCGAGCTCGCGATCACCAGTATCCCGACACTCGCCTTGTTTGCCGGTGGGCGGGAGGTCGGGCGCCAGGCCGGTGCGATGCCGGCCGGTCGCATCATCGCCTGGGCGGAGGCGACGCTGCCGGCTTGACCCGGATCAATGCTCGGCTGCGGGCAAGCGCTCAGCATGCTCGCAATAGCCAATTTGCCCATCGCCAACGGAGGACACCATGACCAGAAATGTCGGCAGTATCGACAAGTGGCTGCGGATCACTGCTGGCGTGGTGATCCTAGGTCTAGGCGCCTTCGGCCCGCTCGGCTGGTGGGGGCTGATCGGCATCGTGCCCTTGGCGACGGGACTGATGGGCAACTGCCCGGCCTATAGCCTGATCGGCGTGAACACCTGCCAGCGCGGCGCCTGACCTTTGCCGAGGCGGGCGCCGAACCCTTGACGGAAGGCAGATCGATGCAGGCCTATTCGGTGATACCGAGCCGGCTTGATGGCCACGGCACGCGCATGAGCTGCAAGGGCGCGGAATTGGTGGCCGACACCGACCCCGCCGGTCGCGCCGACGCGTTCAACCCGGCCGAGCTCCTGCTTGCCTCCATTGCCGCCTGCATGATGAAGAGCATCGAGCGCGTTACGCCGATGCTCAACTTCTCTTTCCGCGGCGTGACGATCCACCTGGCGGGGGAGCGCCAGGACGCGCCGCCGCGCATGACGCGCGTCGGCTACGAGATCCTGGTGGACACGGATGAGACCGAACGGCGGCTGGAGCTGCTGCACCAGAACGTCCGGAAATACGGGACGATTTCCAACACCATCGCCCTTGCCGTGCCGATGAACGGCACGCTCGGGCGGGCTGACCTCCGCCAAACACCGAGGACAGGCACCAGAGGCGCGGGATGGTGACGCTGTGCATCGGTGGCGGCCAAGGCATCGCCCTTTGTATTGAGCGGGTCGCGTGAAGCACCTGGCCATGGCGGTGTCCCGCCACATGGCGACGCTGCGCAAGGCCGGCTTGGTGGCGGACGGGAGGGATGCCCGATGCGCTCGCTGCCGGCTCAACCCCGCCGTGCCGCTCGCGGTCCGCCACCTTCCCCCGGCAGCACCTGCGCTGCCCATCCGTGAGCAAAGCCTCGCCGCATGAGTGCCACGACGATCCGTCAGCCATCGCCTTTGCCATGGTTGGCCGGAACCTTTGCCGGCCTGGCGGTCTGGGCGCTCCTGTACAGCCAACTGATCCCGTTTTCCGAATGGGCGGTGTCGTTGCTGCCGGTCGATCCGGCGAGCCAGCTCGGCCAGTCGGTCACTTTCTTCCTCTACGACACGCCGAAGGTGCTGCTGCTGCTGACGTTTGTGGTGTTCGCCATGGGCGTAGTGCGCTCCTTCTTCTCGCCCGAGCGCACGCGTGCGCTGCTGGCCGGCCGGCGCGAGGGGGTGGGCAATGCCATGGCGGCCTCGCTGGGCATCGTCACGCCCTTCTGCTCCTGCTCGGCGGTCCCGCTGTTCATCGGCTTCGTCTCGGCCGGCGTGCCGCTTGGCGTGACCTTCTCCTTCCTGATCGCGGCGCCGATGGTGAACGAGGTGGCGCTCGGCCTGCTGTTCGCGCTGCTCGGTTGGAAGGTGGCGCTGACCTATCTCGTCTTCGGCCTGGGCATCGCCATCACGGCGGGCTGGGTCATCGGCAAGCTCAAGCTCGAAGGATGGCTTGAGCCCTGGGTGCTGAAGATCCACGCCGGCGCCCTGGACCTGCCGGACGTCACCATCACTTGGCCCGACCGCATTCGCGCCGGCCTGGACTCGGTGAAGGAGATCGTCGGGCGCGTCTGGTACTGGATCATCGCCGGCATCGCTGTAGGCGCCCTCATCCATGGCTACGCGCCGGAGGAACTGCTCGCCTCGATCATGGGCAAGGACGCCTGGTGGTCGGTGCCGGCCGCCGTGCTGGTCGGCGTGCCGATGTATTCCAATGCCGCCGGCATCATCCCCGTGGTCGAGGCGCTGCTCGGCAAGGGTGCGGCTCTCGGCACCGTGCTCGCCTTCATGATGTCGGTGATCGCGCTGTCGCTGCCGGAGATGATCATCCTGCGCAAGGTGCTGTCGGTGAAGCTCATCGCCGTGTTCATCGGCGTTGTAGCGACCGGCATCCTTGCCGTGGGCTTCCTGTTCAACCTGCTGTTCGCCTGAAGGAAAACTGCGATGAAGAACGTCAAGGTACTCGGCCCCGGCTGCAAACGCTGCGATGCCGCCGTGCAGATGGTGAAGGATGCGGCCAATAAAGCTGGCGTGGAGGTCACCGTGGAGAAGGTGACCGATTACGGCGAGATCGCGAGCTACGGCATCGCTTCCACGCCCGGTCTAGTGGTGGACGGCAAGATGGTGCATGCCGGCGGTCTGCCGAAGGTCGAGGATTTGGCACGCTGGATCGGCGCATAGTGCCGGGAGGATGTCGCGCACGGACAGCAACCCGAAGATGCCACGTTCCTCGGTCGCCGATTCCAGAAGGACACTTGGCGCAGATGCTGACCACCGCTCAGCCAGACCTACCGACCCAAGCCGCCAAAACTATCGCGACGGCGGCCAAACTGTCGGTAAAGAAAGGAGCAGGGGGCGGAGCCCCCGGCCTTGCCGGCATTATCCTCGCCGGCGGTCTCGCGCGCCGGATGGGGGGCGGGGACAAGCCGCTGCGGGAGCTGGCGGGGCGTCCGATGCTGGCGCATGTCGTTGAGCGACTGGCGCCGCAGGTGGCGCGTATCGCGATCAACGCGAACGGCGATCCGGCGCGGTTTGCACAGTTTGGCGTGCCGGTGGTGGCCGATGACGTGCCGGATCATCCCGGGCCGCTTGCGGGGATCCTGGCGGGAATGGCCTGGGCGGAGCGGGAGGGGCTTTCGGCTGTGGTGACGGTGCCGGGGGACAGCCCGTTCTTACCCGCAGACTTGGTGGCACGGCTGATCGCGGCGGGGCCCTTGGCCTGTGCGCGCTCGGGCGGGTTTGCGCATCCGCCGGTGGGGGTCTGGCCGGTGGCGCTGGCGGCGGATCTGCGTGCGGCGGTGCTGGCGGGCGAGCGGAAGATTGACCGCTGGACGGCGCGGCATGGTGTGGTGGAGGTGGAGTGGGATACCGCGGGCGGCGATCCCTTTTTCAACGCCAACACGCCCGAGGAATTGGCCGAGGCCGAAAGCCTCTTGTTGCGGCGGCCAGGGACGATCATATCGACGTGAGTAATGGAGCAAACCTATGAAGGCCGTTTTGACAGGGATCGTGGTCGCCGTGTTGCTGGCCGTGGGCGCGGCGTTCATCATGGACACGAATTTCCAGCGTTCCGCCCATGTGGCGTTCCAGACGCAAGGTGTCCGCCTCTAGGGCTGGTAGGGCCGCGGTCGGGAACCGCGAGGCGCTGGTGCTCGCGCGGCGATGCGCTACGCCAGAACTCCGCGTGCGTTCTGCCTCCACCGTGGCCTCGCACGGCCAGCCGCGACAGCTGCAGCGGTATGCGCCGCAAGGGCTCAGACACGAACGGGCATCGCCACTCCTGGCAGACGCGCTCGCGCGCACCGGCGTCGGGTGCGGAACGCCTGCATCTTCTTCTGGAAAACGGGCCTCGGCGTCGGTGCACGCGCACGCGAGCCGCGCAACAAATCGTTGCTGCCTTTGCGCCGGGCCTGGGGCTTCACCATCTGAAAACATGCGTGGTCGGGCGGCGTGGTTGCCGCCGGCGCGGAGGACATCGCAATGGCAAAGTTCGGCCGTCTGGGCATGGTTGTCATTCCCCTTGCACTCGGTGCCTGCACCGTCGTGCGGCCTGGTGGCCCGAGTGTTCTAGCCATTCCGGGCGAGGGCCGGGACCTCGCGAGTTTTAACGCGCAGGAGGCGAATTGCCGCAATTATGCCGATGTGCAGATCGGCCCGATTGACCCGACGCGCGCCACTGACGCAGCGGTTGGATCGGCGGCGGTGGGCACCGTGGTCGGCGCCGCGGCCGGTGCGCTGATCGGCTCGGCGAGTGGCAATGCGGGCGCGGGTGCCGCCATCGGGGCGGGCACTGGCCTGGTGGCGGGATCGGCGGTGGGCGCGGGCGGGGTGGCGGCCTCCTCGGCGGATCTGCAGGGGCGCTACGACGCGGCATACATCCAGTGCATCACTGCATCGGGCAATACCGTGGCGATGCAGCAGCCGCCGGCCTACCCCGTCTACCCGCAGCCCTACGGGTACGCATACCCGTATCCTTACGCTTATTACGGGGCGGTCGGGCCCTCAGTGCATCTCCGCTTGGGCGGGCCGCGCTACTACGGGCCGCGCTATCGCTACTACGGCCGGCCGCATGGCTATTACCGGCGGTACCGGTAGCTACCCGAACAGCGCGGCGAAGGGCAGCACGCGCAGCCGGTCGCCCGGTCCCACGGCGGTGATGCCTTCCGGCAATTCCGCGAAGGCGTCCGATTGCGTCAGCGATGAGAGAAGCCCCGCGCCCTCGCGAGGGAATTTGTGCGCGCTGGGCACACCGTCCGGCCCGTCCTCCAGCGTGACGCGCACGTATTCCCGCCGCCCTGCCTTCTTGCGATAGGCGAAGCCAGCGGTCGCGGCGAAGCGCGGCAGGGGGCGGGGAGTCGCTCCGGCCAGGCGCAGGATCAGCGGCCGCGCCAGGTGAAGGAAGGTAATGACGGCCGCGACCGGATTGCCCGGCAACCCCATCACCGGCGTGCCGCCAATGACACCCATCGCCGCCGGACGTCCTGGCTTGATGGCCAGGCGCCAGAACACCAGCGCGCCGGCGGCCTCGATGGCGGCGCGGACGTGGTCCTCCTCGCCGGTCGAAACACCGCCGGTGGTCAGCAGCAGGTCATGCGTGGCGGCGGCTTCATGCAGGGCGCGGGCGGTGGTCGCGGCGTCATCGGGCAGGATGCCGAGGTCGGTCGCGACCACCGGCAGACCCGCGAGCATGGCGAGCAGCGTGAAGCGGTTGGAGTCATGCGTCTGCGCCGCGCCCAGCACCGCCCCTGGGGCGGCGAGTTCATCCCCGGTCGAGAATACCCCCACCCGAGGCCGCGGCGCGAGGTCCAGATGCGTGAGGCCGAGTGCCGCGACCAGCCCGATAGCGGGCGCGTCGATCCGTCGCCCCGCCGGCAGCGCCAGGCTGCCGAGTGCCACGTCCTCGCCGGCCGGGCGGGCGTTGGCGCCGGGCTTGAGGCCGGCCGGGACCGAAACAGTGGCGTCGCTTGCCTCCGCATCCTCCTGCATCACCACCGTGTCGGCACCCGGGGGCATCGGCGCGCCGGTGAAGATGCGCATGGCCGCGCCTTTGGGCAGGGCCGCGCCGGAGCCGCCGGCCGCTATCCGGCCCACGACGGTGAGCGTGGTCGCACCAGCCAATGCGAGGTCCGCGTGGCGGAAGGCGTAGCCATCGACGGCGCTGTTGTGGAATGGCGGCAGCGGCAGCGGCGCCATGAGGTCGCGCGCTAGGATGCGCCCGAGTGCTGCACCGAGCGGTACGCGTTCCTCGCCGCTCAAGGGTGCAATGCGGGCGGTCAGCAGCGCCTCCGCCTCACCCACCCCCATCAGCGCGCCGCCGAAGGCGAAGCAGTCATCGGTGAGCTGCGCCATCAGCCGGCGGGCTCCGCGTAGCGCAGGCAGAAATCGGCGATGCCCGGGACGTCGTCTAGGGGCGCGTAGGGCAGCGCGTAGGGCGGCCGGACATCGGCGGCGACGGCGCGGATACCGGGCACCTCGGAGTGCATCCAGGGCTTTGCGTTCGCTGCGCGATGAACCTCGATCTTGGCGTGGCTGTCGCGCTTGAATCCCTCGACGATGACGAGGTCCACGGGATCCAGCCGCCCGAGCAGCTCGGCAAGCGCTGGCTCGGCGGCCCCACGCAGCTCGGTCATCAGGGCCCAGCGATTTTCGGAGGACACCAGCACCTGCCGCGCCCCGGCCTCCCGGTGCGTGTGGCTATCCTTGCCCGGAGTGTCGATATCGAAGCGATGATGCGCGTGCTTGAGCGTGGAGACCGACACGCCGCGTGCGATGAGTGCGGGTATCAGTCGGGCAAGGAGCGTCGTCTTCCCGGCCCCACTCCACCCTGCCAATCCGATTATCCGCATCGTTTCCGTGCCGCCTGTGCAGCCAGCACCAAGGTAGCAAAAACAAAAGAATGGAGACCGGGGAAATTCCTCTCCCCGGCCTTCTTCACACGTGCTTCGCGCCGGTCGGCGTCTTGCCCAGCTCTTCCTCGACCCAAAGCGGGTGGTGTTCGCGGGCCCATTTCAGGTCCACCTGTCCGCTGCTCATGGCGTCGATCGCGCCCTCCATCCCGATGCTGCCGATGTAGATATGGGCGAGGATGGCCGCAATCATCAGTACGGAGAGCAGCGAGTGGATGATGTGCGACAGCTGCATCCCCGCGATATCGGTGGCCGCGAAGGGGAAGATGAGGAAGTAGCCAGAGGCCGCGACGGCGCCGCCGCCGAGCACGGTGATCCAGAACACCACCTTCTGGCCGGCGTTGAAGCGCGCGGACTCCACATGCCCCTTGCCGATGAAGCCGCCGCCCGCCTTGAGCCAGGCGATATCGCGCCGGTCGGGGATGTTGTCCTTCACCCAGAGCAGGAACATCAGCACCAGGCCCAGTGCGAAGGGGAAGGAGAGAAAGTTGTGCGCGTACTTCCCCCACTGGCTGACGGCGGTGAATGCCTCCGGCCCGATAATGGGCAGCAGCAGGTGCCGCCCGAAGGTCAGATTCAGCCCGGACAGGCCCAGGATGATGAAGGTGCTGGCCACCATCCAGTGATTCGCGCGCTCGATGATGTTGAAGCGCTGGATGGTCTGGCCAGACGGCCCGCCCTCGATGCGGATACGGCCGCGGCTGAAGAAGAACACCGCGAGTGCAGCGACCATGCCGAGCACGGCAACGCCGCCCACCCAGGCCAGCGTGCGGTTGTGGAAATCGCGCCATTCGCGTCCCGCGGGCTGGATCAGCGTCGCGGCCTGGGTGTTGGGGATGGAAGCGCGGCCGGTAAGCTGGCGCATCAGCTCGGCCTCGGCCGCTTCGGAGGGCATGTTCGCCGGCTGCGCCTGCACGCTAAGGCCGGCCACGGAGAGCATGCAGGCAAGGAGCAGGGTACGGAGGAGCGTGCGCATCAGATGGCCACCGTTTCGCGATAGGCCGTGCGCCAGCCCCAGGCGCCCGAGCCGTAGCCTCGGCGCTGCACGCGCTCGCGGTAGATCTGGGCGATCATGTCGCCATCGCCGGCGAGCAGCGCCTTGGTCGAGCACATCTCGGCACACAGCGGCAGCTTGCCCTCGGCGATGCGGTTCGCACCGTACTGGACGTATTCGGCCGCGGTGTGGTCGGCTTGCGGGCCGCCGGCGCAGTAGGTGCACTTGTCCATCTTGCCGCGGCTGCCGAAGTTGCCGACGCGCGGATACTGCGGCGCGCCGAACGGGCAGGCGTAGAAGCAGTAGCCGCAGCCGATACACAGGTCCTTGTCGTGCAGCACGATGGCATCCGCCGTCGTGTAGAAGCACGAGACCGGGCAGACCGCGGCGCAGGGCGCATCGGTGCAGTGCATGCAGGCCATCGAGATGGAGCGCTCGCCGGGGCGGCCGTCATTGATGGTGACGACGCGGCGGCGGTTGATGCCCCAGGGCACCTCGTGCTCGTTCTTGCAGGCGGTGACGCAGGCGTTGCA
>JAZKFA010000052.1:0-7660 GCA_040386655.1 Pseudomonadota bacterium | reverse complement strand
TCCAGTGACTTCTCGCCGGCGCCGGCCGGCAGCGGCGGCTGCGAGGCCCCCGGCTTCAGCGTCTCCGCCGCCCGATGCGCCGCGGCGCGGCCGAAGACGACGAGGTCGAGCAGCGAGTTGGTGCCGAGCCGGTTGGCGCCATGCACCGAGACGCAGGCCGCCTCGCCCACCGCCATCAGCCCCTGGACCGTGCGGTCCTGGTCCTTCGCCGTCGGATGCAGCACCTCGGTGTGGATGTTCGTGGGGATGCCGCCCATGTTGTAGTGGACGGTGGGCAGCATCGGGATCGGCTCCTTCGTCACGTCGACGCCGGCGAAGATCTTCGCCGTCTCGGAGATGCCCGGCAGCCGCTCATGCAGCAGCGCGGCGCCGAGGTGCTCGAGATGCAGGTGGATATGATCCTTCTGCGGCCCGACGCCGCGGCCCTCGCGGATCTCCATGGACATTGCGCGGGAGACGACGTCGCGCGAGGCGAGGTCCTTCGCGGTCGGGGCATAGCGCTCCATGAAGCGCTCGCCCTCGGAGTTGGTGAGGTAGCCGCCCTCGCCGCGCGCGCCCTCGGTCACGAGGCAGCCCGAGCCGTAGATGCCCGTGGGGTGGAACTGCACGAACTCCTGGTCCTGCAGCGGAATGCCCGCGCGCAGCACCATCGCATTGCCGTCGCCGGTGCAGGTATGGGCCGAGGTGCAGGAGAAATAGGCGCGCCCATAGCCGCCGGTTGCCAGAACCGTGCGCTGCGCGCGGAAGCGATGGATGGACCCATCCTCCAGGCACCAGGCGGTGACACCGCGGCACACGCCTTCCTCATCCATGATGAGGTCGAGGGCGATGTATTCGACGAAGAACTCGCAATTATGCTTCAGCGACTGCTGGTAAAGCGTGTGCAGGATCGCGTGTCCGGTGCGGTCCGCCGCGGCGCAGGCGCGCATCGCAGGCGTCTTGCCGTAATCCTGCATGTGGCCGCCGAAGGGGCGCTGGTAGATGCGGCCGTCTTCCGTACGGGAGAAGGGAACGCCGTAATGCTCGAGCTCGATGATGGCCGGGATCGCCTCGCGGCACATGTATTCGATCGCGTCCTGGTCGCCGAGCCAGTCCGACCCCTTCACGGTGTCGTACATGTGCCAGCGCCAGTCATCCTCGCCCATGTTGCCGAGCGCGGCGCCGACGCCGCCCTGGGCTGCGACCGTGTGGGACCGCGTAGGGAAGACCTTCGTGATGCAGGCCGTCTTCAGCCCCGCCGCGCCCATGCCGAAGGTGGCGCGCAGCCCCGCGCCGCCGGCGCCGACCACGACCACGTCATAGGTGTGGTCCACGATGCGGTAGGCGCCGTTGCTCGGCTTGGAAATCGCGTTCATCACCATCTTCCTCGTGCGGCGGGGGCGGAGCAGCCCTCGCACCTGTCATAGGCGACAATTGGTGCGCCGCGGCAAAGGCGTAAGCCCCTCCGCGGCGCGGAAAACTAGCGCAGCGCCACCCGCAGCACCGCGAAGGACGTCGCGAGCCAGGCGAGCGCGCAGAGACCGTTCACCAGCAGCACCACAATCAGCCGCCGGCGCTCGGGCTTCACGTAATCCTCAAGGATCACCTGCCAGCCGGCCGCCGTGTGGTGGAACCCCGCGGCCAGGAAGGCCAGCAGCAGCACCGCGTTGAGCGGGCGCGCGACCCAGGCCTGCACCTCGGAGTAACCGGCACCCGCCAACGAGGCCAGCGCGAAGACCAGCCAGATGGTCAGCGGCAGCAGCGTGATCGAGGTGACGCGCTGCATCCACCAGTGATGCGTGCCTGAGCGCGACGAACCCAGGCCGCGCACGCGGCCGAGCGGGGAGCGCAGGGAAGGGGTTGCCATTCTCAGATCCAGGCCGCGATGAGGATGATGAGGGTCAGCACCGAAAGCACTGCCGTGCCGATCAGGACCATGCGGCCGCTGCGGTAGGTGGTCGGGATGTCGTAGCCATAGCCCGCATCCCAGACCAGGTGCCGGACGCCGCCGAGCGTGTGATACCAGGTCACCACAATCAGCCCCGTCAGCACGATCCAGCCGAACACCGAACCCAGGAACCACTGCACGGTGGCAAAGGCCTGCGGCCCCGAGGCGAGGGCGGTGAGCCACCACACCAGGAACACCAGCCCGATGGACCAGGCGATACCCGTCGCGCGGCCCATGATCGACAGCGCGGATGTCATCTGCAGCATGTCGTAGGCCTGCAGGTGCGGCGATAGCGGGCGGTTGACCGGCGTGCCGTCGGTCCGGGTTCCCACGTAGTTAGGATGCTGCCCGTCTTCAGTCATGGACATGGCCCACGCTCCGGAAAGTGGCGATCCGGGTAGCGCCACCGCGCACTCGGCCGTCTGGTGTGCGCTATCTATGGTGCGGTGCGGGGTAGCGTCAATTCGCGCTGGGCCGGAGCGCCGCCCAACAATGGTTCAGGTTGCGAGGCAGGCCGCATTGATCAACCCCACGGCGACCGCGAGCGCGGCCTTGAGCACGGCCGGCGCCATCTCCCCGCGCTCTTCCAATGCGATGCGCCAGTCCTTGCCCAGCAGCATCGTCGCCGCGAAAAAGGTGCCCAGCTGCGCGATCAGCGCCACCAGGCTCCAGACCGCCGCGTCGAGCAGGTTCGCCGAATGCGCGACCGAGGCTGCGATGGGGATCGCAAAGCCCAGCATCGCCCCGCCCAGCGCCGTCGCCGCCGCCGCATTGCCGCGGCGGATCAGCGCCAGTTCCGAATGCGGCGTGATCCGCATGTACACGAAGGTCGCGATGGCGAGCAGCGCAAGCCCCGCGAAGAAATGGGTCAGGAATCCCGGCAGCGTCGCGAGGCTCGTCACTTGGCGGATTCTCCGGTGAAATAATGCGGGACGAACCGGCTGGTGTCCCGGGTGATCGGCGTCGCATCCTCGCGGATTCCGATGCCGCAGGCCTCCCCGGCGATGATCCAGGACCCGATCACCGGGTAGCGCCCGTCGAAGCGCGGCAGCTCCGCATAGGCCTGGTACAGCTTGGGCTGCTCGGCATACGGGCCATCCGTCACGCCGCTGGGCGCGGTGATGTTCGCTCCCTCCCGCCCCCACAGGGGCTTCGCGATCTCCGGCCCGCCGGTCAGCCCCGGCTCCAGATGCGCCGCGAGCAAATTCGGGTGGTCCGGGTTGAGGTGCCACAACAGCGAGAGGAAGGCCTTGGACGCCGGGATCAGACGCCAGGCGGGCTCGATCCAGCGCGTCCGCGCGCGGGCGATGTTCGCGCCGAACGCCTCGCCCAGCAGCCAGTCCCACGGGTAAAGCTTGAACGCCGCCGCGATCTCATCGCCCTGAAGGTCGACAAACCGCCGCCCATCCCAGCCGATCTCGTCCATGTGCAGAAAGGGCGACTCGATGCCCGCCTGGATGGCGGTGTCGCGCAGGTAGTCGACCGTGCCCCGATCCTCCGCACTGTCGCGCGCACAGGTGAAATGCACCCGCGCCGGCAGCCCCATGCGCGGCCATGCCGCGATCAACGCCTTATGGATCGAACTGAACTGGTCCCCCGGCATGTCGCCGCTCTCGAGCCACTCCCACTGCACGACCGCCGCTTCGAACAAAGCCGTTGGCGTATCCGCATTGTACTCGAACAGCTTGGGCGGGCCGTTGCCGTCGAAATGCAGATCGAGCCGGCCATAGAGGCTCGGCTCCTGCGCCTCCCAGCTGCGCACGACCAGCGGCCAGGCACCGGCAGGAATGCCCAGCGGGCCGTTCAGGCCCTGGCGCACCGCGAATTCCACCGCGGCGCGCGACATCGCCTCGATCGCATTCGTCGCATCCTCGATCACGTCGATCTCGGCCGCCGTGAACTCGTAATGCGCGGACTCGTCCCAGTACGGCTCGCCCGCAATGTCCGCGAAGGCAAAGCCCATGCGCCGCGCCCGCTCCAGCCGGTCCGGACGCGAGTCGTGCGCAATGCGACGCATCAGGAAGGAAGGCGGGGGCGCTGCCCCCGACCCCCGCCGGGGATCGAGCCGATCCCCGGACCCCGGCATGCGTTGGTGCTGGGTTTGGGAAGGGTGTTCCTTTTGGAAGCGCCGGGGTTGGGAGGGGGCGCATGGAGCACGCTTGATCGAGGGAGCACCCGTGATGCGCCCCCTCCCCACCGCGGCTCGCCTCCGGCGAGTACCGGCTCACCAGGACCATGAACCAACAGATGGCGGTCGAGGGTCGACACGATCCTCGTGGAGTCCAGGGGCAGCGCCCCTGGCCTTGCTGCCTGTCGCCTCACCCGCCGCTCGCGCCCCGCGCGCCAAACCCGCCGCGCGAGACGGCGGCCGTGGCGGCGCCGCGGTTTGCCAGGCCGGCGGCCTGGGCGGTGTTGCGGCCGTAGTACCAGGAACCCAGATAGGCGTGTCCACCGCTGCTGCTGCGCGCCTGGGACCGGGCACAGATCTGCGCCGCGTCGGGGCGTTGGGCGGCGTTGGCGGCGGCGCATTCGCGCGCGCGCGCGTCTTCGCCGCATCCGGCGAGGACGATCCCGCCGCCGAGGAGAACCAGGGTGATGGAACGGCTGCGCCTCATCTCGCCACCATAACGGATGTCGCGTTGACGGGGAAGTATTGTCGCATCAGCTTGGCCCAAGGAGACCAGCCCATGCCAGCCCCCGATGCGTTGCCTGCCGACCCGCCTGGTGCCGCCATGCGCGATGCCCGGGTGCTGGGGCTGATCGGGACGGGCCACTTCCTTTCGCATTTCTACATGCTCTGCCTGGCGCCGCTTTTCCCCGTGTGGCGCGAGGAGTTTGGCGTCAGCTATGGGGCGCTCGGCCTTGTGATCGCGCTGATGAGCGCGACGACGGGCCTGCTGCAGACGCCCGTGGGCTTCTGGGTGGACCGGCACGGCGCGCGGAGGTTTCTCGTCGGCGGCACGTTGTTGATGACGCTGTCGATCTCGGCCATGGCGTTTGCGCCTGGGTATTGGGCGCTGCTGGCGCTCGCGATTGTGTCGGGCATCGGCAACAGCGTCATCCATCCGGCCGACTATGCGATCCTCACGGGGTCGGTGCGGCCGTCCTTCATGGGGCGCGCATTTTCGGTCCACACCTTCACCGGCAACCTCGGCTTCATGATGGCGCCGATCGTGATCGGCCTGCTCAGCAGCGTGCTGGACTGGCGCGGCTCACTGCTACTGGTGGGGCTGCTGGGCCTTCCGGTGGTCGCGGGCATCCTGTGGCAGAGCAATGTGCTGAAGGAGCAGGTGCGTCCGCGCAAGGAAGCGGGGATGCCCGGGCGGGAGCTGCTGCTCTCGCGCACCATGCTGTCCTTCTTCGGCTTCTTCATGCTCTCGGCCATGGCCGGGGCGGGCGTGCAATCCTTCATCGTGACCGTCATGGCGGAGCTGTGGGGCATGCCTGTCGCCCTCGGTGGCTTGGTGCTCACCGGCTACATGGTGGGCGCGACCTGCGGCACGCTGGTCGGCGGGTGGCTGGCGGACAGGCGCGGGGGCAACCTGATCGGCATGGTCACGCTGCTCACGCTCGGGACGATGACGATGTTGCTTTCGCTCGGCCTCGTCGCAATGCCGGCCTGGCTCTCCATGGGCGTCGCACTCACCGGCGGGCTGGCGCTGGGAACCTCGCGCACGCCGCGCGACCTGATGCTGAAGGATGCGTCCCCGCCGGGCGAGATCGGCAAGGTGTTCGGCTTCGTCTCGGCCGGGCTGCCGCTGGGGGGCGCGATCATGCCGGTGCCGCTCGGGCTGCTCATCGATGCCGGTTATCCCATGCTGGTGCTGCCGGTGGTCGCCGGCGTGCTCGGGCTGTCGCTGCTGTGTGCCGGCAACGCGCAGGTGGCGCGCACAAGCAGGGTGCAGCCGGCGGAATAGGGACGTGCTCGGCTTCGCCTCCGCGATCGAGGCGCTGTCCATCGCCGGCGTCGCCGTCTTCGCCGCGGCCGGCGCGCTCACCGCCTCGCGCAAGCAGATGGACCCGGTGGGGTTCATGCTGATCGCCGCGCTGACCGCCTTCGGCGGTGGGACGACGCGCGACATCCTTCTCGGCGCGCCGGTGTTCTGGCTGCGCACGCCGGAGCTGGTGGCACTCGCGGCCGGTGTCGCGCTGCTGGTCTTCTTTACCGCGCACTTGGCCGAGCGCCGCTTCGTCTGGCTGCTCTGGGCCGATGCGCTGGGGCTATCCATCTTCGCCGTGCTGGGGGCGGAGGCGGCGCTGCGCGAGGGCGCGACACCCTGGGCCGCGATCCTGCTCGGCGTCATCACGGCCTGCTTCGGCGGCGTCATCCGCGACGTGGTCTGCGACGAGATCCCGCTGATCCTGCGCCGCGAGATCTACGCGACCGCGGCGGCGGTCGGGGCGGCCGCCTTCGTGGCCCTGCACGGGGCCGGGGTGGAGCGGGTGACGGCGCTCGGGGCGGGCGCGGCGCTGTGCTTCGCGCTCCGTGCGGCGGCACTCCTGCGCGGCTGGTCGCTGCCGACCTATCGCGCCCGGCCAGGGCGCGAGTATCCGGAGAAGTAAGACTTTCCGCATTTCAGGCGCCGCAGAGTTTGGCGGCTAACCTCCTGAAGACGCACCGCTCTTTGCCCGAATTTCCGCTTTTCTGCTTTTCGGCTTTGTCGTGTGCGACCCTAGTCGTAGCGCAGATCCATCGCCTTCCCGCCGAAGATGCGCCAGGCGAGCACCGTGTACCCCGCGATCACCGGCAGTACGACCAGCGCGCCCACCAGGATGATGGACAAGCTCTCGGGCGAACTCGCCGCCTGCCAGATGGTCAGCCGCTCCGGCACCACATAGGGGAAGAAGCTCCAGGCGAGGCCGGCGAAGGCCAGGCAGAACAGCGCGACGCCACCCCAGAAGGGCAGTCGACGCAGGGCATCATCGGGCAGCGGCAGGTGCTTCAGCAGCGCATGCAGGCCCACGACCAGCGCCGCGGTCGCGAGCGGCATGGGCGCGAGAAGCAGCAGGTTCGGCATCTCGAACCAGCGGCCGAGGATGCGCGCCGAGGCCAGCGGCGTCGCCACCGAAATGCCCGCGATCCCGGCCGCGAGCACCCACAGCGTCACGCGCGCCCAGCGCACCGCGCGGCGCTGGAGGTCACCCTCGGTGCGCCAGATGAGCCAGCCGCTGCCGATGAAGGCGTAGCCGGCGACCAGCCCGCCCGCGCTGAGCACGGCGAAGGCGTATTCCGACCAATGCTCGCCGAACCCCATGACGTAGCGGCCGAGCATGTAGCCCTGCGACAACGCCGCGATGATGGACCCCGCGGCGAAGGCATGGTCCCAACGGCGCTTATGCAGGGCGGCGCCGGCTTTTGCGCGAAATTCGAAGGCGACCCCGCGCAACGTCAGCCCCACCAGCATAAGTGCGACGGGCATGTACAGCGCGGTCAGGATGATCCCGTGCGCGACCGGGAAGGCCACCAGCAGCAGCCCGACGCCGAGCACCAGCCAGGTCTCGTTCGCGTCCCAGAAGGGGCCGATGGAGGCGACCATGCGGTCGCGGTCCGGCTCCTCCGCCGTGATACCCAGCAGGATGCCGACGCCGAGGTCGAAGCCATCCAGCACCACGTAGGCGAGGACCGAAATCGCCATCAGCACCGCGAAGATCACCGGCAGCGATGCGGGTTCGAGGAAGGGCGTCATGCCAATGGTCCTTCAGGCGTCATGCCCATACGCCCACCGCCTCATC
>JAZKFA010000051.1:2198-5321 GCA_040386655.1 Pseudomonadota bacterium | reverse complement strand
CGGCCCAGCGATCGACCTGCCAAACCAAAGAACCAACAAATGGAGGTCGAGGATCGACACGATCCTCGCCGGGTCCAGGGGCAGAGCCCCTGGCCTTGCCTTCCCTTCTACCGCCCCCCCGGCGGCCGGCCCGGCTCGCGGTAGGTGAAGGCGTCGGTGGTCGCGTGCTCCACGGCTTCGGCGAGCAGGTGGTGGTGGGGCGAGAGGGCGCAGGCGGGGTCGGTGGCGGCGGGGTTGCCGGTCAGGGCGTAGGCTTGGCAGCGGCAGCCGCCGAAGTCGGATTCGGCGAGTGCGCAGCCTTGGCAGGGGCCGGTCATCCAGGCGGTGCCGCGGTATTTGTTGAAGGCGGCGCTGTTGTTCCAGATCCCGCGAAGGGAGTGTTCGCGGATGTCGGGGAAATCGAGGCCGGGAAGGCTTTCGGCGGCGTGACACGGCAGGGCCCGTCCGGCGGGCGAAATGGCGATGACCTGGCGCGCCCAGCCCCCCATGCAGGCCTTGGGCCGGGCGGCGTAATAGTCGGGCACGACGTAGTCGATGGTGAGCTGGCCCTTGAGGCGGGCACGGGCGGCGTCGACGGTCCCGGTGGCGGCGTCGAGCTGGGCTCGGGTGGGGAGCAGGGCATCGCGGTTGGCGAGCGCCCAGCCGTAATACTGCACGTGGGCGACTTCGAGCCGCCGGGCGCCAAGGGTGAGGGCGAGCTCGATCATCTCGGGCAGGCGCTCGAGGTTCTGGCGGTGAACGACGGCGTTGAGCGTCAGCGGCAGGCCGGCGGCGCGGATGTGGGCGGCGGCGGCGAGTTTCTTCGCGTGCCCGCCGGCATAGCCGCCGATGCGGTCTGCGGAGCCTGGCTCGGTGTCCTGAATGGAGATCTGCACGTGGTCGAGACCGGCGTCGGCCAGCGCATGTACGCGCGCGGCGTCGAGCGTGACGGCTGAGGTGATGAGGTTGGTGTAGAGCCCCGCCTCAGCGGCGCCGCGGATGAGTTCGGGCAGGTCGCGCCGCAGGGTGGGCTCGCCGCCGGAGAGATGGAGCTGGAGGACGCCGAGGTCGGCCGCTTCGCGGAAGACGCGCAGCCAGGTGGCGGTGTCGAGCTCGGCGGCCTGGCGCGCGAGCTCGACGGGGTTCGAGCAGTAGGGGCAGCGCAGCGGGCAGCGATGGGTGAGTTCGGCGAGAAGGCCGAGGGGCGGCGGCGCGTTCATGGCGCGATGACGCCGGATACGGTGAGGTCGGCGAGCATCTCCAGCACGTCGGTCGCGATCTCCTCGCGCGGGGCTGCGTATTGCGCGGCGAGGGTGTCGATGATGGCGGCGACGGGGCGTGCGCCGTCCACCAGGGAGAGGATGGCGAGCGCGGTCTCGTCGGCCTCGAAGACGCGCTCGGGGCCGAGCACGACGGTGCGGCCGCGGGCCGCGTCCTGGCGGAGGCGGTAGCCACGCGCGAGGCGCGGGACGTTGGCCTCGGACAGGGTCATTGCGGCACGAAGGCGCCAGGCGGCGGCAAGCGCGGCTCCACATAGGCGAAGTGCAGCGCATCGAGCTGTGCCCAGAGCAGGTCGCATTTGAAGCGCAGCGCGCCGAGGACGGCGGCCTGGGTCTCGGGCGTGAGCGCGTGCTCGCGGACATAGCCGAGCGCGAACTGCACATCGAGCGGTGCTTGAGTCAGCCGTGGGGTGAAGTAGGCGAGCGTCGCCTCGTTCACGAAGGGGTAGTTGCGCAGCATCCCCGCAACGCGTTCGGAGATGATGTTGGGCGAGAACATCTCGGTCAGCGAGGAGGCGATGGCTTCCAGCAGCGTGCGGTCGCGAACGAAGGCGACATACGCGTCCACGGCGTAGCGCGTGCCCGGCAGCAGGCCTTCGGTGGAGATGACGTAGTCGCGGTCCAGCCCGAGGCCGTCGGTGAGTGCGAGCCAGCGCTCGACGCCGCCAGGGCCTTCGCCGGTGCCGTCATGGTCGATCAGGCGGCGGCGCCATTCGCGGCGCAGTTCGGTGGTGGGCAAGCGCGCGAGCAGGGTCGCGTCCTTCCGGGGGATGGAGGCCTGGTAGTAGTAGCGGTTGAGCGCCCAGGCCTGGACCTGGCCCTTGTCCAGCGCGCCGCCGTGGAGCGCGCGGTGGAAGGGATGGAGGATGTGGTAGCGCTCCTCCCCGATCGCGCGCAGCGCGGCCTCGAGGCCTTCGGGGGATAGAACTGCGGTCGCATCGTGCGAAGGCACGTTCATCACAGCGTGAACTCCATGCCGTCCTCGGCGACGATCCAGCCCTCGGCTTCGACGTGGCGGCGTTCGGCGCTGCCGGGCAGCAGAATTGGGTTGGTGTTGTTGATGTGGATGAGGACGCGCCGGGCGGGCGCGCAGCCGCGCAGCGCGGCGAGGGTGCCGGCCGCGCCATCGAGGCTCATATGGCCCATGCGCGCGCCGGTCTTGGCCCCGGCGCCGGCCAGGATCATCTCGTCGTCGCGGTAGAGCGTGCCGTCGAACATCAGCAGTGCGGCGCCGGCGATGCGGTCGCGCAGCGCGGCATCCACGGCGGCGCAGCCGGGGATGTAGACCAGCGTGCCGGCGCCGGGGGCGGAGATGGCCAGGCCCACCGTCTCGCCATCCTCGGCGCGGCCGGGGTCGGCGCCGGCTGTCTCTGCAAACAGCGGAATCTTGCCGGGCACCGCGAAGGCTTCGATGCGCAGCCCCAGCGTCACGCCAGCCGCATCCGCGATGGCGGTGACCTCGCCCGGTGCCATGGCGCGGCGCGGCACGAGGCCCGAATCAAGCGCGGCGAAGACCTGGTTGGCGGCGAGCACGTCGAGGACCGGAGGAGCGGCGTACAGCGCAAAGGCCTGGCGCTCGCGGAGCGTCAGCAGGCCGGCGATGGTGTCGATCTCGCCTCCCGTGAGCACCATGGCCGCTATGGGACTGTTGCGGATGGTGCCTGAGCGCGGGTGCAGGGCTGGTGTGGCGGCGATCTGCTGGCGCAGGTCGGGCGCGGCGTTGACCAGCACCCAGCGCTCGCCATCGGCCGAGACGGCCAGGGCGGCCTGGCTGCGGGAGGGAATGCGGCCCTCGCGCGCGAGCACGCAGGGCGGGCTTGCGGAATTCCATTGCGGAATGCCGCCACCGGCGCCGGAGCCGAGG
>JAZKFA010000051.1:0-2188 GCA_040386655.1 Pseudomonadota bacterium | reverse complement strand
CATCGCGAACCAGCTCAACCCGCGCCAACCCCAGGTCGCCCGCGCCGATCAGCCGCGCGACGAAGCCCGCCTCGGCCCCCATCTCGACCACCTTGCGCGCCGCCGCCCACGAACACCGCGCCGCCGCGCCGAGCATCTCGAACTCGAGCCCATCGGTCGCCGCCGCATCGCCGTCGTACGGCCCCAGAACCAGCGCCGCCGTCATGCCCCCGCGCTCCATGGTCTCGAAAAGGTCAGCGGGGCTGGCCACGAGGGCCAGCACCCGGTCACTTGGTGGCGGCGCAGGCGTAGCAGTTGATTTCCATGGCCACCGAAACTTCGGTCACACGCGGCTTCTTCCAGCTCATGCTCACACTCTCCCAAGCTCGGGCCGCAGGGTGCGGACCCATCCCTGCTACAATCGGTGCTTGGAGGCGCGTGATCAAGGGTCTACGCGATCCCCATTCCAGGAGCCCCTGCCCATGCCCCATCGCATCGCCATCATCGGCGCCACCACGGCGCTCGGCCGGGAGATCGTCAAGACGCTGGCGGAACGGGAATTCCCCGTGAGCCAGGCGCATGCCCTCGGCTCGGGCAAGGCGCTGGGGCAGCAGCTTTCGTTCGGCGAGGATATCGTGCTGACCGTGCGCGCGCTGGATGCTTTCGACTTCACGACCGTAGACCTGGCCTTCTTCGCGGGCACGCCAGCCATGTCCGCGTCGCACGCCCCGCGCGCGGCCGCGGCGGGGTGCCTGGTGATCGACGCGACGGCGCAGTTCCGCATGGAGGCGGGCATCCCGCTCGTGGTCCCGGAGGTGAACCCCCACGCGATCAAGGCGGTGCCCAAGCGGCGGATCATCGCGAACCCGAACGCGACGGTCATCCCGATGCTTGTCGCACTCAAGCCGCTGCACGCGCTCTCGCGCATCCGCCGCATCTCGGTCGCGACCTACCAGTGCGTATCCGACGCGGGGAAGGAAGCGATGGACGAGCTGTGGTCGCAGACGCGTGCCATGTTCGTGAACGAAATGCCGCCGCCCGAGCATTTCCCCAAGCAGATCGCCTTCAACTGCATCCCGCAGTCGGACACCATCGCGTCGGATGGCGCCACCGCGACCGAGACGGCGATGGCGCAGGAAACGCGCAAGATCCTCGACCCCGATATCGCTGTCATGGCGAGCTGCGTGCGGGTGCCGGTGTTCATCGGCACAGGCGTCGCCGTGCATGTGGAGTTCGAGGGCGGGGTGACCGAAGCCGAAGCGCGCGCCGCCTGGCGCGCCGCACCAGGGGTGACGCTGCTCGATACTCGCGAGGATGGCGGCTACACGACGCCAGCGGAGACGGCCGGGGAAGACAGCGTCTACATCTCCCGCCTGCGCAAGGACGGGTCCGTGCCGCATGGGCTGGCCTTCTGGTGCGCGGCGGACAATCTTCGCAAGGGCGGCGCGCTGAACGCGGTGCAGATCGCGGAAACCCTGCGTGCGAGCGGGTTGATCGCGGAGGTTTCGAAGGCCTGAACCGCAGAGCTCGATACAGGAACAAATTGACAACATCACTTTTATAGGATTATAGTCCGGCATCCTCACGAGGAATCCCGGACCGATGGCTGATCCCAAAACCTCCCGCGGCTATCGCAACCGCAATCCCGGCAACATCGACTGGTCGCCGAACAACCCCTGGCAGGGCCAGGTCGGCAAGGAAGACGGTCCCAACGGCCGGTTCGCCGTGTTCGAGAGCCATGAATACGGTATCCGCGCCCTGGCCACGCTGCTGATCCGTTACCAGGACCGCCACCGGCTGGACACCATCGCGGCGATCCTCAGCCGCTGGGCGCCGGGGAATGAGAACAACACGGGCGCCTATATCGCCGGCGTCGCGCGGCTGACCGGCTTCGCGCCGGACCAGCGGCTGGACCTGCACACCCACGCGCATCTTCGCCCGCTGGTCGAGGCGATCATCACCCATGAGCTGGGGGGCCAGCCCTACCCCGCCGCGGTGCTGGATGAGGGGCTGCACCGCGCCGGCATCCCCCGCCTGGTGGCCACGCTGGGTGAGGCCGCTGCCACCGGCACCGGCCAGGGTGCCATCACCGTGGGCAGCGCCGCCGCGGCGGCTGCGACCGCCGCACCGGCGCTGACCGCGCTCGGCGGGATGCCGCAATGGCTGGGGGTGGCGCTGGTGCTGGCGGCGGCCGGCATCGCCATCGCCT
>JAZKFA010000050.1:299-26987 GCA_040386655.1 Pseudomonadota bacterium | reverse complement strand
GTGTCGCCGGTGCCTGCCCCGCCATCCAGCCGGTCGGCGCTGTCGAAGCGGGCATTGGCGAAGAACAGGTCGTCCCCGCCGCCGGCGATGATGGTGTCGTTGCCGCCCGCGTTCAGCGCGAGGAAATCCGACACGGCGGACCCGGTGCGGCTGTCGGAGTTCGAGCTGTCGAACTGCGCGACGCCGCCATTGGGGAAGCCGAAATTGCTTGACCGCAGCGCACCGAAGGTGACGCCGGACAGCGTCACGGTCCGCCCGCCATGGGTGACGATCAGCCCACCGGGGCTATCGGTGAAGCGCAGGTTTCCGGCGAGATCATCCGCCCCAAACACCAGCTGGTCGGTGAAGGTATTGAAGGCAAACGTCGTCCCGGCGAGACTGGCGAAGTAAAAAGAGGCCACAATCTCTCTCGGTGAGTGGGTGCCTCATTCGCGCATATGACCCTTGAGAAAGGGTGAAGCCGACGCCGCGCCGCACCACCTGCAGACCACGAGTGCCACCCCCCATTCAGGACAGCCCGATGCCGCTTGCCGCCGCCATCATCCCGGTCACCCCCTTCGAGCAGAATTGCGCCCTGGTCTGGGACGAGGATACCAAGCGCGGCGCGGTCATCGACCCCGGCGGAGACGTGCCCTCGATCCTTGCCGCGATCGCGGAGCATCGCGTGCAGGTGGACAAGATCGTGCTGACGCACGGCCATCTCGACCATGCCGGCGGTGCGGCCGAACTGGCCGAGGCGCTGGCCGTGCCGGTGCTGGGGCCGGGGATCGAGGACGCGCCGCTGCTCGCCGCATTACCCGAGCAGGGTGCGCGGTTCGGGCTCGCCGGGCTGAAGGCCGTTCAACCCACGCGTTATCTGGCGGAGGGCGAAACCATCGCCATCGGCGAGGAGGTCTTCGATATCTGGCACTGCCCCGGTCACACGCCGGGTCACCTGGTCTTCACATCCGTCCCGCTCGGCATCGCCTTCGTCGGAGATGTGATTTTCCGCGGGTCGGTCGGGCGCACCGACTTCCCTTATGGCGACGGCGCCGCGCTGGTGCATGCGATCCGCACCAAGCTGTTTCCGCTCGGCGACGAGATCCAGTTCCTGTGCGGCCATGGTCCGGGCTCCAGCTTCGGCGAGGAGCGCCGGACCAACCCGTATTGCGGCGACGCGGCCGCAGTCTGATAGCGACGGCGAAGGGCGGGGCGACAAGCGCCCGGCCCTGCCTTGGCCAATCAGTAGCGGTAGTAGCGCGGCGCGTAGTAGCCGTAGTGCCGAGGCGGCGGCGGCGCGTACACGTGGCGCGGCGGCGCGTAGTAGTAGACCCGCGGCGGGGGCGCGTAGTAGGCGCGAGGCGGCGGGCCGCGCCAGCCGCGCTCATGGCCGTAGCCGTGGCCGCGATGGCGCCAGCCATCGGCGGAGGCCGCGCTCGGCGCGACCGCGAGCCCACCGAGTGCCAGGGCACCGAGGGCGAGAAGCTTGAGCGAGCCGGAACCAGACATGGGAACCTCCTTCGAACGAGAAGGATTAAGCTCCCGGAGAGTGGCGAAACCTGGGCGTCAACATGGCCGCGGCAGGGTGTTCGTGCAGCGATTAAGGCCCGAAAACACGGGCGAAAATGGCATCCACGCTCACGAAATCGCGCGCGGGATCCATCGCGGTGTCCAGGGCCGCGCCATCCATCAGGACGGCGACCTCGGCATCGTCGAGGAGGTGGGCGCGGAAGTCGCGCGCGCCGGGTTGACCTAGCGTCGTCCAGGTCGCCATGGCCGCGCGCTGCACGGCGGCATAGGCGCCCTCGCGGCTCATTCCTGCCTGGGTGAGAGCGAGCAGAACCTTCTGGCTGTGCACCACGCCGCCAAGCGAATCCATGTTCTGGCGCATCCGCTCGGGGTAGATGACCAGCTTCTCCATCATCCCGGTGAGGCGGTTCAGCGCGAAGTCGAGCGCGGTGGTCGCATCAGGGCCGATCACCCGCTCCACGGACGAGTGCGAGATGTCGCGTTCATGCCAGAGCGTGACGTTCTCGAGTGCCGGGACGACGTAGCCGCGCACCAGGCGCGCAAGGCCGGTAATGTTCTCCGACAGCACCGGGTTGCGCTTGTGGGGCATGGAGGAGCTGCCCTTCTGCCCAGGGTGGAAGAACTCCTCCGCCTCGCGCACTTCGCTCCGCTGCAGGTGCCGCACCTCGGTCGCCAGCCGCTCGATCCCCGACGCGGTGATGGCGAGGGCTGAGAAGAAGGCTGCGTGGCGGTCGCGCGGGATCACCTGCGTCGAATGGGGCTCGACCGAAAGGCCCAGCGCGGCGGCGACATGCGCCTCCACCGAGGGATCGACGGAAGCCTGGGTGCCCACGGGGCCGGAGATGGCGCAGGTCGCGATCTCCGCACGCGCGGCGACCATGCGCGCCCGGTTGCGCGCGAACTCCGCGTAATGGCCCGCGAGCTTCAGGCCGAAGGTTGTCGGCTCGGCATGGATGCCGTGGCTGCGCCCGATCGTGGGGGTGAACTTGTGCTCGAAGGCACGCGCCTCGAGCGCGGTAAGCAGCGCATCGAGGTCGGCGATGATCAGATCCGCCGCGCGTGTCATCTGCACCGCGAGTGCCGTGTCCAGCACGTCGGAGCTGGTCATGCCCTGGTGCATGAAGCGCGCCTCGGGCCCGATCCCTTCCGCCATGTAGGTGAGGAAGGCGATCACGTCGTGGCGCGTCACGCGCTCGATCGCGTCGATGGCCTCGACCGCCTCGGCATCGATTGCGGCGGCGCGCGGGCTGCCCTTCGCGCGGATCACGCGGGCGGCATCTTCGGGGATGGTGCCGAGCTTCGCCATGGCCTCGGCCGCCAGCGCCTCGATCTCGAACCAGATGCGGAACCGTTCGGCCGGCGACCAGATGGCGTCCATCTGCGGGCGGGAATAGCGGGGGACCATGGGCAGGGTAGCTCCGGGAGGACGAGGTGCATCGCTTTCTCGCCCCTGGCGCGCGGACGCGCAACCGCGGCGTAACCGCCGCCGCCGCGCTGGCGAAGGCCCGGGAGCAACCTTCGTTGCAGCCGCCGCGTTCCCCGCCCAGACGCCGCAGGCCTGCTTCCGGTGGCGAGCCCGACCAGGATCATTGCATGGACCAGCCCCGCTTCCCGGTCACCCCGCGCAGCATTGCCGCCAGGGGCATCGGGCCGGCGCCGCAGCGTGACACTGCCTTGCTCGCGCCGCTGGACCTCGCCACAACCTATCTGCGCGACGCCGACAACACCTACAGCGCGGGGGCCGTCTACGGGCGCGCCGACAATGCCTCCGTCCGCCAGGCCGAGATCCAGCTCGCACTGATGGAGCAGGCGCATTCGGCCATGCTGTTCAGCGCGGGCATGGCGGCGGCGTCCGCGGTCTTCATGGCGCTGCCGCCCACCCATGTCGTGGCACCGACGATCATGTTCTGGGGCCTGCGCGACTGGCTGCGTGACATCGCGCGCCTGGGCCACAGCGTCACCTACGTGGACATGTCGGACATCGAGGCGGTTGCGTGCGCGGTCCGCCCCGGCGAGACGGGCCTCGTCTGGATCGAGACGCCGAGCAATCCGCTCTGGACCATCACGGATATCGAGGCGGTGGCGGGCATCGCACGTGCCGCCGGCGCCTTGGTCTGCGTCGATTCAACGGCGGCAACGCCGATGCTCACGCGGCCGCTGACACTGGGTGCGGATCTCGTGATGCATTCGGCGACGAAGTACATCAACGGCCATTCGGACGTTGTCGCGGGCGTGCTCGCCGCGGCGCGTCCTTCCGCATTGTGGAGCAGGATCGCCGCCCTGCGTGCCCAGGTCGGGTCGGCGGCGAGCGCCTTCGACGCCTGGCTGCTCGCGCGCGGAATGCGAACGCTGCACCTTCGCATCCACGAGCAGTCGCGCACCGCCCTGCACCTGGCCCGCTCATTGGAGCATCACCCGGCCATTGCGGCGGTGCTCTACCCCGGACTGCCGGGTCACCCCGGCCACGCCACGGCCCGGCGCCAGATGGAGGGTGGCTTCGGCGGGATGCTCTCGATCCGGCTGCGCGGCGGGGCGCAGGCCGCCATCGCGGTGGCCGGCGCGGTCGAGCTGTGGCAGCGCGCCACCTCCTTCGGCGGCGTCGAGAGCCTGATCGAACATCGCGCCTCCATCGAGGGTGCCGGCTCCCCCTGCCCCGATGACCTGCTGCGGCTGTCGGCCGGGCTCGAGGACCCGGATGATCTGCTGCGTGACCTGCTGCGCGCGCTGAAGGCCGCGACCTAGGCGATCGACCCTGCTGTTCCGTACGCGGAACTGCATTCTTGCGATCTTCGCCGCATTCTCGTCAAAACCATCCCCCCATTTG
The DNA here is from genome assembly GCA_040386655.1 of Pseudomonadota bacterium. Lineage (GTDB taxonomy): Bacteria > Pseudomonadota > Alphaproteobacteria > Acetobacterales > Acetobacteraceae > Plastoroseomonas. Next base: position 22,654 of record JAZKFA010000050.1, on the reverse strand, counting down.
GGCTGACGCCCTGCCCCCGAGGACCCTTCGCCCCGTGCGCCCTATTGCCGTTGCCATCATCTGCAAGACCCCGAGCCCGGGGAAATCGAAGACCCGCCTGTCCCCGCCGCTGCGGCCGGAGGAGTGCGCGGCCATCTCCGCCTGCTTCATCGCCGACCTCGCCGGGCAACCGGCCATGCCGTCTACACCCCCGAGGGATCCGAGGCCGCGCTGCGCGACCTGCTGCCGCCGGGCTTTGGCCTGACGCTGCAGGGCGAGGGCGACCTGGGCGCGCGGCTCCTGCGCGGGACACAGGACCTGCTTGCCGCCGGGCATGGCGGCGCCATCCTGGTCAATTCCGACAGCCCCACTTTGCCGCCGGCACTGCTGCGCGCCGGCGTCGCGGCGCTGGCCGAGGGTGCCGCGATGGTCATCAGCCCCGCAATCGATGGCGGCTACACCTTCATCGGCCTGGCCGCGCCGCATGCGCGCCTGTTCGAGGACATCCCCTGGAGCACCGACGTGGTCTTCGCCCTCACCATGGACCGCGCCCGTGAGATCGGCCTGCAGCCGGTGGTTCTGGACGCCTGGTACGACGTCGATGACGCGCTCTCCTACGCCATGCTGGAGGCCGAGTTGGACGGGGTTCACCCCGCCTTCGCCGACGTGGACACGCCGCTGCGCGATGCTCCACGAACCCGCGCCTTCGTCACGGCACGGAGGGCCCGCGCATGAACCAGCGCGTCGCCGTCATCATTCCCTGCCTCAACGAGGCCGAGCCCATTGCCGACGTGGTGCGCGACGTGCTCGCCCAAGGTGTCCATGAGGTGATCGTGGTCGACAATGGCTCGACCGACGCGACCGCCGCCATCGCGGGTGCGGCCGGTGCGCGCGTGGTGAGCGAGCCCAACCGCGGCTATGGCCGCGCCTGCGCAGCCGGCGTTGCGGCGCTGGACACCGAGACCGACATCGTCTGCTTCATCGATGGCGATGGCAGCGACGTGCCGGGCTTCATCGCGAGCGTCGTCGCACCCATCGCCGCGGGGACAGCGGATTTCGTCATGGGGTCGCGCCTGCGCGGCAAGCGGGAGCCTGGCAGCCTGACCCCGCAGCAGGTGCTCGCCGGGCGTATCGCGGGGCTGCTTCTGCGCGCGGCCTATGGGGTGCGCTTTACCGACATGTCGCCGCTGCGCGCGATGCGCGTGGACACGCTGCGCGCCTTGGGCATGCGCGAGAAGACCTATGGCTGGAACCTGGAGATGCAGATGCGCGCCGCGGCCAGCGGGCTGCGCTGCCTCGAAATCCCGGTCGATCATCGCGTCCGGCGCGGGGGCGAGAGCAAGGTCTCCGGCAACCTCGCCGCCGGGCTGAGTGCGGCGTGGAAGATCAGCAGCACCTTCGTGAGGCTGGCCGCGGGGCTGCGAAAGGCTCGGCAGCCGGCCAAGCTGATGGCGATGGGGGGCTGAGGCGATGCGCGTTCTCCTGACCGGCGGCGCCGGCTTCATCGGCCAGCATGTCCTGGCACGGCTGCTGGCACGCGGGAATGAGGTGCGCGTGCTGGATTCGTTGCGCGCCGACGTCCACCGGGACAAGGCCTGGACCCCGCCCGATGGGGTGGAGCTGATCACCGCCGATGTCCGCGACGCCGATGCCGTTGATCGCGCGCTGGGTGGGGTGGAGGCGGTGCTGCATCTGGCCGCGAAGGTCGGGCTCGGCGTCGATGTGCAGGATCTGCCGGACTATGCCTCCTCCAATGATGCCGGTGCGGCGGTGCTGCTCGCCGCGATGGCGCGCGCGGGGATCGGGCGGCTGACGCTCGCGTCCTCGATGGTCGTGTATGGCGAGGGGCTGGCGCTGTGTGCCGAGCATGGGCTGGTGGCCCCCGCGCCCCGGCTGGAGGCGTCACTGGCGGCGGGTGATTTCGAGCCGCCCTGTCCCCATTGCGGCAAGCCGCTGGCGACGCGCCTGGTCGGCGAGGACACGCCCTTCGATCCGCGCAACGCCTATGCGAGCAGCAAGGTCGCCCAGGAATTCTACGCATCGAACTGGGCGCGGGTGACGGGTGGATCGGCCGCGATGATGCGCTACCACAATGTGTACGGGCCGGGGATGCCGCGCGACACGCCCTATGCCGGGGTGGCCGCGATCTTCACCTCTGCGCTGCGTGCGGGCCGCGCGCCGCGCGTCTTCGAGGATGGCGGGCAGCGCCGGGATTTCGTGCATGTGCGCGACATCGCCGCGGCGACCGTCGCGGCCTGCGAGCAGCACGAAGCGGGGGTTGCCGCCTTCAACGTCGGGTCCGGCACGCCGCGCACCGTTGGCGAGATGGCGCGGGCGCTGTCGGCAGCACTCGCGGGTCCGGAGCCTGAAGTGACGGGGCAATACCGCCTGGGCGACGTGCGCCACATCACCGCCGATTCATCGACGCTGCGGGCGCGGCTCGGCTGGCAGCCGCAGGTGAACTTCGAGGACGGCATGGCAGAGCTGGCGCACGCCTCCGGCTGAGGCGATTTCACTGCCATTTTTGGCGATGTTCCTGCTATGATCCTTGGTGCCAACAGCCAATGCGCGTCCCCCGCGCTGCAGCGGCGGTAAGATTTGCGGAATTCCCGAAATTCGGAAATTTCCTGACGCGACTGCAGCCACTTGGCTCCATGGACTGCGGTAAGTTTTTCTTACTTTCAGCCGAGTGACGCGAGACGGTCACGAAGCATCGGTGCGTTTTCGCATGCATTCTCCGCGGCCGCCCGCATAGGCTTCGCGCCGTGAAGATCCTTGGTCGGTCAGCGCCTGGTGATGGCGATGCGCAGCGTGTCGTTCTCTGCGACCTGCGTTGCCGTCGTGTCGCGCCATGCGGGCGAAGCAAGGAAGGCGTCGCGCGGAATGTCGAGTAGCGCGATCTGCCGGCCCAGGATCGCGACCGTCTCCATCGGCACGCCGACGGGGCGGCCGCTGTCGAACCAGCCGCCGCTGCGCACCACCAGCACCACCTTGCCCTGGCCGTCGCGAACAACGCGCTCCACCCGGCCGAGCGTGCGATCGCGCACGTCGAGCAGCGGCAGGCCCACCAGGTCGCCGGCGCGGACATTCTGCGGATGGCGCCTCCGCATCCGCTCCTCCGGCGCGATGTCGGAAGTCACCGTGGGCTCCACGCCAGCCTCAAGGCGACGGTCCTGCGCATGAACCGGCGAGGCGAGCGTAACGCTGAGGGCCAGGACGGCGAAGACACTGCGCATGGTGGGCTTCCTTGAGCGATGGACCACCCGCCAATACGCCGGAGACCAGAAGATGTCCACAGCATTCGGAAGCCAAGGCCATGAATGAGGCGAGTACAGTGCCAGCATCTCGACGCCAAGATAAGATGCATCCGGCAATCCTGCGCGTCATGCATTGGACGAATGCAGTCGCCATGGTCATCATGATCATGAGCGGGTGGAAGATATACAATGACGAGGTTATCTTCGGCTTCCTGCATTTCCCCGATGCCATCACACTGGGTGTGTGGGCGCAGCATGCATTGCAGTGGCACTTCCTGGGCATGTGGGTGCTGATGCTGAACGGGCTGATCTACCTGGGCTACGGGATCGCCTCGGGCCGGTTCCGCCGGATGCTGCTGCCGGTCTCCCCGCGGTCGGTGTTCCGCGACGTCATCGCGGCGATGACCTTCCAGCTCGATCATGCGGACATCAGCAAATACAACGCCGTGCAGAAGGCGATGTATCTGGGCGTCATCGCGATCATCATCGTGCAGGTCGTCTCCGGCCTCGCGATCTGGAAGCCGGTGCAGTTCGATCATCTCGTCTGGCTGTTCTACGACTTCCAGGGCGCACGGCTCGCGCATTTCATCGGCATGGCGCTGATCGTGGCCTTCATGATCGTGCACGTGGCACTCGCGCTGCTGGTGCCCAGGACGATCCTGGCGATGATCACCGGCGGACCGCGCCGGCCCACCCCCTCCCCGCATTCGTGACCGGAGGCTGACATGCTCCTGCGCCCGAAAACCGTCTCGCGCTTCCGCCCGGTTGCCACACCCGATCACACCATCCTCGCCGAGCACCGCACGGTGGTGCGGGACATCAACCGTCGCGGCATCCTTAAGGGCAGCCTCGCGCTTGGCGCGCTGCCGCTGCTGACAGGGTGCAACGTGTCCGACCGCGATGCGGTTCAGTCGGTGCTGCGCAGCGTGTCCGCCTTCAACGACGCGGTGCAGGCCTGGCTGTTCGACCCCACCAAACTCGCGCGCACTTATGACGCCTCGCTGGTCGTGCGGCCGCCGCGGTTCAACGCCTATTACGAGATCGAGGATGTGCGTCCGATCGACATCAGCACCTGGAAGCTGGAGCTGTCCGGCTTGATTGCGGAGAAGGCGTCCTGGACCATCGACCAGCTCTACGCGCTGCCCGAGCAGGAGATCATCATCAAGCACATCTGCGTCGAGGGCTGGGATTATATCGGCCAGTGGTCGGGGCCGAACCTGCGCCAGTTCCTCACGCGCGTGGGGGCCGATCTGCGCGCGAAGTACGTCGTCTTCCACGGCAATGACGACTACATGGAAAGCATCGACATGGCCTCCGCGCTGCACGCACAGACCATCCTCGCGACGAAGTATGCGGGCGAGCCGATCGGCGATCCCTATGGCTACCCGATCCGCCTGCGCACGGCGGTGAAGCTCGGCTACAAGAACCCGAAATGGCTGCGCGCGATCGAGGTGACGAACACCTATTCCGGCGGCTTCTGGGAAGACCAGGGCTTCAACTGGTTCGCCGGAATGTAGGGTGGTCGGCCCGCGCGTGATGGGTTAGCCCCGGGCGCATGGCATCATCCCTCTCCGTCCTGCTTTGCGCCCTTGTGGCGATCCTGCTGTGGGGCGGTGTCGGCTGGGCGCTTGCGCGGCGGCTGCGGCTGCCGGCGGGATGCGGGTTGGCGCTCGGCTGGGCGGTGCAGAACGCGGCGGCGCTGTCACTCGCGCAGCTGTTCGGGTTGTCGGTGTGGACGATGCTGGGCGGGGCGCTGCTCGTGCTGCTGCTCGCCTGGCGTCCACGGCGCGAGGGGGATGGCGAGGGCTTGCCGGCCTGGGCCTATGCCGGCGCGGCGGTGCTCGCACTCGGCCCAGCCATGGCGATCCTGCCGAAATTCACCGCGGACGGTGTGATCCTGGCAGCGCCCATCTACGACCATGCGAAGATCGCGCTGGTCGCCGAGTTCATCCGAAACGGTATCCCGCCGATCAACCCGGTCTTCGCGGAGCCAGGCACAACCCCAGGCGTTCCCTACTACTACCTGTGGCAGGTCGGCGCGGCGCAGCTGGGGCGCCTCGCCGGCGGCAGCGCCTGGGAAGCGGATGCTGCGGCGACCTGGTTCACGGGCTTCTCGACGCTGTCGCTGATGGCGGGCCTCGCCTTCCACTTCGCGCGCAGCCGCGTAGCACCGCTCGTCGTACTCCTCGCCTGCGCGACGGGGTCGCTGCGTCCGACGCTCGCCTGGATGTTCGGCGATGCCGCGCGGGACCAGGTGATGCGCCCTGCGACGGGGCTCGGCGGATGGCTGGTGCAGGCGAGCTGGAGCCCGCATCACCTGGCCGCCGGCGGATGCGCGGTGGTCGCGGCGCTGCTGCTGGCGCGACTTGCGGCGCAGCCTTCCGTGCGCGGCGCCGCGGTGATGGCGCTGGTGATGGCGGCGGGATTCGGCAGCTCGGTCTGGGTGGGCGGCGTGGTGATGGCCGTAGCGGGCGTGGCGACGGGGCTCGCGCTGCTGCCGGTGGCGCGGCCGGGCTGGCGGGACCTGTATCTCCTCGCCGGTGTCGCGGCCGCGCTGGGTGCCGTGGCACTCATCGCGCCGATGGTGGCCGAGATGGTGGCGGCGGGACGCGCGCGTGGCGGCGGCGCGCCCATCAGCATCGACCATGTGCGGGTGTTGGGCGATGCGGTGCCGGCGAGCGTGCGCCGCATCCTCGACGTGCCGGCCTATTGGGTGATGCTGCTCGTGGATTTCCCGGTCGCGGTCATCGGCGCCGCCTTTGCGCTGCGCCAGTGGCGCCGGCTGTCGCCGCGCCACCCAGAGGGCAGCCTCGACGCCACCGCGCTGGCGCTGCTGGCCCTGGCAAGCCTGCTCTGCGGCTGGCTTCTGGTGAGCACGACGGGCGAGAACAATGATCTCGGCTGGCGTGCGGTGGTGCCCGGGCTGCTGGTGCTGACCGTCGCGGCGGGTGCGGCGGTAGCGCGCGCCTGGCACACGCGGCCGCGTCTGACCGCCGTCGGGATGCTCGCCGTGGTCGCGGCCGCGGCACCGGACGGCATCGACCTGCTGAAGGGCAATATTCGCGGCGTCCCCTCCGCACAGTCGCGCGAATTCGAGCAGGCACCGGCGATGTGGGCGGCGGTGCGGCGCCATACGGCACCCGATGAGCGCGTGATCAACAATCCGCGTCTGATGCGCCGGGTCACGCCCTGGGAGGTGAACATCTCCTGGGCGTTGATGGCCGACCGCCGCTCCTGCTTCGGCGGCCTGGAGGTCGCGCTCGCCTTCGTCGCCATGCCGACGGAGCAGCGCGTGGCGATCTGGGATGCGATGCTGCGGGTCTTCGACGGCACGGGCACGCCGGAGGACCTGACCGCGTTGGCCGCATCCTATGGCTGCCGGGTGGTCCTGCTGGCCGCATCGGACGGCGCCTGGTCGCGGGATCCGTTTGCCACCGATCCGCGCTTCCGGTTGGTTGAGGCGCAGGACGGGCGCTGGCGCATCTACCGCGTGGTGGATTGATCCAGCGCCTCGATCCGCTTGCCGCTTTCGCCATCGAAGACGTGCAGCGCCTCGGCCATCGGCATCACCTCCAGCTCCCCGTCGGCATGGATGGCGCCGGCGAGCTTCACCGTCATCTCCGCGCCGTCCGGAAGGCGGCCGTGCAGCAGGCTCTCCGCTCCCAGCGGCTCCACGAGTTCCACCATCACGCGCAGGCCGCCAGCCTGGGGCCGCAGATGCTCCGGACGGATGCCGAGCGTGAGCTTGTGGCCCGCCTCACCCGCGCGCCGGCCATCGGCGAAGGGCAGCACCAGGCCATTGGCAAGGCGCGCGGCGCCACCGCCCGCCTCCAGCGTCGCGGCCAGGAAATTCATCGAGGGGCTGCCGATGAAGCCCGCGACATAGGTGTCCGCGGGGCGCTCCCACACCTCCATCGGTGTCGCAATCTGCGCGGCGTGGCCGGCATGCATGACGACAAGGCGGTCACCGAGCGTCATCGCCTCCACCTGGTCATGCGTGACGAAGAGTGAGGTGACGCCGAGCCGCTTCTGCAGGCGCCGGATCTCCGCGCGCATCTGCACGCGCAGCTTGGCGTCCAGGTTGGACAGCGGCTCATCGAACAGGAACAGCTTGGGCTCACGCACAATGGCTCGGCCCATCGCCACGCGCTGGCGCTGGCCGCCGGAGAGCTGGCGCGGCTTGCGTTCCAGCAGCATGCCGATGTCGAGAAGCGCCGCAGCCTCATCCACGCGGCGGATGATCTCCGCCTTCGGCAGGCCGCGGATCTTGAGCCCGTAGGCCATGTTCTGGAACACGCTCATATGCGGGTAGAGCGCATAGTTCTGGAACACCATCGCGACGTCGCGGTCGGCGGGCTCCAGCGCGGTCACGTCCTGGTCCGCGATCAGCACGCGTCCCGCGCTCGCGGTCTCAAGCCCAGCCACGATGCGCAGCAGCGTCGACTTGCCGCAGCCGGAGGCGCCGACGACCACGATCATCTCGCCGTCGTCCACATCGAGGTCGACGCCGTGGAGGACGGCGGTCGGTCCGAATGATTTGCGAATGCCGCGCAGGGCGAGGGTGGCCATTACTTCTCGGTCTCCGTCAGCCCACGCACGAACCACCGCTGCATCAGCACCACCACACCCACCGGGGGCAGCATGGCGAGCATCGCCGTCGCCATGATCACATTCCACTCATTTTGCGAATCACCCGAACCGATCATCTTGGTCAGGCCAACGACGATGGTCTCCAGACCGCGATCATTCACGATCAGCAGCGGCCAGAGGTACTGGTTCCATCCGTAGATGAACAGGATGACGAACAGGGCCGCGATGTTCGTCCGGCTCAGCGGCAGCAGCACGTCGAAGAAGAAGCGCACGGGTCCGGCGCCGTCGATCTTCGCCGCCTCAACATACTCGTCGGGGATGGTGAGGAAGAACTGGCGGAACAGCAGCGTGGCCGTCGCACTCGCGATCAGCGGGATGACCAGGCCCTGCATGGTGTTGGTCATGTTGAGCTCGACCATCACCTGGAAGGTCGGAATGATGCGCACCTCGACCGGCAGCATCAGCGTGATGAAGATCAGCCAGAAGAACACCATGCGCAGCGGAAAGCGGAAGAACGCGACGGCATAGGCCGAGGTCAGCGAAATGGCGATCTTCCCCACCGCGATCAGCGTCGCCATCAGTAGGCTGTTGAGCAGCATCCCGCCCGCCGGCACGCCCATGAATCGGCCGCCGCCGATGCCCCAGGCCTGGGCGTAGTTGGCAGCCGTGTCAGGGCCCGGCAGCAGCGGCACGTCGCCGCGCCCGATCGTGCCGGAGGAATGGGTGGACCCGATCAGCGCCAGATAGATCGGAAAGGCAAAGACCAGCACGCCGATGACCAGGCAGGCATGGGTGATCACCGTCTCGCGTCGTCGCCGGCGCGCGCTGCGCCGTGCCAGGACCTCCGCCGCGACGGCCATCAGTAGTGCACCTTGCGTTCGACGAAGCGGAACTGAACAAAGGTCAGCGCGATGACGAGGATCATCAGGATCACGCTTTGCGCCGCGCTGGACCCGAGGTTGAGGTTCGACACGCCATCGGTATAGGCACGGTAGATAAGCGTCTCCGTGCTCTTGCCTGGCCCGCCCTGCGTCAGAGCGTGGATGACGCCGAATGTGTCGAAGCAGGCATAGACGAGGTTTACGACCAGCAGGAAGAACGCGGTCGGGCTGAGCAGCGGGAACACCACGGTCCAGAAGCGCCGCATGGGGCTCGCGCCGTCGATGGCGGCCGCCTCCAGCACCGGCCTGGGGATGCCCTGCAGCCCCGCGAGGAAGAAGATGAAGTTATAGCTCACCTGCTTCCACGCACTGGCCAAGATGACGACGAGCAGCGCCTGGTCACCGTTCAGCTTGTAGTCCCACGGCACGCCGAGGGCATTCAGCCCGCGCCCGAACAGACCGATGTTCGGATGCACCATGAACAGCCACAGTACGGCCGCGATGGCTGGTGCGACCGCATAGGGCCAGATCAACAAGGTGCGATAGGTGCCGGCGCCGCGGATGTGCTTATCCGCCTGCACGGCGAGGAACAGCGCCGAGCTAAGCGCAAGCGCCGCAACGGAAATCGAGAACACCGCCGTGCGCAGCGCTGCCGCGCGCCAGTCGGCGTCGCTCAGGACGTCGATGAAGTTCTCCAGCCCCACGAACTCGCTGGAGAGCCCGAAGGCATCCTCCCGGAGCAGCGATTGGTAGACCGCCTGTCCCGCAGGCCAGAAGAAGAACAGGCCAGTCACCACCAGCTGCGGCGCGAGCAGCAGGTAGGGAAGCGCGATGCCGCGAAATGTCGTGCGCCTCACGCGGCGAACCGCCGGGCGAATGCCATCAGGGCCATGGTGTTCATCGCGAGGATTTAGGCCTCGCGCGCGACGATTTGCAAAGACCTGTCATTGACACTCCCCCCGCGTTCACTTCGCACCAACTTGGCTACGGTTTGGCGCAACCGTGGCGGTGAAATGGCGTTCGGTGATTGAAGCCCGGATGGACACGATAGTCCATAAATAACTGAAACAATTGCTCTTTCGCCTTGAAATTCAAATCCGCAAGGGACACCGGAATGACGTTCATCAATCCGAGCGACAAGCGCTCGCGCGGCGACGCGACGCCGCTGATCTGCTTCTCCCACCTGCGCTGGCATTCCGTTTTCCAACGTCCCCAGCATATCATTTCCCGCTTCGCACGCGTACGGCCCACCTATTTCTTTGAAGAACCTGTCGGCGGCTCCGTCGCCATGCTGGAGCGCTCGGTTTGCAGTGCGACCGGCGTCCACCTGATCACCCCCGTGCTTCCGGACCCGGCGGACACTAGTGCGCTGCGCATGCTGCTCGATGAGCTGCTGACTGAGGTCGGGTCCGCCACGGCTTGGTACTACACGCCCGCCGCACGCCGCTTCACCGCACATGTCGCCTGGAAGGCCGTCGTGTTCGACTGCATGGACGAGCTTTCGGCGTTCCGCTTTGCCTCCCCCGAGTTGAAGCTGCTCGAGCAGGATTTGATGCGCGCGGCCGACGTGGTCTTCACCGGGGGCCAGTCCCTCTATGAGGCGCGCAAGGACTCGCACGGCAACATTCACTGCTTCCCCTCGGGCGTCGACCTCGCGCACTTCATGACCGCTCGCGGGACCTTGAGCGAGCCCTCGGATCAGCGCCATGTCGCGGCGTCTAAGATCGGCTATTTCGGCGTGATCGATGAACGCCTGGACATGGACCTGATCGCCGGCATCGCGGCGGCACGGCCCGACTGGAACATCGTGATGGTCGGCCCGGTGGCAAAGCTGAAGCCCTCCGAACTGCCGCAGGCCAGCAACATCCACTGGCTTGGCTCGCGGGACTACGGCCAGTTGCCATCCTATCTCGCGCATTGGGACGTGGCGTTGATGCCGTTTGCCCTGAACGAGGCCACCCGCTTCATCAGCCCGACCAAGGCGCCTGAATACCTGGCCGGCGGCAAGCGCGTCGTCTCCACCGCAATCACCGATGTCGTGCGCCGGTTCGATGGCATGACTGCCGTACGAATCGCGGCCGACGCTCCGGGATTTGTCGATGCGATCGAGGCCGCGATGCGCGAGCACGACGACTCCGACTTCGACGCCGTGGATGACCTCCTCGCGACGATTTCATGGGACGGCATCTTCACGTCGATGGCTGAGCTGGTGTCGCGCGCCGAGCACCGCGGCCCGGCGATGCCCTACCTGCACGCACGTGGTGCGAAGATGGCCGACGCTCTCGTCGTGGGCGCCGGCTTTGCCGGTTCCGTGATGGCCGAGCGCCTGGCGAGTGCCGGGCAGCGCGTGCTGGTGATCGACAAGCGGCCCCACATCGCGGGCAATGCATTCGATGAGCATGACGCCGCCGGTCTGCTTGTGCACCGCTACGGCCCGCACATCTTCCACACGAACAGCGATGAGGTTCTGCGTTACCTCTCCCGCTTCACCGAATGGCACGCCTACGAACACCGGGTGCTGTCGCGGACCGAGCACGGACTCGTGCCGATGCCGATCAATCGCACCACGCTCAACCGCATCTTCGGTGAGCATCTGCGCACTGACGCGGAGACGGAGGCTTTCCTGGCCTCGCTCTCCCAGCCGATGTCGGAGATCGCCTCCGCACGTGACTTCGTCGTCTCCTCGGTCGGCCGCGAGCTCTACGAGAAGCTGTTCTACGGCTACACGGTCAAGCAGTGGGGTATTGATCCGTCTCAGCTTGACCGCTCCGTCACGGCGCGCGTGCCGACGCGCACCTCCGACGATGATCGATACTTCCTCGACCGCCACCAGTGCATGCCGCGGCACGGCTACACGCGCATGTTCGAGAACCTGCTCGACCACCCGAACATCACGGTGTTGACTTCCACGGACTACGCGAACGTTCCTCGCGATCGCTTCAATCACATGGTGTTCACCGGCCCGGTCGATCACTACTTCGGCTATCGCTACGGCGAGCTCTCCTACCGCTCGCTTGTGTTCGAGCACGAGACGCGGGCGGAGGAATTCGTCCAGCCCGTCGCGACCATCAACTTCCCTTCGCTCGACACGCCGTACACGCGGTGCACCGAGTTCAAGCACATGACCGGCCAGAAGCATCGCATGACGAGCCTCTGCTATGAGCGCTCCTCGGGCGAGGGCGAGCCCTACTACCCCGTGCCGAACCCGAAGAACCACGCGCTGTACAAGCGCTACGAGGCGCTGGCCGATGCCGAGCCGAACGTTACCTTCCTAGGCCGCCTCGGGACGTATCGGTACATGAACATGGACCAGGTGGTAGGCCAGGCTCTTTCGACCGCTCGCCGGCTGCTCATGGCAGGCACCGAGAGGATGAGCGCCGCGGAATAGGCGCGGGTCATGAACACCGGCTTCGTCTGGGGCGGCTTCGAGGCGGCGTCACATCGCCGCCTCGTGGATCTCGGCCGCGTCGACTCCGTGGTTTCCAGCGGGCATGAGCGATGGGCGTATCTCGACCATGCTCTGCTACGTTCGCTGGGGATCAGTTGCGCTCGCGAATCGCTGCGCTGGCACCTCATCGAGAAGGTGCCAGGGCAGTATGATTTCAGCTCGGCGATCCGACAGGTGCGCGCGGCGAAGGCTGCCGGCGTCTCGGTGGTGTGGGGCATCTGCCACTGGGGCGTCCCCGACCACATCGATATCTGGAGCCCTGATTTTCCCCAGCGCCTGGCTGACTTCGCCGTAGCGTCGGCGCGGATGCTGCGCGCTGAGGGCAGCGATGTCGCAGGCTGGGTGCCGGTGAACGAGATGGCGTTCTGGGCCTGGGCAGGTGGCGCGACGGGGGGCTTCCATCCTTTCCACAGCCTCAGCGGCGATCGGCTGAAGTGGCAGCTCGTCCTCGCTCATCTGGCCACCGTACGTGCGCTGCGTGCGATCGGTGAGCACGCGCCGATCGTCGTGTGTGAGCCGCTGATCCTGGTACACCAGACCGCGGGCGGCGCCGTCGCGGAAGGCTACATGCGAGCCTCGACGGCTGCCATCGAGTGGATCCTCGCCGCCGATCCGACCGCCATCGACGTGATCGGGTGGAACTTCTATCCGCACAATCAATGGCGCGAAGATGACACCCGGGTCCCGCGCGGACACCCGCAATATCGTCCGCTTCGCGACCTTCTGCTCGACGCCGCGAAGCGCTTCAACCGCCCTCTCGTGCTCAGCGAGACAGGTGCGGAGGAGCCAGATGGCGTCGGCTGGACCGCTTATGTCGCGGCCGAGGCGGAGGCGGCGTTGGAAATGGGCGTACCCCTGCGCGCGGTCTGCATCTACCCGATCACGGACTACGCGGGCTGGGATAACAACCGGCACTGCGAATGCGGCCCGATAGGGCACCGCAACGGACGGCGCTTCGTTCGGGCGGCGCACCGGCCGGGGTTGATGCGCCTCGCGGCTTTGGGGCGGCAGCAGGGTGCTCCTGCATTCGACGCCTCACTGATGACGGGAGACGTCCAACGTGGCGCGGATTGAATTCGGCACCTGCAGGAGTGCGTCTTGGCGGCATGGCTATCGCTTGGCCCGGATGCAGCCATGAACCCGTCCACGCGCACCGATCCCTTCACGCAGCTTTACGCACGTAAACCGCATCACGGGGACCTCGCGACGAGCGAGTACGAGGATGCGAAGTACACGGCCACGCTTCGCGCCCTTCCCAGGCGGCGGTTCCACAATGCTGTCGCGGTTGGCTGCTCTATCGGCACGCTGACGGAGCGGCTCGCGCCGGCCTGCGATGCGCTGTTGGGCATCGATCCCGTCGAGGCGTCGCCCCCCGAGGCACGCTGTGCCGCACTGCCGCAGCGCCGCTTGGCCCGGATGGCGATCCCGCGCGACTGGCCGGCGGGCGAGTTCGATCTCATCATCCTGTCGGAGCTGCTTGATTTTGGATTGCTCAAGGATCTGCACATCCTCGCGCAGCGTTGCGACGCGAGCGCCGCGCCATCGGCGACGATCCTGGTCATCAACTGGCTCGGCCCCAATGACGGGTTGCTGTCCGGCGAGGCCGCGGCACTGACCTTTCTTCAGGACCTCGGCGATGGCTGGGCCTGCGACAATATCGTGCTGACGTCGAAGTATCGCATCGACATCGCGCGCCGCGTGGGCGCACGCGTCTAGACCTGCGTCGGCAGCGCGCCGTCTGGCGCGGTCTCGGTCGGTCAAGCCTCGGGATCCCGTCCCGAAGGCAAGCGTCCGGGCATCATGAAACCCTGTCCATGACGGCACGTTTCCGTTCCAGAAGGAGGGTCGATAATGGCACAGCGTCCGACATGGGAAGGTCATTTGCGGCTGTCGCTGGTGGCTTGCCCGGTATCGCTGTACCCGGCGACCAGCACGGCGGACAACATCCGCTTCCACCTGATTAATCCCGCCACCGGCAATCGTATCCGCACCCAGACCATCGACCCAGAGGTGGGCGAGATCGAGCGTAAGCAGCTGGTCCGCGGCTTCGAATACGAGAAGGACCAATACGTCCTGCTCACCGACGAGGAGATCAAGTCGGTCCGTCTCGAGAGCACGCGTACGCTCGATATCGAACGCTTCGTCGATGCCTCCGAAATCGACCGCATCTGGTGGAATGACCCCTACTACCTGGTCCCTGACGGCAAGGCCGGCCTCGACGCCTTCACCGTCATTCGCGAGGCGATGGCGCATGCAAACAAGATTGCGCTCGCCCGCGTCGTGATGGGCACGCGGGAGCGAATCGTCGCGATTGAGCCGCGCGGCAAGGGCATGCTGGTGACCACGCTGCGCAGCCATGACGAGGTCCGCGCGGACAAGGCGCTGTTCGACTCGGTGCCCGCAGCCAAGACCAACCAGGGGATGATCGACATTGCAGAGCGCATCATCGCCCAGCAGGCCGGCCCCTTCGATCCTTCGGAGTTCACCGACCGCTATGAGGACGCACTGCGCGAGCTGATCCGCAGCAAGCAGGATGGCGGCGACGGCGGCGTGACCGCGCCCCCGCCCCGCGAGGACAACGTGATCGACCTGATGGAGGCGCTGCGGAAAAGCCTTGAAGGCAGTGGCGGCGACAACAAGCGCAAGATCGCGGCGGAGAAGTCAGCGGCAAAGGTCACTGCCAAGTCGTCCAAGCCAGCACCGGCGAAGGCTGCCGACGCAAAATCGAAGCCCGCCCCGAAGGTCGCAGCCAAACCGCGCAAGCGCGCGGCGGGATAGGCGATGGCGCGGCGCCCCGACCCGCTGGCGCCCTACCACGCCAAGCGCGACTTCACCCGCACACCTGAACCGCGCGGAGAAGCCGCTTCCACCGCCGGACCGCTGCGCTTCATCATCCAGCGCCATGCCGCGCGCCGGCTGCACTACGACCTCCGCCTCGAATGGGAAGGCGTTCTGAAGTCCTGGGCGGTGACGCGCGGCCCTTCGCTTGATCCCGCTGACAAGCGCCTAGCGGTGGAAGTGGAGGATCACCCCCTCGACTATGGAAATTTCGAGGGCATCATCCCCGCGCCAGGCTACGGCGCCGGCACCGTGCAGATCTGGGACCGTGGCGCCTGGGCGCCGCTGCACGCCGACACGGTGGAGGCCGACCTTGCGCGCGGGGAGCTCAAATTCGTCCTGTCGGGGGAGCGGCTGAAGGGCGGCTTCGTGCTGGTGCGCCTGAAGCCGCGCGCGGGCGAGAAGCCCGAGCGGCATAACTGGCTGCTCATCAAGGAGCGCGACAGCATGGCTACGCCCGGTGCGGGCGATGCCGTGCTGCGGGCCGAGACCTCGGTCGAGAGCGGGCGCACGCTTGAAGAGATCGCAGCGGCGTCGCCCACGACGCAAAAGGCAGCGCCGACCAAGTCTGCTCCAGGCCCCGCCGTCGATCCGCCGAAGCCAGCGCGGACGGCCAGAGCGGCGAGCGAGCAGCCTTCGCCACCCAGCGCCAAACCCGCCAAGGCGGCACGCGCCACGAAGCAACCCGGCACGGCGATGCCCGATTTCGTACCGCCGCAGCTCTGCCGCCTGGTCGCCAGCCCGCCCCGCGACGAGGATTGGATGCATGAGCTCAAGCTCGATGGCTACCGCGTGCAGCTGCGCATCTCCGGTGGCCGCGCCGTCATCCGCACCCGCACCGGTCTCGACTGGACCGAGCGCTTTCCCACAGTCGCGAAGGATGCGTCGGGTCTGCCCGATGCGCTGCTCGATGCCGAGGTCGTGGCCGTGGATGCACAGGGCCAGCCGAGCTTCTCCCTGCTTCAGGCCACGCTCGCGGGCGAGGGCTCGGCGCCTATGGTCTGCTACGTGTTCGACCTGCTGCACGACGGCACGCGCGATTGGCGCGGGGAGCCGCAGCGCGCGCGCAAGGCGCGGCTTGCGGAGCTGCTGCCCCAGCCGGTGGGAACGCTGCGCTACCTCGATCACTTCACCGCACCGGGGGAGGCCGTGCTCGCCTCCGCGTGCAAGCTGTCGATGGAGGGGATCGTCTCCAAGCGCGGCGACGCGCCCTACACCTCCGGCCGCGGCGATGCCTGGGTGAAGGCGAAGTGCCGTGGGCGGGAGGAGTTTGTCATCGGCGGCTGGTCCGCCGACAAGGCCGGGCGCGGCCTTGGTGCGCTGCTCGTCGGCGCCAGGCGCGGCGAGGGCCTGGTGTATCTCGGACGCGTCGGCACCGGGTTTTCCGGCAAGGCGGCGACATCGCTGCTCGCGCAACTCAAGCCGTTGCATCGTGCGACCCCACCCTTTACCGGCGCCAAGCCGCCGCGGACCAGCGCCGTGACCTGGGTGGAGCCAACCCTGGTCGCCGAAGTCGCGCATGGCGGCTGGACCGACGCCGGCATCCTCCGCCACGCGAGCTTCCTGGGACTGTGCGAGGATAAGCCCGCCGAGGAGGTGGTGGCCGAGGAGGTCGCCGCGCCGGCGCCGCCGCCCCCCGATCCCGCCGCAAGGACAGCGCCGCGCCGGCGTTCCGGCGCCGCGCGCCTGACCCATCCCGAGCGGGTCATCTGGCCCGCAGCAGAGGGGCAGCGCGCCCTGACCAAGGGCGACCTCGCCGCCTATTACGAGCGCTACGCGGACCGCATCCTCGCCGGGGTGGCGGGTCGGCCGCTGTCACTCCTCCGCGCCCCTGATGGCATTGGCGGTGAGCTGTTTTTTCAGCGTCACGCCATGCGCGGTCAGTCGCCGCTGATCGGCGCCGTCGAGGTGGCCGGCCAGGCAAGACCCTACATGCGCATCGATGACGAGGCGGGGCTAATGGCGCTGGCCCAGGTCTCGGCGGTCGAGTTGCACCCCTGGGGCGCCAAGGCCGATCGTCCGGACGTGCCGGACCGCCTCGTCTTCGACCTCGACCCCGCCGAGGGGCTCGGCTTCGACGCCGTCATCACCGCCGCGGAGGACCTGCGCGTGAGGCTGAAGGCGCTGGGCCTCGCCTCCTTCCCCCGGGTCACCGGAGGCAAGGGGCTGCACCTTGTCGTGCCGCTCGACACCAAGGGTCAGGTGCCGGACTGGGCGGCCACCAAGCAGTTCGCGCGGCTGGTCTGCGGTCTGATGGAGCACGACTCGCCGGGCCGATACACCACGACCATGGCCAAGAAAGCGCGAACAGGACGCATCTTCCTCGATTATCTTCGAAATGACCGGCTCTCGACGGCGATCGCCTCATGGTCGCCGCGGGCACGCCCGGGCGCGCCGGTCGCCCGGCCGCTGCCCTGGTCTGCCATCACCTCCTCGCTGAACCCGGCGGGCACGCGGTTGGCGGCACTTCTGGATGAAAAGCCCGGCCGCGACTCGTGGACCGGCTTCGAGGCGGCGGCCACGCCCCTGCGCGCCGCGATCGAGCGCGTCACAAGCAAGCCGCGTAGCCGGTAGGCTCCGGAACGCAGCGGCTTCTTAGACAAGCTGACAGCTTGATCGGCAAACCATGCGCGACGTGCCGCACAGCGGCGCGATCAAATGCGCTTCCCGGTCGGAATGGACCGCGGCGCTGTTGAAAGTGCCGCCCCGGACGACGTATGGATTGTACACATGGAAGAGAGGCGTCGTTGAACACCATCGCTACGCCGGGCCGAAAATGGCTGCGCCTCTACCGCCTGCCTGATGGCGCGCGCAGCGTTCGGGACGGTGCGGGCATACCCCAGCGGCTGTCCCGTCTGGCGCGCATTCTCCCCGTTGTCGCGGTGCTGATGCCGTTGACCATGGTCTTTGGCGCGGCCTGGCTCACTTGGCGTGAGGTGAAGGAAGACGCGGCGATCGCCATGCGGCGATCGGCGGGATCAGCGGCCGAGTACGCGGCGCGTGCGCTCAGCACCTACACCGTCGCCGTCGGGCGAATGAACGACCGGCTGACCGGGCTGACCGACGATGACATCCGCGCCGATGAAAACCGGCTGCACCTTGAGCTGCGCCGCATCCTGGGCGAGATCTCGCACGGGGATGCGGCGATGCTGCTGGACCGCAACGGCGCGGTCCTGGTCAGCAGTGAACGCTTTCCGGTCGACCGCGCCGAACGCCATCTTACGCGCAGCCATTTCACAGCACTTCGCGAGGCACCCTCGACCGCGGTCCATGTCGGCCCCGCCGCGCGCTCAGCCGAGACGCGCGAGTACGTCTTCCCGGTGGCGCGGCGGCGCGAAGGATCGGGCAATTTTCAGCCTGGCCAGGACGTGTTCGACGGAGTGGCGCTGATCTTCGTCCGCTCCGGCGAAGTCGCGGACGGCCTGAGGCAGTTGCTCATGATGCCGACGGACACCATCGCCCTGATGCACGATAATGGCGATGTGCTCGCGATCACCTCAGGCGAACAGGCGGCGATCGCACGCGCGCCGGTGGACGGGCCCATCGTTGCGGCGATGGCCGGGCGCGGACCCAGGATATTCGAAACCTTGCCCGACACCTGGATGCCGGGCGTCGCACTCGGGGCGGTGACGCCCGTCAGTGAGTTCGCCGCCCACGCGCTCGCGCTGCGGCCCCGCGCCGAGCTCGCGGCCGCCTGGCGCACCGGCATAAAAGGGCATGTCGCGTTTGCCCTTCCCGCCACGCTGATGCTGCTTCTGCTGAGCCTCAAGGTCCGGCGCGACCAGATCCGCCTGGCCGACATGAACCAGGGGCTGCGTGGCGACGTCGCACGCGGGATGGACCGGCTTCGCCGCGCCGAGGAGATCGGCATGATCGGCACCTTCGAATTCCACACGCGCAGTGGCGTCAATATCCGCTCGGCCGAATACATGAGCCTGCACGGCCTGCCGGCCGTGGAAACGCGGGAGACGCATGAGGATTGGGTGCGGCGGCTGCATCCCGATGACCGGGACCGGGCGGAGGCGCATGTCCTCGCGGCACTCGCCGACCCGAGCCGCGAGGATTATTCGCAGACCTACCGGATCGTCACGCCCAAGGGCGAGATCCGCTGGATCATGTCGCGCGGCCGCATCGAACGCGATCGCGCCGGCAAGCCGGTCTATCTGCGCGGCGCACACCTGGACGTGACGCAGCTGCGCATGACCGAGCTGGCGCTGGCCGACACCGATGCACGGTTGCGCCTCGCGCAGGAGGCGGTTGGCATCGGCACCTGGGAATGGGTGCCGTCCGCGGGCACGCTGACCTGTTCGCGCAGAATGGCGAAGCTTTGGGGACTCGATGACGCGAGCGCGCCGCCCACGCTGGCCGAGATGCTCGCCTGCGTGAAGCAGGAGGACCAGGACGCCCTGCGCGCGCTGATCACCGATGAACGCGTCGGCGTGAACCTGCGCGGTGAGTTTCGCCTCCGACGCCCGAGCGAGAATGGCGGGGCGCCCGTTACCTGGGTCGCGGTCCGGGCGAGCTTTCAGGCGGGCGACCTGCTCGCGCCTGCACGGATGATCGGCGTCGCGTACGACATCACCGACCGCAAGCAGAGCGAGGAGCTGACGACCATCATGGCGCATGAGGTGGAGCATCGCGCGAAGAACGCGCTGATGGTCGTCTCGAGCCTGCTGCGCATGACCAAGGCCGACAGCGCGGAGGCGCTGGTGGAGGTGATGGATGCGCGGGTGCGTGCGCTCAGCCGGACGCTCGGGCTGCTCGGCCAGGGGCGCTGGCGCGGTGCTGCGCTGCGCGACATCATCCAGAACGAGGTCGGCCATTTCGCGAGGGAGGAGCTGGGCCAGACACCGTCCATCACGCTCGATGGCCCTGCCGTCACCATCGAGGTCGATGCCGCACAGCCACTCTCCATGGCAATGCACGAGCTCGCAACCAACGCCGCCAAGTATGGCGCTTTGTCCGCGCTCGACGGCACGCTGCACATCGAGTGGTGGATGGAGGGCGCAACGCTGCGCCTGCGCTGGACCGAGCGTGGCGGCCCGCCGCTGGCGGGTGCGCCATCACAACTCGGGTTTGGATCGCACCTCATCCGGACGCTGATCGAAAGCCAGCTGCAGGGCACGATTACGAAGCAGTGGGAGGCAGCAGGCCTGGTCTGCAACATCGCCCTCCCGCTCGGCTGCACGGGCTGAAGGCCAGCCCACCCGGCCCGCGCCAGGCAGGCCACGAGCCGAGTTGCGCCGAGGGGAAGGCTACTGTGTGGCGTTGAGCGTGAGTTCGCCGACGCCGAGCGCGAGGTTCAGGCCGGTGTTACCCTCGATGCTGATCGGCTGGAGCGCGATGGAGCGGTTGCTGCCGCCCAGCAGCACGTTCGCGCCGACGCCGACGCCAGCCGTCGCACCGGCGGAGGCGCCGACATAGGTACCCGCCAGCAGGCCCGGGCGAACATCCTGGGATGTGGCGAGCACGCCCCACAGGATCACCGCGGACCCGACGAAGCCGATGTCCACGCCATAGCGGTTGATCTCGCCATTGTAGCGTTCCGTCCGGCCGCTGGTGGGCGAGAAGACGCAGCTTATGTTGCGTGTCGAGCCGAACACGAAGCCCGTGCCAGGCGCGACGTCGCAGCGTAGCGACCCGATGCGGACGCCAGGTGATTCGGATGCGGTCTGGGCCTTCAGGGCCCCAGCGCTGTACAGGCTGATCCCCGCTGCGAGAGCGGCACCAACGGCAAGGCGATGACGTGACGACATGACGAACTCCTCTCCTAAATGGTGTGGCGGAGATCGGTTTCCGCTGCCGCTTTAACGGCTCCCCGCGCCGAAGGTTCCACTTGCGCGTCGAACCGCAGTTTCGCAGGCGGGCTGCAGCGTGCAGTACGACGTGCCAAGCGCATGGACGGCATGCCGATGTGCGACGCAAACATATCGGAGGCGATTGCCTCACGCAGTCTCGCTCACGCCGCGGGGAACGATTGCGCTGCCTCGCCGTTCTTCCCGTGACGCGCCTTGCCGCTCATCAGGGAGACCAATCGCATGCCCACAAACAGCACGTCCGGAATTGTCACGGGGCTCGCCGCAATCCTGCTCGCCGGCGGTGTCGCCGCTCAGACTGCGCCAGCACCCGCCACACCCACGGCACCCGCATCCCCTCAGACAACGGCTCCTGCAGCCACTGCGCCGCGCGCGGCCGACACGCAGCGGGAGGGCGCGCCCGTCGCCGGTGCGAACAGCTTCACGGAACGCCAGGCCCAGGCGCGGATCACCGATGCGGGCCACAGCCAGGTGACCGGACTATCCCTCGGCTCGGATGGCGTCTGGCGCGGTCGCGCCATGCGCAACGGTGTCGCCGATGACGTCGCAATGGACTACCGCGGCGAGATCTTCGTCGGCGCCCAGGCTCGCGCACCGGCCTCGGGGACCAGGGCCGACAGCGCAACCGCGCCCGCGACCGCACCCGCGCCTGCGACCACACCGACCCGCTAACCGCGACCTCACATTCAAAGGCAGCACAATCATGGCCACACGTACAATCGCCCGCATGTTCGATACGGTCAGCGCCGCCGAAGCCGCTGTCCGCGACCTTGAAGCAGCAGGATTTTCGGAGAGCGAGGTCAGCATCATCCGCGGAAAGAACCGCGGCGCCGGCATTGACGCGACTGCTGACGACACCACCACCGATGCACCGGATGCGGCCGCGACGGGCGCGTCTATTGGCGCTGTCGCTGGTGGCACCGCAGGCCTTCTTGCGGCACTCGGCACCATCGCCATTCCTGGCGTCGGCCCGATCGTAGCCGCCGGCTGGCTGGTCGCGACCTTGACCGGCGCGGGTGCTCTCGCATTGGCCGGCGGCCTCATCGGCGCGCTGGTCCAGAGCGGGATCGGCGAGGAAGACGCCGCCGTCTACGCCGAGGGGGTGGAGCGCGGCGCCTCCCTCATCACGGTGCGCACGGATGAATCGCGCGAAGGCCAGGCCGAGATGATCCTCTCGCGCCATGCCTCCGTCGACCAGACCCCGCGCGCTGATCGCTCAGGTGCCGAGGATTGGCGCTCCGACACGGACGTGCTCGGCGCTGACGAGCCGCGCGACAACCCGCCCGGCACCGCCGCCTCGCGCGCACTGGACAGGACGGCCGGAACAAACGTGAGCGGCGCCTATCCGGAGAATGAGAGCGGTCGCGGGACGACGCGCACGGACACGAACCCGCCCGGTACTGCCGCATCCCGCGCGGTGGATAGTGCCGCGGGTACCAACATCAGCGGTGCGCATCCGGAGAACGAGACCGGTCGTGGCACGATGGGCACGCCCAGCAATCCCGCCGGCACTGCCGCCTCGCGCGCGGTGGACCGTGCCGCCGGC
>JAZKFA010000050.1:0-231 GCA_040386655.1 Pseudomonadota bacterium | reverse complement strand
TCCTGCATGATGGTCCGGATTTCGACGAAGCCCCCCAGGCGGATGCCACGGCTGTTGCCGGTCATCCGGCCGCCGCGCAGCAACTGCGTGATCGGGATATCCGCGCCAGGATTGGCGTCGTAGAAGCCGCTCGCGCGGACCTGGGCATAGGCTGCCTGCGTCACCGGCAGGAAGCCTGTCTCGGTGTGCCAGCGTGCGGCGACCGGCGTCTGCGCGAGATGGGCGAAGAAC
>JAZKFA010000049.1:0-15076 GCA_040386655.1 Pseudomonadota bacterium | reverse complement strand
CGCGAAGCCGCCCCAGGCGCTGCGCGAGCATTTCGGCCACATGGACCTCGGTGTCTATGCCGAGGTGCTGGAGGGCGGCCGCGTCGCGGTCGGGGATGCGCTGGAGCCTCTGCGGCTCATTTAGCGCCTCAACTCCTTTGCGCCGAAGGTACGCGCTCGGCGTGACGTGCGGGTTCGGCCGCCTTGGCCAGCCGCAAGCGGCGGTCGGCCTCGCGGCGCGTGCGCGAGGCGATGCCGGCCAGCATGGCCTGGTGACTGCGGATCGCCGGCACCGCGACCGTCGCCAGCAGATCCTCCTCCCGGTTCACTGGGGCTGCGGCGGCGGCCATGTGCAGGCGCAGCAGTTCCTGGTGGCCCTGGATCTGGCCGCGAATGAAGGCCGTGTCGAAGGCCGCGCCGCTGGCTGCCTGCAGCTGGGCCAGCATCTGCCGCTGCTCGGCGTCCATCATGCTGGGGTCGGGCAGCGGCAGGCCGGCCATGCGGCGGGCGTTGACGAAGGCCAGCTGCTCCTCCGCCTCAAGCTCGCCGAACAGCCGGACGGGGCCGGCGGATGCGCTGCGGCGCGCCAGCATGGCGGAGGCCGAGGCGAAGGCCATGGTGCCGAGCATCCGCTGCCGGTCCTGGTCGAGCGTCACGGCGCCTGCCGTGCCCGTCGGTGCCTGGCTCCTCTGGGCGAAGGCCTGGCCGAGGAGGAACGGCGCGGCCAACACGCCGAAAGCTGTACGTCTGATCATGGAGGAGTTCCCTTTTCCCGCTCGCGCAACCTGCGCGCGTAGCCGGTGAACGGAGCTCTGCAAACGCGGTTGCTGACGTTCCGCAGGCAGGCTGCGTCACGCGTGCGTTGATCCTTGCCTCAGCGGTGCAACCAGAGGACGGCACCAAGGGAACAGGCCGCCGGGGAAGATTCCTGCTCTCGCTTCTCGGCCTATTCGGGCTGGTAGTTCGCCAGCCTCAGCAGCCCCGCATTGCGCGCCACATCCTCCCGGATGAAGGTGGCGAAGGCTGCCGGCGTTTCGGCCACAGGTTCGAAGCCGAGACCGGCCAGCCGTTCCTGGATGGCCTGCTCGCGCATGCCCTCGACGATCGCGGCATTCAGGCGCGCGACGATTTCCGCCGGCACCGCGCGCGGCGCCCAGACGCCGTACCAGGAATAGAACTCGAAGCCCGGCAGCCCGGCCTCCGCCATGGTGGGCAGGTCAGGCGCGAGCGGCGTGCGGGCGGGGGCGGCGATGCCAAGGCCACGCAGCTGTCCGCCGCGGATCATCGGCAGCGTCGCGAGTGCGGGTTCGAACATCAGCTGTGCATTGCCGGCCGCGACATCGGTCAGCGCCGGCGCGGCGCCGCGATAGCCCACGATCTCGATCGACGACCCGGTTATGCGATTGAACTCGATGGTGCCGAGATGGCCGGCCGAGCCCAGCGATGAGGTCGCGAAGGTCCAGCGCCCCGGCTCCCGCTTCGCGGCCTCGACCACGGCCGGAATGGAGGCCTGGGGGCGGCGCGGGTCCATCACCATGACCAGCGGACCGCGTGCGGTACGGGCGACGGGCGCGAAATCCTCCACGGGGTCGTAGGGGGCGGCGCGCATCACGTGGCGCGCCATGACATGGATGCTCGCCGATCCGAGCAGCGTGTAGCCATCGGCGGGTGCGGCCAGAACTGCTTGGCTGCCGATGGCGCCATTCGCACCGGCGCGGTTTTCCACCACCACGGTGACGCCGAGCTTTTCCTGCAATTTCTGCGCTGCGATCCGCGCCATCGCATCCGTCGCAGCACCCGGCGTATAGGGCACGATCAGGCGTATGGGGCGGGAGGGGTAGCTCTGCGCGCGGAGCGCGGGGGCCGCGAGCAGCCCCGCGCCCAGTGTCACGCGCCGTGTCCAAGCCTGCCGCATCATCGACCCCCGATCGCCATCAGCGGCCAGGGTGCACCGGCGGCGGGCCGCGCCGCAATCAGGCGATGTTGAGCAGCAGCGCCTTCGCGCCGAAGGCGGCCAGTGCAGCGCCGACAATGCTGAGCTGCGGACCGAAGGATCGCAGCAGGTGGTAGGCTGTTCCCGCCGCGATCACGCCCCAGCCAAGGGCGTCGCTCAGTTCGATACCTGGGACCAGCATGACGATGTTCCGTCCAAATTATTAACCTCACGTTAGAAGAACACGGCGCTTCGAGCAAGGAAATTAGGGGCGCGAGAGGCTGGCCTTCGGCGCCCCATCGGCACCCCAGTTGGCGGCGTCGAGCCAGGCGGCTATTGCGTCCCGCCGCGCCGGCCATTCGCTGTCGAGCATGGAGAAGAAGGCCGTGTCGCGCCGGCGGCCCTTGATGACCAGGTGGGCGCGCAGCTCGCCTTCGTAGACGAAGCCGAGGCGGGTCGCGGCGCGGCGGGATGGCGCGTTGAGCGCGTTGCATTTCCACACCAGGCGCCGGTAGCCCAAATCGTCCATGGCGTGGCGCATCAGCAGGTACATGGCCTCGGTCGCGGCGCGGCTGCGCTGCATGCGCGGGGAGAAATAGATGTTGCCGATCTCGATCGCGGCGTTCTTCGGCTGGATCTCCATGAGCGTGATCCAGCCCTCCGCCGCACCCGAGACATGCGGGCGCACCGCCCAGGCGAGCGGATCATGCTGGGCAGCGAAATCGGCGACGAAGGCCGCGAGGACGGCCTCGGATGCGAAGGGGCCGTAGCCCATGTAGGCGAAGCTCGCGGCTGTGGTATCGCCCTGGATCGCGCGCCAGAGCTCACTCACGTGACGACCATGCAGCGGCTCGAGCGTGACGGAGCCGCCTCGATGGGCGATGCGGGCAGGGATCGGACGGGGCGTCGTGTCGACCAGCGGTCCGACGGGCGGGTCGGCGGCGGGGTCCCTGGGCGCTGAGGTCTCTATCACGGTGCCGTGCTCCATACTCCCCGCGCGAGGCGGGGCTTCCATGCCGTGATCGATATTGCATCCCCTGGTGCAGGGCGCTAACCCCCAACCGCCATGCCCGATGATATCCGCCCCGAAAAGCCCGCCATTCCCGCCGCCTATTTCGGCGAGGCGGTGACGCACGTGCATCACTGGACGGACCGGCTGTTCTCCTTCCGCTGCACGCGCGACGCGGCCTTCCGCTTTCGCGCCGGCGAATTCACCATGATCGGGCTGATGGTGAATTCAAAGCCGCTGGTGCGCGCTTATTCGGTGGTGAGCGCGCCCTGGCAGGAGGAGCTGGAGTTCCTCTCGATCAAGGTGCAGGACGGCCCGCTCACCTCGCGGCTACAGCACATCGTTTCCGGAGACACCGTGCTGATCGGGCGCAAGCCGGTGGGCACGCTGGTGCTCGATAACCTGGCGCCGGGCGAGAACCTGTACCTGGTCGCGACGGGCACCGGCCTCGCTCCCTTCCTCAGCCTGATCCGCGAGCCGGAGACTTATGACCGGTTCGAGCGCGTGATCCTGTGCCACACGGTGCGCCAGGTGGCCGAACTCGCCTATCGCGACTTCATCACCCAGGATTTGCCCGCCGATGAGCTGCTGGGCGAACTGGTCGCGGGCAAGCTGATCTACCACCCTTCGGTGACGCGGGAGCCCTTCCCTACCAACGCGCGCATCACGACGCAGATCGCCGAGGGTACGCTGGGGATCTCGCTGGGACTGCCCGCGCTCGACCCAGCCCGTGACCGGGTCATGATCTGCGGGTCCGAGGCGCTGAACGCCGACATGAAGGCGCTGCTGGAGGAGCGCGGTTTCGTGGAGGGCGCCAATAACCGCCCCGCGAGCTACGTCGTCGAAAAGGCGTTCGTCACCAAGTAGGGGCTGCGGCGGCGCGACCTTGCCGTATGGTCCGGGCGTGTTCGCTTCCTGTAGGACTTGGTGCATGGACATTCTGGGCGGCCTCGGCGCCGGCCTGCGCGACGGCTTCACGACCATCAGGGACGCCGCGCACCAGGTCAGCAATGTCGAGACCCTGCGTGTCGCCGTCACCGGTCTCAGCCGCGCGGGGAAGACGGTCTTTCTCGTCTCGCTTATCAGCAATCTCCTCGCCTTGGGACGCGGCCGCGACACGCTGCCGGCACTGCGCGCGGTCCTTGATGACGGCGCTGGCCGGTCGCGCCTGGTCAGTGTCACCGTCGAACCCTCCGGCACGCAGCGGATCCCGCGCTTTCCGTATGAGGAGAACCTGGCGGGGCTCGCGGGCGAGGCGCCGCATTGGCCTCCCTCGACCGAACAGCCTGCGCTGATCACGCTGCGCCTCCGACTGCGCCGTCGCCGGGGCATCCTCGGCACCATCGGCAGCGTGCTGGGGGATCGAGAGGTCCGGCTGGAACTGCTCGACTACCCCGGGGAATGGCTGCTCGACCTGCCACTGCTGCGGCAGGATTTCGCCCAGTGGTCGCGGGAGACGCTCGGGCTTCTCGGCCAGCCCGCCCGCGCCGGATTTGCCGAGGCGTTCCTGCGTTTCCTTGCCGCCCTGCCCCCGTCCGCCGTGGCCGACGAGGCCGTCGCGCATCATGGATTTCGCCTGTACCGGGATGCGCTGCTCCGCGCGCGGGAGGAACAAGGACTGCGCTGGCTCCAGCCCGGCCGATTCCTGATGCCGGGCCCCTGGGGCGAGGCGCCGTTCATGCACTTCTTCCCCTTCGCGGGGCCGGGCCAGCCCGCCCCCGGCAGCATGGCGATGCTGCTGCGCGACCGGTTCGAGACCTACAAGGCGGAGATGCGGCGGAACTTCTTCGAGCCGCACTTCAGCCGCTTCAACCGACAGGTGATCCTGGTCGATGTGCTCGGCGCCCTGTTCGCCGGGCGCACCGCCTTCGAGGACACCGGCATGGCGATCCGTGAAATCACCGCGGCCTACCGGCTGGAGATGCAGTCCGCCCTGCCCTTCACGCCCAGGATCGAGCGCATCGTCTTCGCCGCCACCAAGGCCGACCACGTGCCCGACCAGGCGCAGGTGGCGCTGAACCAGACCCTGATGCACATGGCGCTGCCATCGGGGGCTGGCGACGCGCCCGGTACGCGGCCGGGCTTCGCCAACGTGGCCTCCATCATCTGCACAGAGAGCGGTGATACGCTGGTCGACGGCATCCCCGAGCGTGTCGTGTTCGGCGTGCCCCTCGGCGGTACCGAGCGCCGGGCCTTCCGCCTGGGCAGCATCCCCACGGGTCCTGTGCACGAGAGCTACTGGACACGGCGCTACTTCATGCTGCCCGCCCTGCGCCCCCCGTTGATCACCGGGGGCGAGGCGGAACCCATTCCACAATCGGGCATCGACCAGGTGCTCGCTGAGCTGATCGGAGACCTGCTGTGAGCGATCGCATCGGCTTCCTCGATGGTCCAACCGGTGCGCCGCCGGCAATGCCCGCCATTGCCGTGCCGGCCAGGCCCGGGGTGCCTACCGAGCCGGGCTGGGTCGGCGAGGCGGTGGGCGTTGGACCGATCACCCACCCACGCACGGGTGTCCTGCCGTTGGCACCGAGGGCACTGCCGGCTTCGACCCTTGTCGTCGCATCGCTCGCCATCGTCGCTCTGGTCGTGGCGCTGCTGCTGCTATCGCTGGGCAATTTCGTGGCGGACCAGTTCGCGCGCTCCGCGGTGCTGGGCAGCGTCACTCTCGTCATCCTGCTCGCGGCGGCGGGCGCGTTGCTCTGGGCCGCCTGGCGCGAATGGCGCGGCGTCGCGCAGCTCGCCACGGTCGAGGCGATCCGGGCCGACCTCGCTGGTGAGGATGTGGCGAGGGCAAGGACTGCCGCGCTGGCCTGGTGCGACGCCGTCGGTGTCCGCGAGGCCGAGGCAGAGGCCCTGAAGGCAGCGGCCGACAGCGCCACCGTTCGGGGGATGCTGGAGGTGGGGGTCCTCGCACGGCTCGACACCGCCGCCGCGGCGGCCGGGCGCGAGGCCGCCCTCCAGGTGCTCACCGCAACCGCGATCAGCCCCTCGCCGGGCCTCGATGGCGTAATCATGGTCTGGCGCGGTGCCCGGCTGGTGCGGCAGGTGGCGTCTCTTTACGGGTTTCGTCCGGGCACGCTCGGCACGCTCGCGCTAGTCCGCCGTGTCGCCATCGACGCCGGCACCGTCGCGGCGGCCGATATCGCGGTTGGCGCGATGGTCGAAAGCCTTGCCCATGACGCGGTGCTGGGCCGGTTGCTGGGCCAGGCCGCCGGCGCTGCCACCGCGACCCGCCGGACGCTGCGCCTCGCCCGCGCCGTGGCGGACGCCTGCCGTCCGCTCCCGCGCAAGGGATGAGCGTCCAGGCCTGGACAGTCTCCCTTCGGGGCGCACCCTTCGCACCCAACGCGAGGCCGAATGGCCGAACGCCGTTAGTACGGTGAGCCAAGCGCGCGGGGCACGCGCCCGGCGCCTGGGGGCACCATATTACGCGCCGGCTACCCGACGCAGCATCGCCAGGAACTTGGCTCGCTCCTCGTCGCTGAGGCAGTCCAGCACGCTTTCATTGGCCGACTGGGCCCGCGGGCTCGCGACATCTGCGACCAGGCGGCCTGAGTCCGTGGGCGAGAGCACAACCGTGCGCCGGT
Source organism: Pseudomonadota bacterium (assembly GCA_040386655.1). Classification (GTDB taxonomy): domain Bacteria; phylum Pseudomonadota; class Alphaproteobacteria; order Acetobacterales; family Acetobacteraceae; genus Plastoroseomonas. The sequence continues at coordinate 8,565 of JAZKFA010000049.1, read as the reverse complement.
CCATCGGGTCGCGCGTGGCGACCACCAGCTCGCGCGCCAGCAGCCGCCGCACCACACCCTGGATGGTCGCGGGGTCCATCGCTACCAGGCGGCCGAGCCGGTTCTGCGTGACGGAGCCGAGCTCAACCAGGCGGAGCAGCGCCGCGAACTGCGGCGGCGTGAGCCCGTGGTCGCCGGCGCGGATCTGGAATTGCGCGACGTGACGCTGATGTGCGCGGCGCAGCAGATGCCCCACGGATTCGTCCAGGCGATACCCCGGCTCGTGTCGCAGTGCTGCGATCTGAGCCACTTGGCTTGACATGCGCTGCGTCACTCCCTGACCCTTTCTTGATTGCGCAGGCCCTTGCTGACGTCAACCAGCCAATGTTCCAAAAGGGAGATTGCGCCGATTGTATAAAGACAGCTATGCGAAGCCCAGCGGTTGCATAAAAGGCCGCACAAAGGGCTATCGTCCGGGAGGATCAAGAGTGACCGAGACATCCAACGCACCCAAGCCGCCAGCGCGGCGGGGCTTCCTCGCCGGCGCCGCAGCCGCCGCCGCCGGCACCGCCGTGCTCGCCATGCCCAACGTCAGCCGCGCACAGACAGTGAGCCTGCGCTTCCAGTCCACCTGGCCGCAGCGCGACATCTTCCATGAATTCGCCGGCGACTTCGTCAGCCGCGTGAACGCCATGGCCGGCGGGCGCCTGCGCCTTGAACTGCTCGCGGCCGGTGCGGTCGTCGGTGCCTTCCAGCTGCTCGACGCGGTCTCCGCCGGCACGCTTGATGGTGGCCACGGCGTGCCCGCCTACTGGTTCGGCAAGAACAAGGCCTTCTCGCTGTTCGGCACCTCGCCCCCCTGGTTCGGCGACGCCAACCAGCTGCTCGGCTGGTACCACTACGGCGGCGGCGAGGCCCTGTACCGCGAGCTGCTGGGCGACATCGTCCGGGTGAACTGCGTCTCGTTCATGACTGGCCCGATGCCGACCCAGCCGCTGGGCTGGTTCAAGTCCCCGATCGAGCGCGTCGAGCAGATCCGTGGCCTGAAGTACCGCACCGTTGGTCTCGCCGCCGACCTGTTCAACGAGATGGGCGCGGCCGTCACATCGCTGCCGGGCGGTGAGATCGTCCCCGCCCTGGAGCGCGGCGTCATCGACGGCGCCGAGTTCAACAACCCCTCCTCGGATCGCGTGCTCGGCTTCCCCGACGTCGCCAAGAACTACATGATCCAGAGCTACCACCAGCGCACCGAGAGCTTCGAGGTGCTGTTCAACAAGCCCAAATACGACGCGCTGCCGGCCGAGCTGCAGGCCGTGCTGAAGTACGCCTCCGAAAGCGCATCGTCGGACATGTCGTGGAAGCTGCAGGACCGCTATTCGCGCGACCTTCTCGCGATGGCGCAGACCCAGGGCGTCTCGGTCCGCGCGACCCCGCGGCCCATTCTCGATGCTCAGTTGCAGGCGTGGGACCGGGTGATCGCCCGGCTCGAGGCCGACAACTCCTCGCCGGCCGCGGGGCCCTTCTTCAAGAAGGTCTGCGACAGTCAGCGTGAATGGTGCCGCCGCGTGGCCAGCTTCTTCCTGCGCTATGAAGCCAGCTCGGTGGTCTCCTTTAACCACTTCTTCGCGCGCGGCTGAACCGCGCGCATTGTCGGCAGGCCGCCGCCGTCCCCGTGAGGGGACGGCGGTGCTGTAACCAGGGATGACGTCATGCAGAGCCTGCTTCTGGGCATCGACCGGCTGAGCACGCTGGTGGGCCAGGCCTTCGCCTGGTGCATCGTGCTGCTCACCGGCGTCGTGGTCTACGAGGTCTTCGTACGCTACGTCTTCCGAGCGCCGACGACCTGGGCCTATGACGTGTCCTACATGCTGTACGGGACGTTGTTCATGATGGCCGGCGCCTATGCGCTCAGCCGGAACGGGCATGTGCGCGGCGACTTCGTCTATCGCAACTTCAAGCCCACCACCCAGGCAAAGCTCGACCTGACGCTGTACGTGCTGTTCTTCTTTCCCGCGATCTTTGCCTTCATGATCTCGGGCTGGACCTTCTTCACGCAATCCTATGCGCAGAACGAGCGGTCGATGTTCAGCCCCTCCGGCCCGGTGATCTGGCCGTTCAAGCTGCTCATCCCGATTGTGGGGCTGCTGCTGCTGCTGCAGGGCCTGGCCGAGGTTGTGCGATGCATCCGCTGCATCCGCACCGGCGCCTGGCCCGCCCGCTTGTCCGACGTCGAGGAATTGGAGCAGACCATCCTCGCCGCCGCCGAAGCCAAGGGCGCCGAAGCGCTGGCGGCCGACCTCGCCGCCGGGAAAGGCCCCGTTTGATGATCAGTGATGGCATGCTGGGGCTGACCCAGCTTTTCCTGTTTCTCTTCTTCATCATGCTCGGTTTTCCGATCGCCTTCACCCTGATGGCGATGGGCCTGTTCTTCGGCTACCTCGGCATGCAGGAGCGCGTCTTCGACCTGCTGATCCAGCGCACCTATGCGGTGATGTCGAACGACGTGCTGCTCTCGGTCCCGCTGTTCGTGTTCATGGGCTACATCATCGAGCGGGCGAACATCCTCGACCGCCTGTTCCGGTCGCTCCAGATGGCCTCGGGCAACATCCCCGGCAGCCTCGCCGTCGCCACGCTCGTCACCTGCGCGCTGTTCGCGACGGCGACCGGCATCGTCGGCGCGGTCGTGACGCTGATGGGCCTGCTCGCCTTCCCCGCGATGCTGCGCGCAGGCTACGACGTGAAGCTCGCCTCGGGCGTGGTCGCGGCTGGCGGGTGCCTGGGCATCCTCATCCCGCCCTCGATCATGCTGATCCTGTATGGCGCCACGGCCGGCGTCTCGGTCGTGCAGCTCTATGCCGCGGCCTTCATTCCCGGCGTCATGCTGGCGGGATGCTACATCCTGTATGTGATCATCCTCGCGATCATCAAACCCGAGGTGGCGCCGCGACTGCCGCCGGAGCAGGTGAACATCCCTTTCGGGACCATCCTGCTCTCGCTGATTACATCCTTCGCCCCACTCGCGCTGCTGATTGGGTTGGTGCTGGGCTGCATCCTGATGGGGCTTGCGACACCCTCCGAGGCGGCTGCCATGGGCTCGTTGGGTTCGGTGATCCTGGCCATCGCCTATCGCAGCTTCAGCTTCGCGAAGCTGCGCGAGAGCGTGTTCCTCACGGCACGCACTTCCGCGATGGTGTGCTGGCTTTTCGTGGGCTCGGCGATCTTCAGTTCCGTCTTCGGCTATCTCGGCGGGCAGGACCTGGTCGAGCAGTTCTTCAAGTCGCTGCCGCTCAACAGCTTCACCTTCATGGTGCTCGCGCAGCTGCTGATCTTCATCCTGGGCTGGCCGCTGGAATGGACCGAGATCATCGTGATCTTCGTGCCCATCTTCCTGCCGCTGCTGGATGATTTCGGCGTCGACCCGCTGTTCTTCGGCATCATGGTCGCACTCAACCTGCAGACGAGCTTCCTCTCGCCACCGGTCGCGATGGCCGCTTTCTATCTCAAGGGCGTCGCCCCCAAGCACGTGCGGCTGGAGGACATCTTCTCCGGCTGCATGCCGTTCATCTACATCGTGCTGATGTGCATGCTGCTGACCTACGCCTTCCCCGGGATCGTGCATTACCTGCCGCGGACGCTGTATGGCGGCACCGGCGGCAACACGCCCACGTTGCAGATCGACCAACCTCCTGCCGGCGGCTTCCAGGAGGAGGAAGTGGTCATGCCGAACCTCAATTGAGCGACACGGAACGCGCCTCCGCGATCGCCCGCTGGCTGGCTGAGGCGGTCGAGACGGGCAACCTGCTGGCACCGCTGCCCTCCGACCTCGCCCCGCGCACAATCGAGGAGGGGGAGGATGCGGCCGGCGCCCTCCTCGAGGCCATCGGCGCTGTGCCCATCGGGCTGCGCATCGGACCGGGCGGGGTCGCGGGGCCGCTGATCGGCACGCGGCTGCTGCCCAATGGCAGCGGCATCGCGCTCTCCGCCCTGCCTCATGCGCTGGCGACGCCGGCGCTGATTGGCGTTCTGGCGGCGGATTTGGGTCCGGACGGCGAGCCGGAATGGGCGGGGATGCATGCCGCGGTGGACGTCGCCGCGTCCCGCTTCCGCGACGGGCCGCCCGACGCGGCGAGCTGTGCCGCGGATCTCGGCGGGCTGGGTCTGGTCGTGCTCGGGCGGCACCGGCCGATGGGCGTGGCGCGCCTTGCGCCGCGTGGGCCGCTCACAGACGTGGCCGCCGCGCTGGCCCCGGCCATCTCCGCGGCGCGCCGCCTGGGCGGGCTTCCGGCGGGTGCGATGCTGATGGTCGCAGGTCTCGCGCCCGGGATGGCGCCGGACCCCGGCGACGCGATCGACTGGGGTTTCGGCACCGCGCTGGGCCGTGTTCGCGCAAGCTTTCCGATCCCCGATGCGGCTACACTGGGCTAGCACCTGGCCCGGGAGTGTCCGACATGCGCCTTCGCCTCCTGCTCGCTTTCTGCCTGCTCGCCGCCGCGCCCGCGCGTGCCTCCGATGATCCGTTCGAGGGTGCGAACCGCCGCGTCCATGCGGTGAACCAGATGCTGCACAGCCACGTGCTTGGCCCGCTGGCGACGTTGTATCGCACCCACACGCCGGCCTCCGTGCGGGAGGGCATCGGCAATGCGGCCGCGAACCTGGCCGAGCCGGTCACCGCCGTCAGTGCCGCGCTTGCCGGGGAGTTCGGCCAGGCCGGCAATGCCGCGGCGCGCTTCGCCATCAACACCACGCTCGGCCTGGGTGGGGTGCGCGAGGCGGCGGCCCCGCTGGGCTATCCGCGCGCGTCGATGACGCTGGGCGATACGCTGTGCCGCTGGGGGGTGCCGAGCGGGCCGTTCCTGATGCTGCCGGTGTTCGGGCCCTCGACGCTGCGCGACGCGGGGGCCCTGCTGGCGACCTCCACCGCGCTGTCGCAGGGGATCGGCAGCGAGGCCTGGCTCGCGATCGGCGCGACGGACCAGTTCCACGCCTACGCGGAAATTCACCCGATCATTGAACGTGTGGCAAGCGAGAGCCTGGATCCCTACGCCACCTTCCGCAGCGCCTATCTCCAGCGCCGCGCGATGGCCTGCCCTGGCGATGGAGCGGGCGCCGAGGACTGAGACGCTCGGCGCTGGAACCTCTGTTGTGCTTTCGCGCGCCGCCCGGCCGAATGGCCGCCACCGGCAGTCCGGCAAAAGGCAAGCCGCGGGAGGCTGCGCCCCCTGTTTGAGGGCACAGCAATAATCAGTGGCGCGCGAAGGGCGGCATCTCCGCGAGGAGCGAGGCCGCCCAGAGCGTCACGGCGAGTGCTGCGATACGCTCGGCGTGCCACAGCAGCCGCGACTGCAAGGTCCGTGCGAGCTGCGCCTGCACCGCGGCGCCCGACACCAGCCGGGCCAGCGCCTCCGCCTCTGCGCCAAGGCGCCGCCAAAGGGGTGAGTGCCGCAGGTCACGCCGAGGCGCCCGCCACGACGCGATAAGCAACGCGAGCCCGGTCAGCCCCGCCACATGGCCGGCAAAGCGCAGTGCCACCGGCGGCGTCGCCGCGAAGGTCAGCATGACGAGCACCAGCCCGAGCCCGGGAGGGGCGCAAAGTCTGCGAATCGCACGATCAGCGAGGCGAGCAAGCACATCCATCGGGATGTCCTCCGAAAACCAGGGGAGCCATCTTCGCGCGCGGTGGTGAAAAAAGGGAAGTGCCCTTCACGCGACGAGGCCCACGCGCGCTAAAACGCACTGATTCAAATCAATGCGCCCTTTCAATCCTTGTGTTTCTTGCGCTAAGCCCGGAAGTGGGATGATCGCGTGGCGGCGTCGCGAAAAGCGCGACCGGCGTCAGGCGGCAAGACCGGCCATCGAAAACTGCCGGCATGACGACCGGAAATAGGGGAGAGAATTCCGTGAGTATAGCCTTGGAAGCCGCGGACGCGAAGGCGCGTCCAATGTCGAAGGAGGAGCGGAAGGTCATCGTCGCCTCCTCGCTCGGGACTGTATTCGAATGGTATGACTTCTATCTGTTCGGTTCGCTTGCGGTTGTGATCGGCGCGAACTTCTTCAGCCAGTTCCCTGAAAGCACCCGCAACGTCTTCGCACTGCTGGCCTTCGCCGCCGGCTTCCTTGTGCGCCCCTTCGGCGCGCTGGTGTTCGGCCGCCTGGGCGATCTCGTCGGGCGCAAATACACCTTCCTGATCACGATCCTGATCATGGGTGCCTCGACCTTCATCGTCGGCATCCTGCCGACGTCGGACACCATCGGCATCGCGGCGCCGATCATCCTGATCATCCTGCGTATGCTCCAGGGCCTGGCGCTGGGCGGCGAGTATGGCGGTGCCGCGACCTACGTGGCCGAGCACGCCCCGAACGGACGCCGCGGCTTCTACACCAGCTTCATCCAGATCACCGCGACGGCGGGCCTGTTCCTGTCGCTGCTGGTCATCCTGTTCACCCGTCTCGCGGTGGGCGACGAGGCCTTCAATTCCTGGGGCTGGCGCATTCCCTTCCTGCTCTCCGTCGTGCTGCTCGGTATCTCGGTCTGGATCCGTCTCCAGATGGAGGAAAGCCCGGCCTTCCAGCGCATGAAGAATGCGGGGACGCAATCCAAGGCCCCGATCGGCGAGGCGTTCGGCCAGTGGAAGAACGCCAAGATCGCGTTGTTCGCGCTGCTCGGCCTCGTCATGGGCCAAGCCGTGGTCTGGTACACCGGCCAGTTCTACGCGCTGTTCTTCCTGGGCTCGGTGCTCAAGGTCGATGGCTTCACCACCAACATGCTGATCGCCTGGTCGCTGCTGCTGGGCTCGGGCGGCTTCGTCCTGTTCGGCTGGCTGTCGGACAAGATCGGCCGCAAGCCGATCATCCTGGGCGGCTGCCTCATCGCCGCCATCACCTACTTTCCGCTGTTCAAGCTGATGAGCGCGGAGGCCAACCCGGACCTCTCCCGCGCCCACGCCACCATCCAGGTGCGTGTGGTGACGGACCCGGCCGGTTGCTCCTTCCAGTTCAACCCGACCGGCACGGCGCGCTTCACCCAGCCCTGCGACATCGCCAAGGCGGCCCTCGCGCGCGCCTCGGTCAACTACTCGGTCGAGGCTGCGCCCGCGGGCACGGCGGCGACCATCCGTATCGCCGACGGCGCCCCCATCCAGGTCGCGGGCAATGCGGGCTTCGCGGCTGAACTCGGCCGGGCGCTGACGGCAGCCGGCTATCCCGCGGCGTCCAATCCCTCGGTCGTGAAGATGTCGAACCCGTTCGACATCTTCCGCGAACAGCCCGCGGTGCTGATCGGCATCCTGACGCTGCTCGTGATCTACGTGACGATGGTCTACGGCCCGATCGCGGCTGCGCTGGTGGAACTGTTCCCCACCCGCATCCGCTACACCTCGATGTCGCTGCCCTATCACATCGGCAATGGCTGGTTCGGCGGCCTCATGCCGGCGACGGCCTTCGCCATGATCGCGCAGACCGGCGATGTGTATTACGGCCTGTGGTACCCGATCGTGATCGCGCTGGTCACGGTGGTGATCGGCCTGTTCTTCGTCCCGGAGACCTACAAGCGCGACATCTTCGCCGACGAGCGCTGACCAGAGCCGGGCCCCGCCCGGTGTGAGAAATTGGCGGGGGCGTCTGGCGCAAGCCGGTCGCCCCCGCCGCGTTTCAGGGAGCAAGCCCATGTCCAGCACGCCCGGCTATGATGCCGCCTATGCGCAGTGGCGCGATGACCCCGAAGCCTGGTGGCTAAAGGCGGCTGAGGGCATCGACTGGATCACCGCCCCCAGCCGCGCCTTCGACGCGAGCCTGGGCGTCTATGGCCGATGGTTCGCCGATGGCGTGCTGAACACCTGCCACAACGCGGTTGACCGCCAGGTGGCGGCCGGCCGCGGCGACCAGGCCGCCTATATCTGGGACAGCCCGATGACGGGCCGAAAGGCCCGCATCACCTATGCCGAGCTGCTCGGCCGGGTGGAGCGCCTGGCCGGCGCTATGGCCGCGCGCGGCGTGGCCAAGGGCGACCGGGTCGTCATCTACATGCCCATGGTGCCGGAGGCCGCCATCGGCATGCTCGCCTGCGCGCGGCTGGGTGCCGTGCATTCGGTGGTGTTCGGCGGCTTCGCCGCACCCGAGCTGGCCGCGCGCATCGCCGATGCGAAGCCGGCGCTGGTGCTTTCCGCCTCCTGCGGGTTGGAACCCGGGCGGGTCATTGCCTACAAGCCGCTGCTCGACCAGGCGATCGAGATCTCACCGCACAAGCCGGCGACCTGCATCATCCTCCAGCGCGACACGCTGGCCGCGGAACTCACGTCGGGGCGCGACCTCGACTGGATGGAAGCGGAGGCTGGTGCGACGCCGCACCCCTGCGTCCCCGTCGCCGCGACCGACCCGCTCTACATTCTCTACACCTCCGGCACGACGGGGGCGCCCAAGGGCATCCTGCGCGACAATGGCGGGCACGCGGTCGCGCTGCACAATTCCATGTCCATGCTCTATGGCCTGAAGGCCGGCGACGTGATGTGGACGGCCTCCGACGTGGGCTGGGTGGTGGGGCACTCCTACATTGTCTACGCGCCGCTGATGGCCGGGCTGACCAGCGTGATC
>JAZKFA010000048.1:0-4338 GCA_040386655.1 Pseudomonadota bacterium | reverse complement strand
TGGCGGACACGATGGAGAGCTGGTTCCGGGAGGGCGCGGCCGATGGCTTCAACCTCATGCCGCCCTATTTCCCCGGCCAGTTCGACGCCTTCGTGCACCAGGTCGTCCCCATCCTGCAGGCACGCGGCCTGTTCCGCCGCGACTATGAGGGGACGACGCTTCGCGACCATCTCGGCCTCGCCCGGCCGGTCAGCCGCTACGCGGCTACGATGGCGGGCGCGGCGGACCGGTGACGCTCTCAGGCCAAGGTGCCATTACCGCCCAAACCCTACGGGCAGTGCGCTGCTCACCGTTCACATCAGCCTCCGCCGGCCGGCCAGCACCGGGGCGCCTGATCCGGCGGCGGTAGCAGGCGCAGCACCGGTGTTCCTAGCCAGGGCCGCAGCGCTCGCTCCGGCCAAGGTACCAGGTAGTGCGACCAGTTCGTCGAGCCCTCGAACACGGATTGGCGCGCCGCCTGCGGCACGGCGCAGTCCCGGCTCGCGGGCCAGGCGGGGCGCGTGACGAGCAGGCTCGCCTCCAGCACCGAACCCACGAGCGCCAGCGCCGCGACGACGCGCAGCGCGTACCAGGCCGCCTGCGAGTGCGCCTGCGCCCTCGGCACCAGCATGGCCGCGCCGGCCGCGACGGCGAGGACCGCAAGCGGCGCCATCCCCCCATGGGCCGTCATTTCGTCGCCGGGGCCGAAGACATAGAGCGGCAGCAGGCACAGCAGCACGACCGCGGCGCGCAGCAACCAGCCGCCGCCTTGCAGCAGCAGCGCGACGGGCGCGGCCCAGGGCAGCACCTCGACAGTGAGCAACAGCAGCCAGCGCCCCAGCGCCTCCAGCGGCGGGTGGAACGCCACCAGCGGGCCGTGCGGCACCGCGGCACTGCCGCCCACGGGGGTCCAGAAAGCGGCGGCGGCGAGCGGCAGCGCGATCACGCGCAGAAAACCAGACGCCTGGTGGTGGCGCAGCAACAGCAGCACCGTGAGCCAGGACGGCAGCGAATGGTTGGGCGTCCACAGCAGCGTCGTGACGTGGCCCGAATACTGGAAGATCCGGTCCCATCGCTCCCCACCGCGCCCCCATCCCGCGAACATGGACGCGCCGGCGTTCAGGTCCAGCAGCACGTTCGGCACGATGTCCGCGCCGTGGAACAGGACGAAGACCAGGGCGAGCATCGCAAACGCACGACGGGGACGGGCTGCATCCAGCGTGCGCGCCAGAGTGGCGAGCAGCGCGAGAACCAGCCCGAGTCCCATGCCGGACCACGCCCAGAGCATCCCCTGCGCCGCCGGCAATCCGAACAGCCGTCCCGCCAGGCCCGCGGGCAGGTAGAAGCCGAGCGGGGCGCGCAGCAGCCAGGTCTCGCCCCCGGCGTCGAGATAGGCGACGGGCCAGGGTCCGCTCGCGAGGTCGCGCAGCACGGCGTCGCGGATCTGCCAGTCCTCCGTGCTGTAGAGCAGGTGGTGCGACCCTGTCCCCACCGCCCAGAGCAGGCCCAGCGCGCAACACAGCGCTGTCGCGCGCAGGCCGAGCGGCCAGGGCCCCACCCGGCGGATCGCCCAGACCAGCGCACACGCGCCCGCCAGGATCGCGGCGCCAGCCAGCACGGGCGTTGCCCAGCTTGCCAGGAACAGCAGGGCGGGCGCGGCCAGGTAGGCGATGACGCAACAGGTCAGCAGGTCCGGTGCGGCGCGCCCGAGCAGTCGATCGAGCACGGAAATGGCGGCCGGTCCGGCTGCGCGCTCTGGCGCCTGCACCCCGGATACGGGACGCAGCCGCGGTGCTGGAAGCGGGCTGATGTCATCAACCCCGTCGCGACTCACCATGGCGAGGCGCCAAAATTGAAGGTTGAACGGTTGGTGTCCTGGTGCATCGGGTCCGCCGCGTTATCCAGAGCACGCCTTGGATCTCATATCCGGCAAAAACTGGGCAAATTTGGATCATCCCTGTCACGTCGCGCCCTCGCTGAGACAGATGCCATCACGGTTCGGTGGGCATGCCGGCACGGCAGCCGCGGCTGATGCTGCAGCTCGAACAAGGACCGGCGGAGGGGTGACGGCGGTCGCGGCTCCAGCTGTTCGGTCGCCCGGTATCCTCAGCCAAGTCATTCTGGATGGGCGGCAGGCTCAGCGGCGCTATAGCTGATCTGGATCACGCTCAGGATGGTTCCCATGCGCCTTGCCGCGACCCTGCTGTTCGCCGGTGCCATCGCTTTCGGGGTGTTCGCGTGGTGGGGGCACTACACCGTCATGGGCCGTGCCCGGTACGACGAGATGGACGGGATCTACCCCTTCGCCGGTGGACTGCTGTCGGGAATCCTGGCCCTTGCGGCATTGGGCTGCTTTCTGGTGGCCGCTCGCCGGCGAAGGCGGCGACCGCGGACTGCCTCGCGCCGCTGACGCATGGGACCACCTGCCCCTACTTCGCGAACTCCGCCAGCAGGACCGTGCGCACCGTATCGAGGTCCAGCCCATGGGCGGCGGCAAGGGGTGCCGTGTCGGCGATGACGGCGTCGACATCATCGAGCAGGCGCAGCCGCCGGTAGAGGTCGGTGTGCGCGATGCCCATGGATTCGCCGATGAGTTCGAGGAAGTTCACCACCTCGAAGCTGGCGTCGCCCAGGTGGCAGATTTCGCGGTGGCAGGCGTGGAAGACGGTGGCGAGCGTGTCCGCACCGGCCGCTTTGGCTTCCGCGAATTCCTGGGTGAGCAGGGCGCGCTTGTGGTCCGGAAGGCCCACGACATGGATGGACATGACGCCGATGCGCGGCACCGGCACCTCCACGATCTCCAGGCCAGGCACCAGGCCGAGCAGGGTGCGGACGGCCGCCATCACGGCCGGCAGCGCCGGGCGTTCATGGATCGCGATGCGGCGGCGCACCGGGCGGCGCATGAGCGGGCGCAGCTGCTCGGCACGGGCGGCGAGGAAGGGCAGCACCGGCGCCATCTCGAACGGCGTCGCGCCATGGATGGCGGCGTAGGAGGGCAGCGTATTCTCGCCGAACTGGATCTGGCAGGAGGGGCACCAGGACAGCACCAGCGGCGCGCCGTGCTGCGCAAGGTTTTCCGTGGTCCCGAACGCCATGCGGCCCTGGGCGGCGAAATCGCCGGCGCGGTGCTGCTGCACGCCGCAGCAATTCCCGGTCCCGCCGGCGACCGCGTAGGAGACGCCGATCGCGTCGAGGATGTCCGTCATCAGCAGAGCCATGTGCGGCGTCTTGGCGATGTTGCAGCCGGTGTAGAACACCACCTCCGGTGGCGCGGTGCCGGGCTCGGGCCGGGTCTGCGTCAGCCGCGCGGCATCGGCGGGCGAGAGCTGCAGGCGCGAGAGGATGCGGGCCGAGCGTGCCATGGACGCGTAGTTGTCGCGCGCGGTGCGGCGCACCGCCTGTTCCCCGCCGAGCCGCCGCGCATAGCCGCGCGCGAGCTGCACCATGAACCGGGTGTTGATCCCCTCCCGGCAGGCGGGGATGCAGTAGCCGGAGCCGTTGCACACATTGGCCCAGCGCAGGGCGTCCGCGGTCCCGTCCCCGCCCGCGAGCAGGTCGAGAATGCCGCCGACAGTTGCCGCCGGGTCGGCCTCCGCGATGCCGGCCGGCGCCGTCATCGGGCAGGCGGCGAAGCAGGCGCCGCAGCGGGTGCAGGCCTCGGTGATCGCCTCGGCGCGCGCGTGCAGCGAGGCGGTGAAATCAGCGGGGGCAGCGCCGTCGGGCATCAGGCGTCGAACAGCCCGGCGATGGCGCCCACCGCCTCGGCGACGCCGGAGAGCACCGCGCCGACACCCTCGACCACGGCTTCGACGGTGCCATCGGCGACAGCGGAGCCGATCTCGGCGACGGGCGAGGGATCGGTGCTGGCCTGCTTGCGCGCTTCCTCCTCGATGGCCTGGGCGGCCTCGGGCGGGATGGTGTCCATGGGCGAGCCCTCCGGTCGTGCAGGGGTCAGCGGTTTGTCAGGCGGGCGAGGCTGGCGCGCATCCGGTCGCCGCGCCACCGAGCCCGTTCAACCTCCGCAGGGGGCCAGACGCGGCCGGGAATGGCAAGCCCCGCGGCAGGGGCGGCAAGCGCCTGCGCGATGGGTGCGGGGGCTTCCGGTTACTCCCCAGCACGGCCAGCGCGCGGGCAAGCTGCATCCGGGACTGCGCGTGGACCCAAGGGACGCGGTCGCGGCGTTGTTCCGCCAGCACGAGGCGCAGGGCGGCGACGGACTCGTGCAGCGCGGGCTGGTCGGGGCCGCTGAGCGCCTGGTTCAGCAGGGGCGTGCCCAGCTTCGCCTGTGCGGCTGGCCGCGAGGATCGGACGGCGAAACCGCCGCCGAGGTCGGACGGCGAAACCGCCGCCGAGGTCGGA
>JAZKFA010000047.1:3383-12335 GCA_040386655.1 Pseudomonadota bacterium | reverse complement strand
GCCTCGCTCGCGGGGCACCTCGCACTCGCGAAGCTGACGGTGCTGTGGGACGACAACGAGATCTCGATCGATGGCGACACCGCGCTGTCCTTCACCGACGACACGCTCAAGCGCTTCGCCTCCTACGGCTGGTCCACCCGGCGCGTGGACGGGCATGACGCCGCCGCCGTCGCCGCGGCCCTGGCCTGGGCGCAGCGTTCGCCGCGCCCCACCCTGATCGCCTGCCGCACCATCATCGGCTTCTCCGCACCCTCCAAGGCCGGCACGGCCGGCAGCCACGGCTCCCCGCTCGGTGCCGCCGAGGCGGAGGGCGCGAAATCCGCCCTGGGCTGGAATCACGGCCCCTTCGAAATTCCCGAGGGGCTGCGCGAGGCCTGGGCCGCGGTCGGCCGGCGCGGCGCGGGCACGCGGCGCAGCTGGCTCAAGCGCCTGGCCAACCACCCCCAGCGGGAGGAATTCGAACGCGCCATCGCCGGCAAGCTGCCCGAGGGCTGGCACCTGCCGCTCGCGGCACTCCGCGCCCAACACGCGGCCGACAAGCCCAAGATCGCGTCCCGCATCGCGAGCCAGAAAGCGCTCGAGGCGCTGGTCCCCGCCATCACCGAGATGGTCGGCGGCTCGGCCGACCTCACGGGGTCGAACAACACCAACGTGAAGGGCATTCCCGCGGTCTCCCCGGGCAACTTCGCCGGCCGCTACATCCACTACGGCGTGCGCGAGCACGGCATGGCCGCGGCGATGAACGGCATGGCGCTGCACGGCGGCATCATCCCGTATTCCGGCACCTTCCTGGTCTTCTCCGACTACATGCGCCCCGCGATCCGCTTGGCCGCGCTCATGCGCCAGCGCGTCATCCATGTGCTGACGCATGATTCCATCGGCCTGGGCGAAGACGGCCCGACGCACCAGCCCGTCGAGCATTTGGCGAGCTTCCGCGCCATGCCCAACGTGTTCGTCTTCCGCCCCGGCGACGCGATGGAGACGGCCGAGTGCTGGGAGCTCGCAGTCAAGCGCGCCGACGGTCCCTCGCTGCTGGCCCTGTCGCGGCAGAACCTGCCCGCGCTGCGCTCCGACGCCGGCGAGAATCGCTGCGCGCGCGGCGGCTACGTGCTGGAAGAAGCCTCCGGCCCGCGCCGCGCAACGCTGATCGCCACCGGATCCGAGCTGCATTTGGCCGCCGCCGCCCGCGCCACGCTGGAAGCCGAGGGCATCGCCACCGCCCTGGTCTCGCTCCCCTGCTGGGAGCTGTTCTCCCTTCAGGATGCGTCCTACCGCGAGGACGTCCTGGGCAGCGCCCCCCGCGTGGGGGTCGAGGCGCTGATCGGCTTTGGCTGGGATCGCTGGCTGGGCCCCGAGGGCGTGTTCATCGGCATGGGCGGCTTTGGCGCCTCCGCGCCCGCCGAGGCGCTGTTCAAGCATTTCGGCATCACCGCCGAGGCGGTGGTCGCGGCCGTCAAGAAGAAGCTCGCCACGGCGGAATAGTATCACGCGGCCATCCATCCCCATTTCTCCCCGGTACGATGGAGCAGGCGCGGATGCATGGCTCGCATGATCATGTCTTCGAAGGCGTGTCGGATGATTACCGGCGCCGGCTATGGCTCGTCATCGCCATTAATGCGGGGATGTTCGGCGTGGAAGTCTTGGCCGGCGCGCTTGCCGGCTCGCGGGCGCTACAGGCCGATGCGCTGGATTTCGCCGCCGATGCCGCGACCTACGGGATTTCGCTGGCCGTCATCGGCGCTTCCGTCGCCATCCGGGCGCGCGCCGCCATGGCCAAGGCGATCAGCCTGCTGGCGATGAGTGCCTGGGTGTTCGGCGCCACGGTATGGGCGGTGTTCGGCACCGCCGTGCCGCGGGCGGACATCATGGGCGGCATCGGCGTGATGGCTCTGGTCGCGAACCTGCTCAGCGTGCTGATCCTGGTGCGCTACAAGGATGGCGACGCCAATGTGCGCTCGGTCTGGCTGTGTTCGCGCAACGACGCGATCGGCAATGTCGCTGTCATGGCCGCCGCCGCCGGCGTCTGGGCCAGCGGCACGCCCTGGCCGGACCTGCTGGTCGCGGCGATCATGGCGGGGCTGTTCCTGTCCTCCTCGGTTTCGATCCTGCGGCAATCGGCGCGGGAACTCCGCGCCGGCCGGTCGCCCCCGCAGCACCAGCACGTGCATTGAAGCCATGACCTTCCCGCCTGGGCTGCACCTTCATTAAGCCATGCGCTACATGCATGACGGTCGGGCGCCGCAACTCCCCCAAGGGTGATCCGTTACGGGTCTGCGACCGTTGCCGCCACCTTGCGTCTGCGCCATCTTCGCGCCGGATTCGCACGGTAGCGCGCCGTCGCATACAGGGTCGCGCAGCCGCGCGGTCGCACCATGAAGATCGCGCCCTCGCGCGGTGGCATCGAAAGAGGAATTCCCCCCATGGCCGTGAAGGTCGGAATCAACGGGTTCGGGCGCATCGGGCGCCTGGTGCTGCGCGCCATGATCGAGAGCGGCCGCACCGACGTGGAATGCGTCGCGATCAATGACCTCGGCTCGGTCGAGGCCAACGCGCACCTGTTCAAGTATGACAGCGTCCATGGCCGCTTCGACGGCACCGTCTCGGTCGAAGGCCAGACCATCACCATCACCCGCGGCGGGCGCACCTATGGGCCCATTACGGTCAGCGCGCAGCGCGACCCGGCCCAGGTGCCGTTCCAGGGCGTGGACGTCGCGCTCGAATGCACCGGCATCTTCACGAGCAAGGAGAAGGCCGGCGCGCTGATCAAGGCCGGCGCGCGCAAGGTGCTGATCTCCGCCCCCGGCGACGATGCGGACGCGACCATCGTCTACGGCGTGAACCACAAGTCTCTGACCTCGGACATGACCATCGTGTCCAACGCGTCCTGCACGACCAACTGCCTTGCCCCCATGGCCTATATCCTGGACAAGGCCTTCGGCGTGCTGCGCGGCTACATGGTGACCATCCACGCCTATACCGGCGACCAGAACACGGTCGACACGCTGCACAAGGACCTTCGCCGCGCGCGCGCCGCGGGCGTCTCCATGATCCCGACCAGCACGGGTGCGGCCAAGGCCGTGGGCCTGGTGCTGCCGCAGCTCAACGGCAAGCTCGACGGCACCTCGATCCGCGTGCCCGTGCCCGATGTGTCGGTCGTCTCGCTCGACGTGAACCTGCGTACCGAGGGCGTGACGAAGGACCAGATCAACGCCGCGATGAAGGCGGCCGCGGATGGCGAGCTGAAGGGCATCCTCGACTACACGACCGAGCAGCTGGTCAGCGTCGATTTCTACACCAACCCCGCGAGCTGCACCTTCGACGCGACCCAGACGCAGAGCCTCGATGGCGGCAAGATGGTCCGCGTCATGGGCTGGTACGACAATGAGTGGGGCTTCTCGAACCGCATGAGCGACACGGCGGCGCTGTTCGGCAGCCTTTGAGTATCTGGCCCCGGCTATCAGGGCCGGGGCCTCGCCCAACCCTTGCTTGAATGGATGATGATGCCGCAGTTCCGCTCGCTCGACGCGCTTGACCCGCGTGGCCGCCGCATCCTGGTCCGCGCCGACCTGAACCTGCCCGTGCGCGAGGGCCGCATCACCGACCGCACCCGGATCGACCGCCTGGCGCCCAGCATCCGCGAACTGGCGGACAAGGGGGGCCGGGTCATCATCTGCAGCCATTTCGACCGGCCCAAGGGCAAGGTTGTGCCGGAGATGTCGCTGCGCCCCATGGCCGCCGCCCTCGCCGAGACCCTGGGCCGCCCCGTCGCCTTCGCCGATGACTGCATCGGCCCCACCGCCGAGGCCGCGGTCGCCGCCCTCGCCGATGGTGACGTGCTGCTGTTGGAAAACACCCGCTTCCACGCCGGCGAGGAAAAAAACGACCCGGCGATGTCCACTGCCCTCGCGCGCCTGGCCGATGCCTACGTGAACGACGCCTTCTCCGCCGCCCACCGCGCCCATGCCAGCACCGAGGGCGTCGCCCACCTGCTGCCGAGCTACGCCGGCCGGCTGATGCAGGCGGAGCTGGAAGCGCTGGACGCGGCACTGGGCAATCCAGCGCGCCCCGTCGTCGCCATCGTCGGCGGGGCCAAGGTCAGCACCAAGCTCGACCTCATCGGCAATCTCTCGCGCAAGGTGGACGTGCTGGTGATCGGCGGCGCGATGGCGAACACCTTCCTCGCCGCCCAGGGCTACGCCATGGGCAAGTCGCTGCAGGAAGCGGAGATGCACGCGACCGCGCTGCGCATGCTCGCCGAAGCCGCCGAGGCGCATTGCGAAGTGGTGCTGCCGGTTGACCTGGTCGTCGCCCGCGAATTCGCCGCCAACGCGTCCTGCCGCACCGTCCCCATCGACGCCGTGCCCGAGGGAATGATGGCGCTCGACGTCGGCGCGGAAACCGTGGCCTTGGTCGAACAGCGGCTGCGCCAGGCATCCACCGTCGTGTGGAACGGCCCCTTCGGCGCCTTCGAGATCCAGCCCTTCGACGCCGCGACGGTGGCGGTCGCGGAGACGGTGGCAGGCCTCACAACCTCGGCGGGGCTGAAGTCGATCGGTGGCGGCGGGGATACCGTGGCCGCGCTCAAGCACGCGGGCGTTGCGGAGCGGATGACCTATGTATCGTCAGCCGGCGGAGCGTTTCTGGAATGGCTCGAGGGTAAGACGCTGCCGGGTGTGGCTGCGCTGATGGCGTAAAAAGGCTGGGGAAAAGAATTTCCCCAGACCCCATTCTTTTATTTTTGGCTTTTTTGTGCGAGCGGGAAAGGTGGGACTTAAGCCCGCGCCGCCCCCGTCTCCGCCTGGCCCATCGCCGCGCAGGCCGCGGCCACGATCTGCGCCGCATTCAGCCCGGCTTCATCGTACTGCTTCATCGGGTTGTTGTGGTCGATGTAGCGGTCCGGCAGCACCATTGGGCGCATCTTCAGCCCGGTATCCAGCAGCCCCGTCCAGGCCAGGTGCTGCATCACGAAGCTCCCGAAGCCGCCGACGGACCCCTCCTCCACCGTGATCAGCACCTCATGCTCGCGCGCCAGCCGCTCGACCAGGACGGTGTCGAGCGGCTTGGCGAACCGCGCATCCGCCACCGTGCAGGACAGGCCCCGCGCCGCGAGGTCCTCGGCCGCCTTGAGGCATTCGGCCAGCCGCGTGCCATAGCTCAGCAGCGCGATGGTCGTCCCCTCCTTCAGCACCCGCCCGCGCCCGACTTCGAGCGGGGTGCCGCGCGCCGGAAGCGCGAGACCGAGTCCCTCCCCGCGCGGATAGCGGAAGGCGGAAGGCCGGTCGTCGATGGCGGCCGCCGTGGCCACCATGTGCATCAGCTCGACCTCATCGGCCGCGGCCATCAGCACCATGTTCGGCAGGCAGCCGAGGTAGGCCACGTCGAAACTGCCCGCATGCGTCGCGCCATCCGCGCCCACCAGCCCCGCGCGATCCATCGCGAAGCGCACCGGCAGCTTCTGCAACGCAACGTCATGCACCACCTGGTCATAGGCGCGCTGGAGGAAGGTGGAATAGATCGCGCAGAACGGCTTCATCCCCTCCGTCGCCATCCCTGCCGCGAAGGTCACCGCATGCTGCTCGGCGATGCCCACGTCGAAGGTGCGCTTGGGGAAGCGCTTGCCGAAGCTGTCGAGACCCGTGCCCGAGGGCATCGCGCCGGTGATGGCGACGATGCGCTCATCCGCCTCGGCTTCCGCGATCAGCGCATTGGCGAAGACCTTGGTGTAGGAGGGCGGGCCCGGCGGCGCCTTCACCTGCTCCCCGGTGACGACGTTGAACTTCTGCACGCCGTGATACTTGTCGGCCGACTGCTCGGCGGGGCCGTAGCCCTTGCCCTTCTGCGTCACGACATGGAGCAGGATCGGCTCGCGCTCATCGGCGTCGCGCAGGTTGCGCAGCACGGGGACCAGGCTATCGATGCTGTGCCCGTCGATCGGGCCCACATAATAGAAGCCCAGCTCCTCGAACAGCGCGTTGCCGGTGATCACGCTGCGCGCGTACTCGTCCGCACGCTTGGCCACGCGCTCCAGCGGGCGGGGGAAGCGCTTGGCGAGCCGCCCCATCATGTCGCGCATCGACAGGAAGGGCCGGGACGAGATCAGCCGCGACAGGTGGTTGCTCAGCGCGCCCACGGGCGGCGCGATCGACATGTCGTTGTCGTTGAGGATGACGATCAGGCGCGACTTGCGCGCACCGGCATTGTTCATCGCCTCATAGGCCATGCCGGCCGACATAGCGCCGTCGCCGATCACGGCGATCACGTTGCGCTCCTGCCCCTGCAATTCCGACGCGACGGCCATGCCCAGGCCCGCGGAGATGGAGGTCGAGGAATGCGCCGCTCCGAAGGGGTCGTATTCGCTCTCGCTGCGACGCGTGAAGCCCGAAAGCCCGCCCGGCTGGCGCAGCGTGCGGATGCGGTCGCGCCGCCCCGTCAGGATCTTGTGCGGATAGGCCTGGTGGCCGACATCCCAGATCAGCCGGTCATGCGGCGTGTCGAACACCGAATGCACCGCGACCGTCAGCTCCACCACGCCCAGCGAGGCGCCCAGATGCCCGCCGGTGACGGAGACCGCGTCGATCGTCTCCGCGCGCAACTCATTCGCGACTTGCTTGAGTTGGTCGAGCGAGAGGTTGCGCAGATCGGCCGGCTCGCGGACCCGGTCGAGCAGGGGAGTGGCGGGACGGGACATCAGTTTCTCCGCTCGATGGCGTATTGGGCGAGGGCGCGCAGCAGATCGGCGCGCTCGCCGAAGGGGGCAAGGTGGGCCTGGGCCTGGTCCACCAGGCGCTCGGCATGCAGGCGGGCACGTTCGAGGCCGAGCACGCTGATCAGCGTCGCCTTGTTCAGCCCGGCATCCTTGCCGGTGGCCTTGCCGGCCTGTTCGGGCGTGGCGGTGGCGTCCAGCAGGTCATCGGCGATCTGGAAGGCGGCGCCGATCTCCCGCCCATAGGCCGCCAGCGCGTGCCGCTGTGCCGAGGGCGCCTTGCCCAGGATGGCCCCGGCCTCGGCCGAGAATTCGATCAGCTTGCCGGTCTTGAGCAATTGCAGGCGTCCGATCGCGGCTTCATCAAGCGGCGATGTGGCCTCTTCGGCCAGCATGTCCAGCATCTGCCCGCCGCACATCCCCCGCGCGCCCGCCGCGCGTGCGAGGCACCGGCACAGCTCGGCCCGGACCCAGGGGTCGGCATGGGTCTCGTCCTCGGTCATGGCGAAGAAGGCGTGCGCCTGGAGCGCATCGCCGGCAAGGATGGCCGTCGCCTCGTCGAAGGCGATATGCGCGCTGGGCTTGCCGCGGCGCAGCGCGTCGTCATCCATGGCGGGCAGGTCGTCATGCACCAGGGAATAGGCGTGCATCATTTCGATGCCCGCGGCGACCCGCAAAGCAGCGGAGCGCCCGACGCCGAACTGCTTGGCCGTCTCCAGCACCAGGAAGCCACGCAGGCGCTTGCCGCCGCCCATGGCGGCATAGCGCATGGCGTCATACAGCCGCGCCACGTCGCCCTCCGGCGCTGGAAGCAGCATGTCGAGCGCCTCGTCGATCTCGATGGAAGCCTCGGCCATCGCGGCCGCGAGGGGTGTCATATTGTGCCCTCAAGCGCGTCGTGCCGAAGGCACGCCTCCGGCGTGACGCGCTGCCTCCGGCAGCTTGGCTCGCCGGACTGCCGGCGTCGTGCCGAAGGCACGCCTTTGGCGTGACGGCCGTTTGGCCGGGCGGTCCGCTGCGCGGCCCGAATGGCCTGGGTGCCGTGAAGGTTGGCCGTCGCGAGAAGTGTCATTCGACATCACGCAGCGTGATCCCGCCCGGCCCCTCGGCGATGGCCTGCACCTTCTGCTCGGCCTCGGCGAGCTTCGTCTCGCAATGGCGGCGCAGCGCGGCCCCGCGCTCATAGGCGCGCACCGATTCCTCCAGGCGCCCCTGCCCGCCTTCCAGCGTCTTCACGATGGCCTCCAGCTCGGCCAGTGCCTCCTCGAAGCTCAGGCCGGCGACTTCGGCGGGCTTTGTGTCAGTCGTGGCCATCATTCGTGCATCCGGCAGTGTCAGCTTTCCTTAACACGTAACCAAGCAGAGCCGCGCCGCCCGGTCCAGGATTGCTTCCGGTTCATGCATCGCGCAGCGCACGGACATGGGCCGCGGTCGAGGCCGCCAGCGCGTCCAGGTCATACCCGCCTTCCAGCAGGCTCACGACATGGCCCCCGCAATGCCGCTCCGCGATCGTGCAGATCTCGGTGGTCAGCCAGGCGAAATCGGCCTCGTTCACCCGCAGCTGCGCCAGAGGGTCGCGGGCATGGGCGTCGAATCCGGCCGAGATGATGATCAGCCCCGGCGCGAAGCCGTCCAGCGCCGGCAGCAGCTCGCGCTCCCACAGCGCCCGGAATACTGCCCCCGTCGCACCAGCGGGGAGGGTCCCGTTCACGATGTTGCCGACGCCGGTCTCGGACACCGCCCCGGTGCCGGGGTAGAGCGGCCATTGGTGGGACGAGACATAGAGAAGGCTCGCATCGGCCTCGAAGCAGGCCTGGGTGCCGTTGCCGTGGTGGACGTCGAAATCCACGACCGCCACGCGCGCCACGCCGTGGGTCACCTGGGCGTGGCGGGCCGCGATGGCCGCATTGGCGAACAGGCAAAATCCCATCGGCTGACTGGGCTCGCAGTGATGGCCGGGCGGGCGCGTGGCGCAGAAAGCGCGACGGATCCCCCCCGCCAGCACCGCATCAACCGCGGCAACCGCCGCCCCCGCGGCGCGCAGCGCGGCTTCGGCGCTGCCGCGCGACATCAGCGTGTCCCCGTCCAGCGCCACCAGCTCGTCGCCGTCGGGGACAATGCCCAGGATGGCGTCGATGTGCTTCGCGGGATGGACCAGCAGCAATTCTTCGCGCGTGGCGCGCGGCGCCTCGTCCCGCACCAGGTCCGCAAACTCCGGTTCCGCGGTATAGAAGCCCATCGTGAGGGTG
>JAZKFA010000047.1:1430-3373 GCA_040386655.1 Pseudomonadota bacterium | reverse complement strand
AACTCCTCGGCATCGAGGGCGGCGAGCACGGCGCGCAACCGATCCGGGCATTCCGGATGGTAGGGGCCGGGGTCATGGCCCAGGCAGGCGCGATGGGTCAGCAGCAGCACGCTCATGGGCGGGACGTTCCCTCTCAGGGTGCCGAGCTTACCGGCTCCTCGCGCTTTTTCAGCACGAATCGGTATTTCCCCTGGGATTCGCTGAAGGCGACGATCGCGTGCCCCGTCTCCCGGCTGAAGGCATGGAAATCGGCCACGCTGGCGGGGTCGGTCGCAAGGACCGTCAGCTTCTCGCCCGGCGCGAGCGCGCGCAGCGCCTTGTTCGCCTTGAGCACGGGCAGCGGGCAGGTGAGGCCCTGGACGTCGAGGATAGTGTCAGCCATCCCCACATACTCCACCATGGCCACCCAGGGCGTCCAGCAGGGGGGCGTCCAGCGAGAGGGTATTGGCTGCATGCGGCTTGGCGTTGATATGGGCGGAACGAAGATCGAGATCGTGGCACTCGGCGATGACGGCGGCGTGCTGCTGCGCCAGCGCTGCGCGACCCCCACCGGCTATGACGAGACCATCGCCGCCATCGCCGCGCTCGTCGAGGAGGCGGAGTCGCGGTTGGGCAGGCGCGGCAGCCTCGGCCTCGGCATCCCCGGCAGCCTCAGCCCCGCGACGGGGCTGGTGCGCGGGGCGAATTCCCAGGCGCTGAACGGCCGTCCCCTGCGCGAGGATCTGGAGCGGCGCCTGGATCGCGCGGTGCGCATCTCCAACGACGCCAACTGCCTGGCGATGAGCGAGGCCGCCGATGGCGCGGGCGCCGGGTTCGACACGGTTTTCGCGGTCATCATCGGCACCGGCGTGGGGGGCGGCATCGTCTCGCGCGGCCGCATCCTCGATGGCCGCAACCGCGTGGCCGGCGAATGGGGCCACACCCCCCTGCCCTGGATGCAGGAACGCGAGCACCCGGGCCCGATGTGCTGGTGTGGGCAGCATGGCTGCCTGGAGACGATGCTCTCCGGCCCCGCGCTCGCCGCCGACGCGGACGGACCAGGCGCGCGCGATGCATCCGCGCTGCCCGCCCGCGCCGCGGCGGGCGATGCGCGGGCGGCCGCCGCTCTCGCCCGCCATGCGGACCGGCTGGCGCGCGCGCTGGCCATGGTGGTGAACATCCTCGACCCCGACGCGATCGTTCTGGCCGGCGGCCTGTCCAACATGGACCATCTCTACACGGAGGTGCCGCGCCTGATGCCGCGCCACGTCTTCTCCGACCATGCCGAGACGCCGGTCCTGCGCGCGAAGCACGGCGATTCCAGCGGCGTGTTCGGTGCCGCGCGCCTGTGGGACCAGGGGTGAGGCGCGCGGCCCTGGCAGGTGGAGCCTATGCGCTCGCCCTGTTCGGGCTGGGCTTCGTGCTCGGAGTCCTGCGCGTGCTGGTGCTCGCGCCTGGAATCGGCGTGGTCGCGGCCACGGCGCTGGAAGCCGTGCCGATGCTGGCGGCGATGAGCTGGGCCGCGCCGCGCCTCGCGCGCTGGCAGGGCGTTCCGCCGCGCAGCGCGGGCCGTATCGCGATGGGCGCCGTCGCGCTGGCCGTGCTCGTGACATTTGAACTTGTCCTAGGCGCCGTGCTGAACGGCACCAAGCCCGCGGCCTGGGTCGCGAACTTCGCCACGCCGCAGGGCATGATCTACGGCGCCCTCCTGCTCGCCTTCGCAGCCATGCCCTGGCTGCGCCCCTAATGGCGGCGCTCTGCCGCGACTGCTTTCTCGCCGGCGAGGCCGCGCCCGGCCCCTGCCGGCGCTGCAACGGGCGCCGCGTCATCCGCCACGACGAAGTCCTCACCCTCGGCATCGCGCATGTCGATTGCGACGCCTTCTACGCGAGCGTCGAAAAGCGCGACCGGCCGGAGCTGCTGACCCGCCCCGTCATCGTGGGCGGCGGCCGGCGCGGCGTGGT
>JAZKFA010000047.1:0-1420 GCA_040386655.1 Pseudomonadota bacterium | reverse complement strand
TCGGGCCGGACCTTGCGCCGTATTATTGCGATGACGCGGGCGTGGTCGCGGCGTGCTGCTACATCGCGCGCACGCGGGGCGTGCGCAGCGCGATGCCGATGTGGAAGGCACTCGCCGCCTGCCCGGACGCGGAGGTCATCCGCCCCGACATCGCCAAGTATGTGCGGGAAGGCCGCCGCATCCGCGAGATGATGGAAGCCCTCACCCCCCTCGTGCAGCCGCTGTCGATCGACGAAGCCGTGCTCGACCTGCGCGGTACGGAGGAACTTCACGCCGCGCCACCCGCCGCCGTGCTCGCGCGTTTTGCCCTGCGCGTGGAACAGGAGGTCGGCGTCACCGTCTCCGTCGGCCTCGCCGCCAACCGCCTCATGGCGAAGCTCGCCGCCGAGCGCGACAAGCCGCGCGGCTTCTCCGTCATCGGCGCGAACGAGGCCGCCGCCTGGCTCGCCCCGCAGCCCGTCGCCGTGCTGCCCGGCGTCGGACCGGCACTGGAAAAGCGCCTGGTCGCAGGCGGCTTCGCGACCCTCGGCCAGCTCGCGGCCCTGGATCCGCGCGATGCCGCACGGCGCTTCGGCGATGAGGGCCCCGCACTCGCCGCCCGCGCACGCGGCGAGGATGCGCGCATCGTGGACCCCGCGCGCGACACCCGCTCGGTCAGCGCCGAGACCACCTTCGATGCCGACATGCGCGACGTCGCCGCGCTGGAGCGTCCGCTGTGGAAGATGTGCGAACGCCTCGCCCGGCGCCTGCGGGAGAAAGGACTCGCCGCCGGCGGCGTGGTGCTGAAGCTGAAGACGGCGGCCTTCGCGTCTCGCACCCGCACCGCCCGCCTGCCCGGCGCGACCCTGCTGCCGGAGGTGATGTTCGCCGCCGCCCAGGGGCTTCTGCGCCGCGAGGTGGACGGCACCGTCGCCTTCCGTCTCATCGGCGTCGGCGCCCAGCCGCTGCGCCCCGCCACCGAAGCCGACCAGGCCGACCTCGCCGATCCCGGCGCGCCCAGGCGGGTCGCGAAATGGCGCGCGGTCGAAGCCCTCCGTGCCCGCTTCGGCGATGGCGCGATCGGCGCCGGTCGCGGGTTCCCGCCAAAGCGGTAACCGGCTGCTCGCACGAACGTGACGTGGGGCCGCCCCGGTGATCACCATATCGCCAGCCGATCGTCGACAAAGGCCACCCGCTTGCACCTGCTCCCCTTCCGGCACGCTTTCCGCGTCGCCGCGATCCTGGTCGCGCTCCTCGCCGCAGCACCCGCGGCGCACGCCACCGATGCCGTCTCCAACTGGGCCGCCGCGGTGGACCGCCTCGATGGCGGGCGGATGAGCCGCTACACCATCTCCATCCTGTTCCCCGCCATGCATGACGCGCTGAACGCGATCACGCCGCGCTATCACCGCTGGACGCCGCCGGCCGCCGATGAACCCCG
>JAZKFA010000046.1:4353-19058 GCA_040386655.1 Pseudomonadota bacterium | reverse complement strand
TCCTGCAATACCCTGGGACCACCGGCGAGGTGCGCAACCTCGCCCCCGAGATCGCGGCCGTTCAGGGCGCGGGCGGCCTCGCGATCGTCGCGGCCGACCCGCTGTCGCTGTGCCTGCTGACGCCGCCCGGCGAGATGGGGGCGGATATCGTCATTGGCTCCACCCAGCGCTTCGGCGTGCCGATGGGCTATGGCGGGCCGCATGCGGCGTTCATGGCGGTGAAGGATGCCTATAAGCGGCTGATGCCCGGCCGGCTGGTCGGCGTGTCCGTCGATGCCGCGGGGGCGCCGGCCATGCGCCTCGCGCTGCAGACGCGCGAGCAGCATATCCGCCGCGAGAAGGCGACGTCGAACATCTGCACCGCGCAGGTGCTCCTTGCGGTGATGGCCGGGATGTACGCGGTGTGGCATGGGCCGGAGGGGCTGACCCGAATCGCACAACGGGTACACTTGCAGGCCCGGCTGCTCGCGGGGGCGGTCAAGGCGGCCGGCTTCGTGCTGGCGCATGAGGTGGTCTTCGATACCGTCACCATCCAGGCCGGAGAGCGTGCGCCCGCCCTGATCGCGGCGGCCCTGGCGCGCGGTTTCAACCTGGCGTCGCATGGGGCTGGCCTAGTCGGCATGTCGCTCGACGAGACGGTCACGCGCTCGGACCTCGACGGCCTGTGCGCCGCGCTGTCCGAGGTGGGCGGCAACCGGGCTTCGCTCGGCGACGCGGCGGGGCCGATCCCCGCGACGCTGCTGCGCAGCTCGCCCTTCCTGACAGCCGAGGTGTTCTCCTCGCATCGGTCGGAGCACGCGATGCTCCGCTACCTGAAGCGGCTGGAGGACAAGGACGTGGCGCTCAACCGCTCCATGATCCCGCTCGGTTCCTGCACGATGAAGCTGAACGCAACGGCGGAGATGATCCCCATCACCTTCCCCGGCTTTGCGAACATCCATCCCTTCGCACCGGTAGATCAGGCAAGCGGCTACATCACGCTGGTCGAGCGGCTGTCCGCCTGGCTATGCGCCATCACCGGCTTCGACGCCGTCTCGCTGCAGCCCAATGCGGGTAGCCAGGGCGAGTATGCCGGCCTGCTCGCGATTCGTGCTTGGCACCTGTCGCGCGGCGACCGGCGGCGCGATGTCTGCCTGATCCCGTCCTCCGCCCATGGCACCAACCCGGCATCCGCTGTCATGGCGGGGATGAAGGTCGTGGTCGTCGGCTGCGACCGGGATGGCAATGTCGATCTTGCCGATCTCCGCACCAAGGTTGAGCAGCACGCGGAAGATCTGGCCGCCCTGATGGTCACCTACCCCTCGACCCATGGCGTGTTCGAGGAAGCCATCCGTGAGATCTGCGCCATGGTCCATGCCAATGGCGGCAAGGTCTACATGGATGGCGCGAACATGAACGCGCAGGTCGGGTTGACGAGCCCGGCCAGCATCGGCGCCGATGTATGTCACCTGAACCTGCACAAGACCTTCTGCATCCCCCATGGCGGCGGCGGGCCTGGCGTGGGGCCGATCGGCGTCACGGCCGAACTCGCACCCTTCCTGCCAGGCCATCCGCTGCTGGCGGAAGCCGGGCCCAGCGAGAGTGGGGTCGTCATCTCCGCCGCACCGTTCGGCAGCGCAGCCATCCTGCCGATCAGCTACGCCTATATCCGCATGATGGGTGCCGAGGGCCTGACGCGCGCAACCGAGGTCGCGATCCTCAACGCCAACTACATCGCGCGCCGCCTGGATGGGCATTTCCCGGTGCTCTATCGCGGAGCCAAGGGGATGGTCGCTCATGAGTGCATCCTCGACTGCCGCGGCTTCGGCCAGGGTGGCGGCGTGTTGGTCGAGGACATTGCCAAGCGCCTGCAGGATTACGGCTTCCACGCGCCGACCATGTCCTGGCCGGTCGCCGGTACGCTCATGGTTGAACCCACCGAGAGCGAACCCAAGGCCGAAATCGACCGCTTCTGCGAGGCGATGATCTCCATCCGCGCCGAGATCCGCGCCATCGAGCGCGGCGAGGCGGACCGTCTCGACAACCCACTGAAGAACGCCCCGCATACCGCCGCCGAGGTGATGGGCGACAGCTGGACGCACCCCTATTCGCGCGAGCAGGCGGCCTTCCCGCTGCCTTATGTGCGGGCCAACAAGTACTGGCCGCCGGTCAAGCGGGTCGACAATGTGTATGGCGACCGCAATCTCGTCTGCACCTGCGCCCCGCTCGAGGAATACGCCCAGGCCCAGCAGCTTCAGGCCGCTGAGTGACACGTCCTTGGCGGCGGCTGGATTCGCGGCCGCTCGTCAGGGATCAGTGGATCGACCTCAGGGCGGAATCCTGGGTGACCGGGCGCGGCGTCGCGCTCGATCCCTGGTACATGCTGCACTGGCGGCCCTGGGTGCATGTCGTCGCCATCACGCCCGATGGATCCGTCGTCATGGTGCGCCAGTTTCGCCCCGGCGCCGAAGCCGCGCTGCTGGAACTGCCCGGCGGCGTCGTGGATGAGGATGGCGCCGGCGCCGTGCGCGCCGCTGCCGAGCGCGAGTTGATGGAGGAGACCGGCTTCACCGCCGACGGCTTCACCGAATTCGCGGCACCCTTCAACGACCCGGCGCATGCGACAAACCGCGTGCATTTCTACTTCGCGCTGAACGCCCGCCGCGTTGCCGCCCAATCGCTCGATCTCGCCGAGGACATCGTTGTCGAGACCGTGCCTGTTGGCGAACTGGTTGCGGGATTGCCCCAAGGCCTTGTGGCACATGCGAGCCATGTCGGCGCGCTCTACCTCGGCCTGCTCGCGGCTGGGCGCATTCA
Organism: Pseudomonadota bacterium; assembly: GCA_040386655.1. Taxonomy (GTDB): domain Bacteria; phylum Pseudomonadota; class Alphaproteobacteria; order Acetobacterales; family Acetobacteraceae; genus Plastoroseomonas. The sequence continues at coordinate 16,262 of JAZKFA010000046.1, read as the reverse complement.
AGTCACGCCGGCCGGGACGCCTTAGCGGGGGAGATTTCTCTCCCCCCGGCCATCCTTCAATTGCCGAAGCGCACGTGCCTCAGCTGGATATAGTTGTCCGCCGTCTGCACGACGTTCCAGCCCTGTCGCACCGCCCAGACCACCTGCTGCTGGTGCAGCGGGATGTAGGCGACATCGTCGCGAATGACGCTGGAGGCTTCGGAGATGAGCCGCTGGCGCGTGGCCTGGTCGGTCTCGACGGCGATCCGATCGATCAGGGTGTCCAGGCGCGGGTTCGAATAGCCGCCATTGTTGAACACGCCGCGCGCCCCGTCCCGCGTGCCGGCCAGGCTGAACAGCGCGTTGTGCGCGTCCGACGTCGCCGGCGTCCAACCCAGCAGGTAGAAGCTGGTGTTGTAGCGCGGGCCATTCACCTCGGCGAAAAAGCGCACCCGGGTCTGCGCGTTCAGCGTTACACGGATGTTGATGCGCGCGAGCATGGCGACGACGGCGGTGCAGATGCCCTCGTCATTCACATAGCGGTCGTTCGGGCAATCGAGCGTGACGCCGAAGCCGTTGGGAAAGCCTGCCTCCGCCAGCAGGGCACGGCCGCGCGCGAGGTCCACCGCCGGGCGCTGGTCATCGGCCTCGACGAAGCCGTTCACGCCGGGGCCGTAGATCAGGTTGGTCGGCCGCGACTGTCCCCGCATGACGCTGCGCTGGATGGCCGTCGTGTCGATCGCGAGCTGCATCGCGCGGCGGACGCGCACATCCTGGAAGGGATTGCGCCCGGTCACGTCGCTTTTGAGCAGGACGGGCCGCATCTGGTCCAAGCCGAGATAGATGGTGCGCAGCTCCGGCCCCTGGATGATGCGAACGCCACTGGTGCGGGAGATGCGCTCCACATCCTGTGGCGGCACGGTGTAGACGAAATCCACCTCGTTTGAGAGCAGGGCGGCAACGCGGGTCGCGTCGTTCGCCACGATGTTCAGCTCGGCGCGGGTGATGTTGTGCGTCGGGCGATCCCACCAGGTGGGGTTCGGGACCATGACCGTGCGGCGGTCAGGCTCGCGGCTCTGGAGCAGGAAGGGACCGGTGCCCATCGCGTTGCGGGTCGCGAAGTTCTCCTCGCGCGTGGTCAGGTCGGCGGGGCGCGTGGCGTTGTTCCGCTCAGCCCAGACGCGCGACATGATCCCCCAGTTCGTGATCTCCTGCAGCAGGATCGGGTTCGGGTTCGTGGTCTCGAACTCGACGGTGAAGTCGTCGACCTTGCGCACCTCTTTGAGGGAGGCAAGGACCGAGGCCGTGTTCGATCCCGGTGCGCGGACGCGCTGGACGCTGAACAGCACGTCATCGGCGGTGAACGGGGTCCCGTCGGAGAAGCGCACGTTGCGGCGCAGGTGGAAGCGCCAGACGGTGGGCGAAACCATCTCCCAACGCTCGGCTAAGGCCGCTTCGACGCCCATCTCGCGGTTACGGCGCACCAGCGGTTCGTAGAAGTGGGAGTTGAAGGCGAGCAGGAAGGTCTCCTGCCGCGCATAGGGATCCATGGAATTGACGTCGCCGTCATTGGCCCAGCGGAAGAGGTTGGCATTCGCGGCAAGGCTGGTGCCGGCAAGTAGAGCGGCGGCGAGCGTCAGATGGCGCATGGAGGGTCCTGTCGTGGAGAGAGATGCCACGACGCTACCGAAGAAACCCTCTGCTGGAAACGGGGGGCGCGCAGTTGCCCGGCCCGTCTGCGGGGCGTCAGGCCGCGCGCAGCGCCCGCGGCAGGTCGGCGGTTGCCGCATCGATCAGCGCGGCATCGGCGCCGGCATCGAGCTGTTCGGCGAGGACCGCGCGCGCAGCCGAAATCGCGACCTCGGCCGCGGCGTGGCGCACGGCTGTGACCGCGCCAGCCTCGGCGGCCTTGATGCGATCCATCGCCATCCGCTCGCGACGCTGGGCGGCGGCCTCGGCCTCGGCGGCCATGGTCTTCCCGAGTTGCTCGGCTTCCGCCTTGGCGCGCCCGATCATGGCCTGGGCATCCGCCAGCGCCGCCTCACGGTCGGCGACGGCCTGGCGAAGCATGGCCTCGGCCTCGGCACGCAGCCGCGCGGCCTCCTCGAGCTCGGCACGGATACGCGCGGCGCGGCCATCCAGCGCCTCGGTGATCTTGGCCCAGGCGAGCCGCCCGACGAGTGCAATGAAGATGACGAAGCTGACGGCGACCCAGAACTTGGGGTCGAGCCAGAAGTGTTCGTAGTGATGGTCCATGGCTCAGCCCCCCGTGCGCGCTGCGAGCGCCTGGTCGACGGCGCGCGCGATGGCCGCGTCGTCGACGCGTCCGGTCAGCTTGTTCACCAGCCCCGCCGTCGTGTCCGAGGCGACCTCGCGCAGCGCACCCATGGCGGCGACGCGGGCGCGTTCGATCTGCGCTTCACTCTCCGCGATGCGCGCGTTGAGCGTTGCGCCGAGTGCTTCAGCGCGCGCCTGCGCAGCGGCGGTGGCTTCGGCGGCGGCGGTCGCGATGGCGCCCTGGGCATCCGCACGCGCCTTGGCGGTGGCGTCGCGCAGCGCGGCGAGGGCCGCATCCGACTCGGCCTTGGCCGAGTACGCGGCTTCGAGATCACCCGAGATCCTGGCGGCGCGATGCTCAAGCACCACGGCAACCCGAGGCAGCGCATAGGTCGAGAGGATGTAGTACAGCGCGCCGAAAATCAGGAACAGCCAGACGACCTGGCCGACCATCATTTCATTCAATTGCAGCTGCGGCATCGCGTGTCCCTCTCGACCTCAAAAATTGCGCGCTGGCCGCGACGTGCGGCCGGCGCGCGACCTGCCCTGAAGAATCAGGAGAACAGGATGAGGAAGGCGATCAGCAGGGCGAACAGCGCCACCGCCTCGGTCAGCGCGAAGCCCAGGATGCCGATGCTGCGCAGCGCCGGCTCGGCCGCCGGATTGCGCGCAACGCTGGTGATCAGCGCGGAGAAGATGTTCCCGATGCCGAGGCCCACGCCGAACAGCGCGATGACGGCGATACCGGCCCCGAGGGCCTTGGCGGCAGCAACTTCCATGTGGAGACGATCCTTCTTTCTCCGGTTGAACTCGAACCGCAGCGACTCAGTGCAGGTGCACCGCGTCATGCAGGTAGATGCTGGTCAGGACGGCGAAGACATAGGCCTGCAGGAATGCGACCAGGACTTCGAACCCGACCAGGGCAACGTTGATGGCGAGCGGCAGCGTGGCCAAGAAGGGCCCCACCGCACCAAGCCCGCCGAGCAAGACGATGAACGTCGCGAACACCTTCAGCATCACGTGCCCCGCGACCATGTTCGCGAAGAGACGGATGGACAGGCTGATCGGCCGCGACAGATAGGAGACGACTTCAACCGGGATGATGATCGGCGCCAACCAGATCGGCGCCCCCTCAGGGAAGAAGTAGCTGAAGAAATGCTTGCCGTGGATGACCAGCGCCACGATCGTGATGACCAGGAAGACGATCAGCGCCAAGCCGAAGGTCACCGCGATGTGGCTGGTATAGGTGAAGGCATAGGGCAGCAGCCCAAGCATGTTGCCCATCAGCACGAACATGAACAGCGCAAAGACGAAGGGGAAGAAGCGCTTGCCCCCATGCCCAATCTGCGCGTCGACGATGCCGTGCACGAAATCGTACATGGTCTCGGCCGCGGCCTGCAGGCGGCCCGGCACCACGGCGCGCGGGCGCATCCCATAGACCAGAAGGGCGATGATCAGGCCGGATGCGACGATCATGTGCAGGTTGGACTGCGAAAACCCTACCGAGCGTCCGATGATGCCCAACACGGGCGTCAGTTCGAACTGGCTCAGGGCATCGATCGTCTTGCCTTCGGTCGCCACCAGCGCCTCTCCAATCCCGTGCTGTCAAACGCGCGTCTATTTGGCGCCGCTGCGCGGGTTGAACAGGCGAAATATGTTCAGCACTCCGGCGACGCCGCCCACCATGAAGAACACCAGGAAGAGCCAGGGCCAAGTGCCGAGCCAACGATCAAGGATCGTGCCCAACCCGATCCCGACGATGAGCGCCGAAACCACCTCGACCCCCGCGCGGAACCCCACCCCGTTACCGCTCACCGGCTTGCCCTCGCGCTTTTCAGGCGCGATGTCGAGGCCCTGACGGGCCCTGGCTTGCCGAAGCCGATCTTCGAAGTTGTCTTGTTCAGCCACGTTTTGCCCCCCCCAGCGGTTATCCCCCGGAAGGCATCCGGCTGGTAAGGGGAGGCCGCCAGCGTGTCAAGCAAGTGCGTGTTATTTTCGCAATCTTCGCGCGTGTTATCGGCGGCGCAGCGATCAGGCTTCCGCCATGGCGACCGCGGCGCCGAGGTCCACGCTCAGCAGTCGCGAAACCCCACGCTCCTGCATCGTCACGCCGTACAGGCGGTGCATGCGCGCCATCGTCAGGGGGTGGTGCGTCACGATCAGGAACCGCGTGCCGGCCTCGGCCGCCATGGCGTCGAGCAGGTCGCACAGGCGCTCGACATTCGCATCATCGAGCGGCGCGTCGACCTCGTCGAGCACGCAGACCGGCGCGGGGTTGCAGCGGAACACCGCGAAGATCAGCGACAGCGCCGTCAGCGCCTGCTCCCCACCCGAAAGCAGGCTCAGCGTCGAGAGCTTCTTGCCCGGCGGCTCGGCGAAGATCTCAAGGCCGGCCTCCAGGGGATCATCGCTGCCGACCAGGGCGAGATGGGCGCGGCCGCCGCCGAACAGGCGCGCAAACAGGGCACGGAATTCAGAATCGACGCGGTCGAAGATCACGCGCAACCGCTCGCGACCTTCGCGGTTTAGATGGCCGATCGAGCCGCGCAGCTTGGCGACCGCGGTGCCGATCTCCTCGCGCTCCGTCGTGATGGCGGCGATGCGGGACTCGGCCTCGGTCATCTCCGCCTCGGCGAGGAGGTTGACGGGGCCCATCTCCTCACGTTCCCGGACCAGGCGCTCGACTTTGCGCCGGGCGCGTTCCTCGGCGGCGTCGGATAGCTCCTCCGGCGCCGGCGGCAGGGTCGCGTCTTCGCCCAGGCGCTCGGCGATGCGGGCGGCGACGGCGCTGGCCGCCGTTTGCGCGGTTTCCTCCGCGGCATGGCCGCGCAGCAGCGATTCGCGGGTCTGGGCGAAGCGGGCATCGGCAGTGCGACGAGTGTCCTGACCGGCGCGCACCATCGCCTCGGCCGTGGCCAAGCGCTCGGCGGCGGCGGCATGTTTGGCCTCGGCTTCGGCGAGCAGCCGCGCAGCCGCCTCGCGCTGCGACGCGGCGACGTCTGGCAGGCCTGAAAGCGCGTCGTGTTCCGCCAGGGCGATTTCGGCCCGCTTCGAGAGTTCGTCCACGCGCAGGTCGGCGGCCTCGGCTCGCGCGCGCCAGAGCGCCGTATCCGTGGCGATTGTGGCACGGCGTTCGGTGACGCGTGCCGCCTCCTGCGTGAGCGAGGCGAGCTCGGCGCGGCTCGCGGCCTCGGCGATCCGCGCGCTTGCCGCGTCGGCGCGGGCAGCGTCCACGTCCTGGCGCAAACGGGCGAGGTCGGGCAGGGCGGCGCAGGCCGCCTCGGCCACGGTGAGGGTCCCTGCTGCCTCCGCCTGCTCCGCCTCGGCGGCGGCGCGTTGGGGCGCGAGCACAGCTTCGCGCAGATCGGCCTCGGCAGCGCGTGCCAAAAGCTGCCCGGCTTCCCCACGAAGGCGAGTGAGCAGGGCCTCGCCCTCCTCCAGCGCGGCGGATGCCGCGGCCTCCCGCGAGCGAGCGGCAGACGCCGCGGCGGCGCAGGCCTGAGCCAAGTCGTGCGCGGTATCAACGGGCGGCAGGGCATCAAGCGCGGCGCGCGCCGCAGCTTCCGCAGCCTGCGCTGTGGCCAGCTCCTCGGCGAGGCGGTCATGCTGCGGCAGCAGTGCGGCAAGCCGGCCCTGGCTTTCGGCAGCGCGTGCCGCCAGGCGCTGGGCGGTGGCGCGGCGTTGGTCGCGAAGCTCGCTCGCCGCGCGCTGGGCGTCACGCGCGGCCGTGATCTGCGGGTCGAGCGCCGCGATCCGTCCCTCCACCGCCGCCGCCTCGGCAAGCAGCTTGGCCTCAGCGGTGCGTTCAAGCGCAAGCGCGCGTTCGGCCTCGGCGCGTGCCGTGCGGGACGCATTCTCGGCGACAAGGGTTGCTGCCTCAATCGTGGCTTGTGTCCCGGCCTCCTCGCGCAGGGCATCGACACGCGCCCGTGTCTCGCCGAGAGCGGCCTGTGCGATACGCAGCCGATTGCGCTGCGCGAGCCGCACGGCGGCGGGGCTCGGCGTGCCGGCGCGCACCACATGCCCGTCCCAGCGCCAGAGCGCACCGTCCCGGGTGACCAGGCTCTGACCAGGCCCGAGTGTGGTGTGAAGAGCCTCGCCATCCGCACCCTCCGGCAGCAGGCCGATCGATGCCAGTGCGCGGCGCAGGACCGAGGGCGCCTGGACCAGCGCGGCCAGCGGCGTCGCACCACCCGGCAGGCTGCCGGCGGGCAGCTCCGGCAGGTCGCGCCAGAAGCGGGAGGCGGCGGAGGAGGTGGCACTTTCCAGCGTCTCGCCGAGCGCTACGGCGACCGCGGCCTCCAGGCCCGGCGGCAGGGTCAGCGCGTCGAGCACCGGAGCCTCGCTGCCGGCGGCGGCGCCGATCAGACGCGTCAGGCCCCCGATCTCGGCCGTGAGCATGGCCGCCTCGGCCTCGGCATCGGCCAGCATCCTGCGCGCGGCGGACAGGGCTTCGGCAGCGGCCAAGCGCGCGGCCTCGGCGGATTCCAGCTGTCCGCGCGCGGCACCTTCGACATCCTCGGCCGCGATGCGAACGTCGCGGATGGCCTCCAGGCGCTCGTGTGGGATGCGCCGGGCTTCCGCCTCGCCGCGCTCGGCGCAAAGCCGAGCATGCTGCTCGGCCGCGCGGCGCGCTCGGGCGCCCGAGGCGGTGGCCTCGGCGGCCAATGCCGCGCGCCGCGCCTCGCCCTCCGCCAGCAGGCGTCGTGCCTCGGCATGGGCCGCCTGGGCGCCGGCGCGGGCGGCCTCGGCACGGTCCTGGGCGGCGCGCGCCTGCTCGGCTGAAAGCAGCGCGGCCTCGGCCAGTGAGTCGGCTTCGGCCAGCGCCTCGGCGGGCGGGCGATCGGCTTCGGCCGCTGTACGCTCGGAATCCAGCGTCGCGAGGGATTCTGCGATCCGGCGGGCGCGGCGGCTTGCCTCCGCCAGGGCTTCGCCGGCGGCGGTGGCGTCACGTTCAGCGGCCAGCACCGCGTCTTCGGCGGCGATGCGGGCGGCCTCCGCGGCGCCGCGGGCTGTCTCGGCGGCGGTGCGTTCGCGGCGTGCTTCGACAAGTCGCGCCTCCGCGAGAGTAATGGCGGCCTGGCTGGTGGCGAGATCGGTAGCTGGCACCAACGCCGCGCGTGCGGCGTCATGCTCCTCCGCGAGGCGTGCTAGCGCGGTCTCGGCCCGCCTTGCGCGCGCCTGGGCCATGGCCAGGGCGGCGCGCGCCTGTTCACTCGCCGCGGCGGTGTGTGCGGCTTCCTCGGTCGCGCGCTCAGCCTCGCGTTCGGCCAGGCGCGCGGCTTCCTCGGCGAGAATCAGCCCCTCCCGCGCGGCTTCGATCCGATCGGGCAAGGCGGCGTCGGCCTGCGCCAGCGTCGTGGCCTCGCTGTCCAGCCGGGCCAGCGCGTCGGCGGCGTCGCGGGCGGCACCCTGTGCCAGCGCGAGGTCCTGCGTGATCTGCGCGAGGCGAGCCTCGGCGGCATTAAGCGCTGCGCGGGCGCGGGCTTCCTCCCGTCCGAAGCCTTCCTGCTCGACACGGCGACGTTCCAGCGCGGTGCGTGCCTCGGCCTCCGCGGCGCGCGGCGTGGGCAGGGCTTGTTCGGCCACGTGCAGGCCAATCGCAGCGGCTTCGGCGGACTGCTCGGCCTCGCGCACGGCTTGTTGCGCGGCCGCCTGCTGCGTGCGAGCAGCAGCCAGCGCGGCGTCGGCCCGGGCGGCGAGAAGGGCCAGCCACTCGCCCTCAGCCGCGCGCACCAGGCCTGAAATATTGCGGTAGCGGTTGGCCTGCCGCGCCTGGCGCTGCAACGACTGCCGTTGTGTGTCGAGCGCGCCGAGCAGGTCCTCGGCCCGGGCCAGGTTCTGCTCGGCCTGGCGCAGCTTCAGCTCGGCTTCATGCCGGCGGGCGCGCAGGCCGGAGATGCCGGCGGCCTCCTCCAGCACCTGTCGCCGGTCCTCGGGCCGCGCCTGAATCAGCGCCGACACGCGCCCCTGGCTCACCATGGCGGAGGACCGAGCGCCGGAGCCGATATCAGCGAACAAGGTCTGCACGTCGCGTGCGCGCAGTTCCCGCCCGTTCACCTTGTAGGCCGAGCCCTCGCCACGCGAGATGCGGCGGCTGATCTCCAGTTCGGCGACGCTCTCGTTCGGCGGCGGGGCAAGGCCTGCGGCATCCTCGAGCGTGAGCGTCACCTCGGCCATGTTGCGGCCCGGCCGCGCGGCGGTGCCGGCGAAGATGATGTCATCCATCTCGCCGCCGCGGAGCGAGCGCGCGGAACTTTCGCCCATCGCCCAGCGCAGCGCCTCGACCACGTTCGATTTGCCACAGCCATTGGGCCCGACGATGCCGGTCAGACCCGGCAGCACCTCAACGTTCGTGGCCTCGGAGAAGCTCTTGAAGCCTGCGATGCGGATGCGGCTGAGCGTAGCGGCGCGTGGCGGGTGGACGGCCGCGCTCAGCGTCGGCGTGTCTTCGCCAACGGTGGGATCCTCGATGCCGGGCAGGCCGTCATCGGGGGTTGCCATGCTCAGCGCGCGACCTCTTGCACGAAGCGGTCATAGGGGATCGCGCCAGCGACGGTGCGCGTGCCGAAGGCGAATGTCGGCGTGGACTGCACGTTGAATTCGCGTTCCGCCCGCAGGCGCAGTTCCAGGATGCCGCGCTGCAGGGTCTCGCTGCCCCACGCCTCGTCGAAGGCGTCGCGCGGCATGCCTGCAAGGGCCGCGATGCGGAACACTTCCTCCTTGTTGTCGATCCCGCGCGCGAAGGCCCAGCGGTTCTGGGTAGCGAACAGGGCGCCGATATAGCCCTCGTATCGGTCGGGCGGCAGCGCGCGGCCCACGGCGGCGGCGGCGAGGCCCAGCTGGTCCAGCGGGAAGTCGCGCCAGACCATGCGCACGCGGCCGGTCTCAACCAGCTGCGCCTTCACCTGCGGCCAGGTCTCATTGTGGAAGGTCGCGCAGTGCGAGCAGGTCAGCGAGAAGAATTCCGTAACGACCACGGGCGCGGTGGCGCTGCCGGCGCTGCGATCGGCCAGGCGCGGGTCGGCCGGGCTCGCGGGCGGGGCCGATGGGGCGGTTGTCGCGGCAGTCGAGGCAGGTGGGGCGGGCGGTGCCGCCGCCGGGCTCGAAGGGGAGGTGGCCTGACGTTGCAGGATCTGCCAGCCGGCGAGGCCGCCGACCACGGCAAGTCCACCGGCGATGACGAGGGTGCGGCGCGGCACGGGCATCGAAGAATCCTTGATACGTCTTAGCGAGGCTTCCGATAGACGCTGTGGGCGAGCTTTTCCAGCGCCGCCCGTAATTCCGCCGACCCAACCTCCGTGATCGCGACCTCGACGCGGGGAGGGATCGCCACCTCGGAGCCTAGCCTGGACGGAGCCCGGGCCGGGGGGGCTTCCTGCACGAAGCGGAGTCGCTGCACCTGCGCGCCACCGATCTGCTGGTTGATCCGCGCGATGATCTCGCCAGCTATGTGGCTGAGTTCCATGGCGATCGGGCCGGAACAGGCGAGCGTGAGCGTTCCGGCCGAAAACTTGCGGGGAAATGTAACGGCGGCCAGCGCCGGGCCGATCAGGCTCGGCCAATCCGCCATCAGCTGGGCGCCGGCCGGGCTGCGGCGCTTGAAGGCCGGGCGGGTGATGCGCGGCAGAAGTGCGGCGAGGGGGCGCGGTCCGCCGAAAAACCGGTCATTCTGCTCCGCCATGCCCTCCGCCTCCCTCTTGCTCGCCTGGTATGACCGGCACCGCCGCACGCTGCCCTGGCGCGGCACGCGTGATCCTTACCGCGTCTGGCTCTCCGAGGTCATGCTGCAACAGACCACGGTTGCCGCTGTTACGCCGCGCTACGCCCGGTTCCTGGCGCGCTTCCCCACCATCGAGGCACTGGCCGCCGCACCGTGGGAGGAGCTGGCCGAGGAATGGGCGGGCCTTGGCTACTACGCGCGGGCGCGGAACCTGCACGCCGCCGCCCGCGCCGTTGTCGCGCAAGGCGGGTTTCCCGCCGACTCGGCAGGCCTCGCGGCGCTGCCGGGTATCGGCACCTATACCGCAGCCGCCGTCGCCGCGATCGCATTCGGGGAGGCGGTGATGCCGGTCGATGGCAATGTCGAGCGGGTGACGGCGCGACTCTTCGCCGAGCAGGCACCGCTGCCCGGTGCCAAGGGGAAGCTCGTAAGGCTGGCGGCCGGGCTGATGGCGGAGCCCGAGGCCGCGGCCAGGCCTGGGGATTTCGCCCAGGCGATGTTCGACCTTGGTGCGACCATCTGCACGCCCCGCCGCCCCGCCTGCGCGCTGTGTCCCTGGCGGGAGGATTGCCGCGCGCGCGCGGAGGGCATCGCCGAAGCGCTGCCCGCCAAGGCTGCGAAGAAGACCCGCTTGGTTCGGCATGGCGTCCACTTCCTGCTACGCGACGCCACGGGGCGCATCCTGCTGCGCCGCCGCCCGCCCGAGGGACTGCTGGGCGGCATGCTGGAAATCCCCGGCACCGCCTGGCGCGAGGAAGGCTGGGTTATGGAGGAGGCGATGGCCTTCGCCCCGGCACCGGCCCGCTGGCAGATGCGGTCGGGCGAGGCGCGCCACGGCTTTACCCACTTCGAACTGCGCATGCGCCTGCTGGTCGCCGAGTGCCCAACCCTGCCGAGGATCGAGGGATTCGAGGCACATCCCGCGTCGGGGCTGGCGCTGCCCACCGCGATGCGGCGGCTGCTGGCGCTTGATGCCACGACCGTGGCTGTGGCAGGGAGGGAGTGACATTTCTCGACAGGAAAACCTCCCCATGGGTCACTCAATCGCTTCCCCGCGGCTGGCGCTGCGCTTCGCGGCGCTGGCGGTGCTGGGATCCTGGGTGATTGCGGCCTCGGCGCAGGTGGCGGTGCCGCTCTGGCCGGTGCCGATGACGATGCAGACGCTGGCGGTGCTGTTGCTCGGCGCGGTCGGTGGGGCGCCGCTCGGGGTAGCGAGCGTGGCGCTGTACATCGCGCAGGGTGCGCTCGGTCTGCCGATCTTCGCTAACGGCACCGGCGGCATCGGCGTGCTGGCGGGGCCGACCGGCGGCTACCTGCTCGGCTTCATCGCCGCTGCATGGATCGCGGGGCATGCGCGCGGTGGCTGGTGGCGCGCGGGGGCGGTGCTCTGCGCGGCCCATCTGGCGCTGTTCGTCCCCGGCGTCGCCTGGCTTGCCGGCTTCGTCGGCATGGAGCGCGCGGTGATGGTCGGCTTCGTGCTGTTCATCCCCGGCACGCTGGTGAAGACGGCGCTCGCGCTGGTGGCGCTGCGCGGCATCCGCCGGCAGGGCTGACGCCCGGCTCAAGTCAGGCGCCGGGCGCAAGCCCGCGCCGCGCGATCCTTACCCCGGTGAGGCGGCGTTGATCTCGGTGCGGAACTCGTCGATCAGCCGTAGCCCGCCGCTGGGCAGTTCCGCATACCAGAACGCCCAGCCATTGCAGGACGGCGCTTCCTGCAAGGCCGCGCCAACCTTATGGATGGATCCGGAGAACGCGCCGCAGCGCAGCGTGCCATCCGCGCCCACCGTCGCCGAGTAGCGCCGTGCCCGGTCCTGCAGGCGCGACCCAGCCGGGATCAATCCGCGCTCCACCAGAACGCCGAAAGGCACGCGCGGCTGTTCCCGCTTCGAGGGCAAGGGGGTTACCCGGGTCGAGGGCGAGGTCCGCCAGG
>JAZKFA010000046.1:0-4343 GCA_040386655.1 Pseudomonadota bacterium | reverse complement strand
ATCCGCCGATGCGATCGGCGTGACACCGGCGATCCGGCGCTCCGCCGCCGCCGCGTAGCCTGGGTCCCGCTCGATGCCGATGAAGCGGCGACCGAGCCGCTTGGCGACCGCGCCCGTCGTTCCCGAACCCAGGAACGGGTCGAGGATGATCTCGCCCGGCGCCGTGGAGGCGAGGATCACGCGGTGCAGAAGCGCCTCGGGCTTCTGGGTTGGGTGCAGCTTTACGCCACGCTCATCGCGCAGGCGTTCGGTTCCGGTGCACAGCGGGATGAACCAGTCGCTTCGCATCTGGGTGTCGTCGTTGAGCGACTTCATCGCGGCGTAGTTGAAGCGGTACTTGCTTTCCTGCCCGCGCGCCGCCCAGATCAGCGTCTCGTGCGCGTTGGTGAACCTCCGGCCGCGGAAGTTCGGCATCGGGTTCGCCTTGCGCCAGATGACGTCGTTCAGGATCCAGAAATCGAGGTCCTGCAACGCGACGCCAAGGCGGAAGATGTTGTGGTAGGCGCCGATCAGCCACAGCGTGCCGTCGCGGCGCAGCACGCGACGCGCCTCGGTCAGCCAGGCGCGGGAGAAGGCGTCGTAGGCGGCGAAGGACTCGTACTTGTCCCAGTCGTCATCCACTGCATCGACCAGGCTGTCGTCGGGGCGTCGAAGGTCGCCCCTGAGCTGAAGGTTGTAGGGCGGGTCCGCGAAGATGGCGTGCACCGAGGCCGGCGGGAGTGACCGCAAGGTCTCGATACAGTCGCCGACCAGGATCCGGTCGAGCGGCAGGTCCAGCCCAGTGCCCACGTGGAATTCCCCTTAACCCTTAGAATCGCAGGCGCGACTCGGGGGGTCAAGCGGCGCGGACGCCGTGCGCTTCCTCGACCGGGGCGAAGCCGCGCCGGTGATGCGGGCAGGGGCCGTGCGCGATGAGCGCGTCGCGGTGCATCGCGGTTGCGTAGCCGACGTGGCGGGCAAAGCCGTAGGCCGGCCAGCGGGCGTCGAGCCGGCGCATCGCGCGGTCGCGCGTGACCTTCGCGAGGATCGACGCGGCGGCGATCGAGAGGCACAGCGCATCGCCACCGATGATGCAGCGCGTCTCCCACGGCAACGCCGGGGCGCGATTGCCATCAATCAGCACGACGGTCGGGGTGACGCGCAGCCGTTCGACCGCGCGCCGCATCGCGAGGTGCGTCGCGACGAGGATATTCAGCCGCCCGATCTCTGCCGTGCTCGCCGCTGCGATGGCAAAGCAGGCGTCGGCGGTGAGCAGCGCTGCGTAGGCGAGGTCGCGCTGTTCGGCGGTCAGGCGCTTGCTGTCGTCAAGCAGCGCGGCCAGCGCGGGAACCGGCGGCGAGAGGAAGATGACCGCGGCGGCGAGCACAGGCCCTGCCAGCGGCCCGCGCCCCGCCTCGTCAACGCCCGCGACGCGGCCGGCATGGCTCGCTTCGACACTGAAATCCGGGGGCAAGCTGTCCTCGCTGCGCGATTCGCGGCCATCCTACCGATCCGTGCAGCTTTCGGACATATTCCCGCTGCACCTCAAAACAGCGCCAGCTGCGCGCCCGGCACCCGGAACTGCGAACAGTCGAGCCGGATCTCGCCGCCCTTTGCACCCCGACCGGCCCGATCCAGGAACAGGCGCTTCATCGCCAACGCGAAGCGGCGGGCCATCAGGTCGGCATAGGCGCCGGTGCCGGTCTGGCGCGTGCCGAAGCGGCTGTCATACAGAGCTCCGGCGCGCATATCCCGCACCAGGGCCAGGATCTTTCCCGCACGGTCAGGCATGTGGTGCTGCAGCCAGCTTTCGAACATCGGCGCGATCTCCAGCGGCAGGCGCAGCGCGACGTAGCCCGCATGGATTGCGCCATGCCGCTGCGCCGCTTCCAGGATGCGCTCCATCTCGGCGTCGTTCAGGCCCGGGATCATCGGCGCCGCGAGGACGCCGGCCGGAATGCCAGCATCCGTCAGAGCCCTCAGTGCGGCGAGCCGCCGTCCCGGAGCGGCGGCGCGCGGTTCCATGATGCGCGCGAGCCTTGGGTCCAGCGTGGTGACGGACAGGCAGACCTGCACCAGGTTGAGCTTCGCCATGCGCGCGAGAATATCCGCATCGCGCAGCACGCCGGCCGATTTGGTCACGATGGTGACGGGGTGGTTGAAGCGCTCCAGCACCTCCAGCAGGCGCCGGGTCAGCGAGACGGTGCGCTCCACCGGCTGGTAGGGGTCCGTGTTCGCGCCAAGCGCCACCGGCTTCGGCACGTAGCCGGGGCGCGACAGCTCCTTCTCCAGCAGCGCCGGCATGTCCGGCTTGTAGAAAAGCCGGGTCTCGAAATCAAGCCCAGGCGACAGGCCTAGATAGGCGTGCGAGGGCCGCGCATAACAATAGACGCAGCCATGCTCGCAGCCCTTGTAGGGGTTCAGCGAACGGTCGAAGCCGATATCCGGACTGTCATTCCAGGCCATCGCGGAGCGGGAGCGCTCCGGCGTCAGCGTGGTTGGCAGCGGCGGCAATTCGGCGAATGTCTCGGCGAGCGTGGACCAGCCATCGTCGAAGGCGTGGCGGGTCGTGGCCTCGAACCGGTTCTGCGGGTTCGATGTCGCCCCGCGCCCGCTGCGCGCCGTGGGGGGCAGGGCGGCCGCCTCGTCCGGGTGCAGGGCAAGGCGGGCGGCCGATTTCCGCTCGGCAGGGGGCGGATTGCGTGCGAAATTGCTGCCGTCGGGCATGGCGAGTTCCCCGTTCGTTCACGTCTAACCTTGACGCCTGAGCGCCCCTCCGTCAAGAACATTCACGGAACATGCCTGGTTTGCGGGACCCCCTGAACAGCCTGAGCGTCGTCATCCCGACCCTGGAAGCGGCAGCGGTGCTGGAGCCCACTCTTGCGATCCTGGCCGGCCGGGTAGGGGAGATCATCGTCGCCGATGCCGGCAGCGCGGATGCGACGGCGGCGATCGCGCGCGCGCATGGCGCGCAGGTGGTCGTATCGCCGCGCGGACGGGGCGGGCAGATCGCCGCCGGCATCGGCGCCGCGCGCGGGTCCTGGCTGCTGGTGCTGCACGCCGATACGCGCCTCGCGCCAGGGTGGGAGGCGGCGGTGACGGCAGCGATGCGCGATTCCGGGCGTGCGCATTATTTCCGCTTCGCGCTGGACGACGCCTCGCGCCCGGCGCGGCGGCTGCAATGGGCGGTGGCGCTGCGCTGCCGCTGGTTCGGCCTGCCCTATGGCGACCAGGGGCTGCTGATCGCGCGCAACTTGCTCGAGGCCGTGGGCGGGATGCGCCCGATGCCGCTAATGGAGGATGTCGACCTGGTGCTCCGCATCGGCAAGCACCGCTTGGCGATGCTGCCGATCGAGGCGGTCACCTCCGCGGAACGCTGGAGGCGGGGCGGGTGGTGGCGCGTCTCCGCGCGCAACGTGATGTGCCTGGGCCTGTGGTTCGCCGGTGCGTCACCGGAGCGGATCCGTCGGATCTATGCGTGGTTGTGAGAGCGGCACAGGTCGTAAGGCACGGGCCGTGAGCCCGACTTACGCCCGTCGAAGATGCTCCTGCAGTCGCGGCATCAGCTCCACCAGGTTGCAGGGCCGAAACCGGCTGTCGAGCTGGTGCACCAAAATGTCGTCCCAGGCATCCTTGCAGGCGCCGGTGCTGCCGGGCAGCGCGAACAGGTAGGTCCCCCCAGATACGCCGCCTATTGCGCGCGACTGAATGGTCGAGGTGCCGATCTTCGCATAGCTGAGCATGCGGAACAGCTCGCCGAAGCCGGTGATCTCCTTTTCCAGCACGCGGCTGAAGGCCTCGGGCGTCACGTCGCGGCCGGTGATGCCGGTGCCTCCCGTGGTGATGACGCAATCGATGGCGGGGTCCGCGATCCAGACGCGCAGGACGTCCTCGATCAGCTCGGCATCGTCGGCGACGATGCCACGGTCGGCGACGCGATGCCCGGCCGCCTCAATCCGAGCAACCAGCGTGTCACCGGAGCGGTCTGAGGCAAGGTCGCGCGTGTCGCTTACCGTGAGGACTGCGATGGTGACGGGCAGGAAGATGCGGGATTCATCGAGCGGCATGGGAGGGGGCTCCATTGGCAGCGAGAGCATAGCCCGGATACGCGATGCGGGCATGCGCCCGATCAGATGGGTGTGCGACGCGACATGACAGCGGCCTAACCGGGATCAGGTGCAATCTTCCGGGGCGCGCCCTTTGCGCGCACCGCGAGGACGAATGCCCGAACGCCGGCAGTCCGGCGAGCCAAGCGCGCGGAGCGAGCGCCCGGAGCCTGAGGGGACGAAAATTGCGCCGCTTTCAGCGGCGCGCTTCCCCGCGCCGCAGCATCACCAGGATGTCCTGCGTGGACGCGAACCGCG
>JAZKFA010000045.1:2632-9751 GCA_040386655.1 Pseudomonadota bacterium | reverse complement strand
TCCGCCGTGTTCACCGTGTACGCGCCGATCGCGCAGACCATCAGGATCACCGCCGCGATAATGCTGAATGGCACGCGCAGGATCGCCGCGAACCACGGCACGCAGGCGAGCACGATCACCAGCCCCACCACGTTGCCGAGATACATCGAGGCGATCAGCCCCCAGACGAAATCCTTCTGCTCGACGAACAGCATCGGGCCTGGCTGCAGCCCCCACATGATCAGCCCACCCAGCAGCACCGCCGCTGTCGGCGATCCCGGCACGCCAAGCGCGAGCATCGGCAGCAGCGCCGACGTGCCGGCCGCATGCGCCGCCGTCTCCGGCGCGATCACGCCCTCGATCCGGCCCTTGCCGAAGCTGTCCGGGTCGCGCGCGGTGCGCCGCGCGACGCCGTAGCTCATGAAGCTTGCCGGTGTCGCACCGGCGGGGGTGATGCCCATCCAGCAACCGATGACGGAGCTGCGCAGCGCCAGCGCCCAGTGCTTGGGGAGCTGCTTCCAGGTCTGCAGCACGATGCCCATCGAGAGCTTCGCCCGCGCCCCCTTGAAGCTCAGCCCCTCCTCGATGCTGACCAGGATTTCCGACAGCCCGAACAGCCCGATGACCACGACCAGGAAGTCGATCCCGCGCATCAGCTCCATCGAGCCATAGGTCATGCGCAACGTACCGGTGACGCCATCCATCCCCACGGCCGCGAGCAGGAAGCCCGCCATCATCGCCGCCAGGGCCTTCAGCGGCGATCCCTTCGACAGGCCGATGAAGCTCGCGAAGGACAGCACCATGACGGCGAAGAATTCCGGCGGCCCGAACCGCAGCGCGAATTGCGCAACAAGCGGTGCGAGGAAGGTGATCAGGATCACCGCGAACAGCGCACCGACGAAGCTCGACGTGAAGGCCGCGGTCAGCGCCTCGCCCGCGCGGCCCTGCTGCGCCATGGGGTAGCCGTCGAAGGTGGTGGCGACCGACCATGGCTCGCCGGGAATGTTGAACAGGATGGAGGTAATCGCACCGCCGAACAGCGCGCCCCAGTAGATACAGGACAGCATGATGATCGCCGAGACCGGCGGCATCGCGAAGGTCAGCGGCAGCAGGATGGCGATCCCGTTCGCCCCGCCCAGTCCCGGGAGCACGCCGATGATGACGCCGAGCACGATGCCGGCGACCATCAGCAGCAGGTTCTGCGGTTGCGCCACGACGGCGAAACCCTGCATCAGCAGTCCGATCTCTTCCATGGCTCAGAACCCCAATGCGTCTTCGAGCGGGCCCTTGGGGAGCGCCACGAGAAACCAGATTTCAAAGATGACGAAGGTCACCACCGCGGCGAGGGCGCCCGAGGCGAGCGAAACGCTCCAGCGGAACCCGCCGAACCGCGCCATGAAGAAGGCGATCAGCAACGCCGACGGCAGGTAGATGCCCGCGAGCGGGATTACCGCGACATAGAGCGTGGTGGGCAGCAGCACCGACCCGACCAAGCGCAGCTGTGCCCAGGTGGCGAATGGCGCCGCATCGCGCATTGCGAGGGCACTCACCAGGTTGCCGATGCTCGCCAGGATCAGGATGATGCCCAGGATCAGCGGGAAGTAGCCGGAACGGGGACCGTCCGATGACCATCCCGCGCCGACGCGCAGGCTGTCCTGGACCGCGAGCGCGCCCATCGCGATCAGCACCAGGGCGGCGGCGATCTCCATCGCGCGCAGGCTCGGGCCGCGGGTCATGGGCGCGCCTCCGCCGGCACCGGCATCAACCGCCGGCGCCGATGAAGCCGGCCTCCTGCATCAGGGAGCGGTGGCGCACCTCCTCCTCCGTCAGCCAGGCGCGGAAAGGCTCTCCGCTGAGCATGGTGGTGTTGAAGGCGCCGGTCGCCATCAGCTCCCGCCACTCCGGCGTGGCGACGACGCGGGCGAGGAGGTCATTGTAGAAGGCAAGCTGCGGCGGCGTGATACCCGGCGCGGCGAAGATGCCGCGGAGCATGAGGTACTCGACGTCGAGCCCGGCCTCGCGCGCGGTGGGGATATCCTGCCAGCCCATCGTCTCGGTGATGCGGCCCTCGCCAGGCAGGCGCGTGCGGTCAAAGACACACAGCGGCCGCAGCGTGCCGGACCGCCAATGCGTCACCGCCTCGATCGGGTTGTTCACGGTACAGTCGACGTGGTTGCCCACCAACTGCGTCGCCACCTCGCCGCCGCCGCGGTAGGGGATGTAGGTGAAGGTCGTCCCCGTCGCGCGCTGGATGGCGACGGTGATGATCTGGTCCTCCTGGCGCGATCCCGTCCCGCCCATGCGCATGCGCTGCGTGCCCGTCGCGGTCAGGAATTCCGCGAGCGTGGTCCAGGGGGAGGCCGCATTCACCCACAGGCAGAACTCATCGAGTGCGAGCATCTGCACCGGCGTCAGGTCGCGCCAGGAAAATGGGATGCCCGTGGACAGCGGCGTGGTGAACAGGTTGGACAGCGTGATGACCAGCACGTGCGGATTGGCCCGCGCGTTTCGCGCTTCGAGAAAGCCTTCCGCGCCGGCGCCGCCGGGCTTGTTCACCACCATCATCGGCTGTCGCATCAGGGAATGGCGCGTGACGATGCCCTGGATGATGCGCGCCATCTGGTCGGCCCCGCCGCCCGTGCCGGCCGGGACAATGAGCTGGACCGGCCGCTGCGGCTCCCAGGCGCGCTGGGCGTGGGCGGCCGGTGCGGCGAAAAGACCCGCGGCGATGGCGGGAAGCTGGCGACGCAGAAACATGCACTGGACCCCGGCGGAAGTTGCTTCCCCGAGATAACGGCGCACCCCGCGGCGGGTAAGGCTGGGCGCACGGTAAAGCCGTCAAGCGCGTGTGAAGCTTTGTAAATCCTGTCGAGGCGGGCGGCAGCCGTCGCTTCACCCGGTGTTAGGAAATGGCGGCCACACTCGGGTCATCCTGCACGAGGCGGCCATCCATGGAGTTCATCAGCGACATCCTGTCCGACCACCCGCTCCAGCGCAGCAATATCGGCCACGCGCTGTCCTCGCTGCGCAAGCACCTCGGCATGGCGGTCGCCTACGTCTCCGAATTCCAGGAGAACGAGCTGGTGTTCCGCGACGTGGACGCGCCGGGGCTGGAGGCGCTGATCAAGCCCGGCGACCGGCGCTCGCTGGACGATGCCTATTGCCGCCACATCCTCGAGGGCCGCCTGCCGGAGCTGATCCCCGACACCGGCCTCAACGCCTTCGCCCAGACGCTGTCGGTCACACATGAGGTAAGGATCGGCGCGCATATGTCGGTGCCCGTCCGGCTGCAGGATGGCAGCGTCTACGGCATGTTCTGCTGCCTGAACTTCGCCGCCGACCCCAGCCTGAACGAGCGCGACCTAAAGATGATGCGCGTCTTCGCCGACCTCACCGCGCGCCAGCTCGACGAGGAGGCAGCGACGAAGCGCTCGGCCGATGAGAAGCGCGCCCGCGTCGCCGAGGTGCTGAGCGAACGCGCCTTCCGCATCGTCTTCCAGCCGATCTGGGATTTCGCCGAGGACCGGCCGCTGGGCTTCGAGGCGCTGTGCCGCTTCAACGCGGAGCCCTACCGCACGCCGGACATGTGGTTCGCGGAATCCGAGGAGGTCGGGCTGGGGCTCGAGATGGAGCTGGCCGCGATCGAGGCCGCGCTGGACGCCGGCGCGGCGCTGCCCCCGCATTGCTACCTCTCGGTCAATGCCTCGCCCGACCTGATCCTCAGCGGGCGCCTGGGGGGTACGCTCGAGCGGCACGCCGGGCGCCGCGTCGTCATCGAGGTGACCGAGCACGCCGCGGTGTCCGACTACCCCGCGCTGCTGGCGCAATGCGCGCGGCTGCGCAAGGCGGGGGCGCGCATCGCCGTCGATGACGCTGGCGCCGGCTATGCCGGGCTGCAGCACATCCTCCAGCTGCGCCCGGACATGATCAAGCTCGACATCGCACGGGTCCGCGCGATCGACACGGACATGGCGCGGCGCTCGCTCGTTTCGGCGCTGATGTTCTTCGCCCAGGAGACCGGTTGCCTGATGGTGGCCGAGGGGATCGAGACCCAGGCGGAGCTGGACAGCCTGCGCCAGGTCGGCGTGCATTGCGGCCAGGGCTACCTGTTCAGCCGGCCGCTACCGATCGAGGCGGCGCTGGCATTGCTGACCGCGCCGGCCAGGCTGCGTCTCGCGGGGTGACTCGCTACGCGGCGCGCTTGGGCTTGGGCGTGCGCGGCGTCTCGAATCCCAGGAAGTCAAAGCTCGCCTTCATGTGCGGCGGCAGCGGTGCGGCGACACTGATGCTGCCGCCCTCCGGATGCGGCAGCGTGATGGCGCGCGCGTGCAGGTGCAGCTGGCCGGACAACCCCTCAATCTGAGCGCCCGCGCCCCCGTACTTCCCATCGCCCAGTATCGGGCATCCGAGCGCGGCCGCGGTGTGCACGCGCAGCTGGTGGGTGCGCCCGGTATGCGGCTTGAGCTTCAGCCAGGCGGCGCGGCGCTGCGCGGTGTCCATCACCTTGTAGTAGGTGATGGCGTGCACGCCCTCGCCCTCGGCCACCGGCTCCGTACGCTCGCCGCGCGGGCCGCCGATCTTGGCGAGCGGCAGGTCGATGCGGCCTTCGAGGATGTCCGGCCGGCCCACCGTGATCGCCCCGTAGGTCTTCTCCGCCTCGCGCGAGCGGAAGGCGCCGGCGAGCTTCGCCGCCGCCTTGGGATGGCGCGCGAGCAGCAGCACGCCGGTGGTGTCGCGGTCCAGCCGGTGCACCAGATGCGGGCGGTGGTCGGACCCGAAGCGCAGCGCGTCGAGCATCCCGTCAAGGTGCTTCTTGATGCCCGGCCCGC
The DNA here is from genome assembly GCA_040386655.1 of Pseudomonadota bacterium. Classification (GTDB taxonomy): domain Bacteria; phylum Pseudomonadota; class Alphaproteobacteria; order Acetobacterales; family Acetobacteraceae; genus Plastoroseomonas. The sequence goes on along the minus strand of JAZKFA010000045.1, from coordinate 4,943 downwards.
CCTGCACCGGCAGGCCGAACGGCTTGTTGAGCACGATCATGCTCTCGTCGCGGTAGAGCACGGATTGCACCAGGTCCTTGGCGTCGTGCTCGGAGACGAAGCGCTCGCCCACTGCGCGCGGCGGCGGCGCGTCGGGCAGCGGTGGGATGCGGATGGTCTGTCCGGCACCCAGGCGCGTGCTGGTCTCGGCGCGGGCGCCGTCGACGCGGATCTGCCCGGTGCGCAGCATCTTCTGCAGCGCGCCCTGGGTCAGTTGCGGGTAGTGGCGGCGGAACCACCGGTCGAGCCTGGTATCGGCCTCGTTCGGGTCCACGGGTCGGGTGATGACGGTCATGGCGTTGTGTAGTGCAGATTTACTGTCCTTGGCAGGCGCCATGCTAGGCTCCTGCCCTCGACGGGAGGATCAGGATGCCAGGAGCAATCGCGCCCGTGCCGCACGACCGGGCGGCGCTGACGGTCTCGATCGTGGTACCCGATGCCGTGGCCGCCATCGCCTTCTATGTCGCGGTGTTCGACGCGGTCGAGGATTTCCGCCTGGTAGAGCCCTCCGGCAAGGTCGGCCATGCCGAGCTGCTTGTCGGCGGCACCCGCCTCATGGTCTCCGACCCCTACCCCGAGCACGGGGCGCCGGTGCCCAAGGGAGGGCCGCCTTCGATGCGGCTGCACCTGTACGTGCCGGATGTGGATGCCACCGTCGCCCGGGCCATCGCCGCCGGCGGGGTGCTGCGCCAGCCCGTGCAGGACCAATTCTACGGCGACCGCAGCGGCACCATCTCCGACATCGCGGGCCACGCCTGGAACATCGCGAGCCGACGCGAGGATGTCGGTCCCGATGAGATGCAACGGCGCTGGGATGCGATGATGCAGGCGCCTGAGCAGGCCCAGGGCACCGCCTAGGTCAAGCCGGAGCGAGTTGGGGCGTTGTTACCAACCCCCTTGAGCCGGCACCCCAACTGTGAGACGAAGCGCTTCGACTCGCTTAGTGAAATCTATGTTATCAATATCTTCCTCCACCTCGCCGCAACGGGTGGCGCATGAATGAGCATTCCGGCTTTACCGAAGGAGCGGTTCGCATAAGCCGGATGTCAAACAACGTCCGCGCCATGGACCGGAGGGCGCGCCCCGCGCGGCCGATCTGGGTCCACCTCGCGACCTTCGCCCTGTCTATCGTTGTTCCGCTCTGGTGCATGCTGGGCCTCCTCGCCTGGACCACGGTCCAGCAGGCCAGGCGCGACAGCCAGCAGCAGACCATCCTCGTCGCCCGCAACCTAGCCCTTGAGCTGAACCGCGAGCTGGCTGGCTTCGGCGGCATTCTCAGCGCCCTGGCGACCTCGCCGGCGCTGCAGCAGGGCGACTTCCGTCGCTTCCACGAACAGGCGTCCGCGGTCGTACCGGCGGGCGGCGCGGTCGTCATGCGCGACCGGTCCGGGCAGCAGCTGGTCAGTACCCTTTTCCCGTTTGGAACACCGCTTCCCGTCACTACGGCCCCGGCCGTCCTCGCGGCCGATGCCTGCGTCTTCAGCACCGGGGCGAACTGCGTCTCCGACCTCTACATCGGCACCACCGACCGCCAGCCCTACGTCCTGCTTGATGCGCCCGTACGCCGCGACGGCGAGGTGGTGTTCGCGCTGAACGTCGCGGTCCGGGCGCGGCACCTGGCCGCCCTGCTCGAGGCGCACCAGCTGCCGCCGGGCTGGGGCGTCTCCATCCTGGACCGAAGCGACCAGATCGTCGCGCGCGTGCCGGACCACGAACGCTTCGTCGGCAACCTGGCCAATGTTGCCCTGCGGACGAATGTCGCGGCCGACGAGGGCACAGTGCGCAGTGTCAACGTCGCGGGCGTTCCCGTCTGGGGCGCCTATGTCCGCATTCCCGAATGGGGCTGGCGCGTGGCCATCGGCGTGCCGGAGTCGGTCCTCGACGCGCCGCTGTGGCGCTCGGCCTTCTCGCTCAGCCTGGTCGGGCTCCTCGCGATCGGGGCGTCGCTCGCGGGTGCGCTACTCTATGGCCGGCGCTTGGCGCAACCCATACGCGCACTCGGCCGTGCGGCGGCCGAGATGGGCGCCGCCCCCGCCGTGGGCCCGATATCCATCCGCGAACTCGACCAGGTCGCGTTGTCGCTGGCGTCGAGCGAGGAGCGCCTGCGCCTCGCCCAGGATGCGGGGCGCATCGGCACCTGGGAGCTGCTCGACCCCGCGACGGGGCGCATGGCGGTGAGCGCCTCACGCGCCGGCCTTTACGGGCTGCCTCCGGGGAATGCGCCGCATGGGCTTGGCTGGGATGCCTGGCTTGCCCGTGTCCACGCCGAGGA
>JAZKFA010000045.1:0-2622 GCA_040386655.1 Pseudomonadota bacterium | reverse complement strand
GAGGACCGCGACCGGGTCGAACGCGCCGCCCGCGCCGCGTTCGACGATGGCACCCCCTACGACCAGGAATTCCGCATCCTGCGCGCCGATACGGGTGAGGAACGCTGGATCCGCGCGCGGGGCCGCTGGTCATCCGAAGGCGAAGGCCGTGGCGGCGGCCGCTTCGTGGGCATCGACATGGATATCACCGAGGCCAAGTCCGCCCAGGCCGCACTCGCGGCGAGCGAGGCCGAGTATCGCGCCATCTTCGAGAATTCGGTCGTGGGCAAGGCGCAGGCGGACCCCGCCACCCTGCGCTTCGTGCGCGCCAACCGGCATCTGTGCGACATCCTGGGCTACGGCGAGGCGGAACTGCTTGGCGGGATGAGCATCATCCAGATCATCCATCCCGACGACCGCGCCGAGGTCGAGGCCGGGCTGCGTGCCGCCCTCGCCGCGGAGCGTTCCTACGCCCTGGAGGCGCGGCTGCTGCGCAAGGATGGCGGCGAGCGCTGGGTCACGGGGTCGGTGCTGGTGCTGCCGCGCGCGCCGGGGCGGACCGCGGCCATCGTCGCCACGGTGCAGGACGTCACCGAACGCCGCCGCGCCGAGGAGCGCCAGGCACTGCTGTCGCGCGAGGTGGACCACCGTGCGAAGAACGTCCTCGCCGTCGTGCAGGCGGCGTTGCGGCTGACGCCCAGAACCGATGCGGATGCCTTCGCCCGCGCGGTCGAGGGTCGCGTCGGTGCCCTGGCCCGCACCCAGACCCTGCTGGCGGAGGGCCGCTGGACCGGCGCCCCGCTGCGCACCCTGATCGAGGGCGAGCTCGCCGCATTCGTTTCCCCGGGCGAGGATGAGTCGCAGCCGCGCGCGCGCCTGGCCGGACCGCCCATGCTCGTCACCATCGAGGCGGCACAGCCGTTGGTCATGGCGCTGCACGAGCTGGCCACCAACGCTACCAAGTACGGCGCGTTGTCGGTGGCGGGAGGCATCCTCACCGTCACCTGGCGGGCCGATCCCACGGAGCAGACGCTGCGGCTGGACTGGGTCGAGACAGGCGGGCCCGCGGTCTCCGGCCCGCCGGACCGGCGCGGCTTCGGCTCGCGCGTACTCGAATCCATGCTGAACCAGCTCGGCGGGAAGGCCACGCTCGAATGGCGGACCGAAGGGCTTGCCTGTAGCTTCACCGCGCCGCTGAAGGCCGTGCTGGGGCCGGTGGCGGCCCGCGCTGCCGCGGCCTCGAACTGAGGTCAGGCCGGCGCCGCGTGGCTCACGCCCAGCGCCGCGCCAGTCCGAAGCACAGCGCAAAACCCGCCAGCGCCAGGATCACGCTGGCTGCGACATAGCTCACCGCCAGCGTCGGCGAGCGTTCCCACAGCAGCCCCGTCTCCAGCGAGAAAGCCGAGAAGGTGGTGAAGCCGCCGAGCACGCCGGTGACCAGGAACAGCCGCCACTCGCCGCTGGCCCCGAGGCCCGCCGCCACGCCGATCAGCGCGCTGCCGGCGATGTTGATCGCGAGCGTCCCCCACGGAAACCCCGCGCCGAGCTGTGCGACGGCGAGCAGCGTCAGCAGGTAGCGCGCCACCGAGCCGAGCGCGCCGCCGAGCGCCACGCACAGCACGCCCGTCGCCGTCACCGCCCTAGGAACTGCGCGATCCGCGCCGGCGCCTCGGCGATCAGCACGGCGTCGCCGCAATAGGATAGGCGCATGAAATGGGCGCCCCGGTCGGGGTCGAAATCCAGCCCCGTCGTCGCCGCGATGCCGGCCTCGGCCAGCAGGCGCGCGGTGAAATCCACGCTGTCATTGCTCAGCGCTGATATGTCGCACCACAGGTAGAAGGCCCCGTCGGCCTGCGCGATGCGGTCGATCCCCGCGCGCGGCAGCCCGTCGAGCAGCAGCGCGCGGCTGGCGGCATAGGCAGCCTTCCGCGCCTCCAGCTCCGGGATGCAGTCCATCGCCGCCTCGGCCGCGACCTGGGCGATGTGGGGGGCGGAGATGAACATGTTCTGCGCGAGACGTTCGACCGGGCGGATGAGGTCCTCCGGCAGCACCAGCCAGCCCACGCGCCAGCCGGTCATCGACCAGTACTTGGAGAACGAATTCACCACGATCGCCGAGGGGCTGATCGTGGCCGCCGTCGCCTCCGGCACCGTGCCCCAGGTCAGGCCGTGATAGATCTCATCGGAGATCAGCCGCACGCCAGCCGCGTGGCACCAGGCGGCGATCTCGGCCAACGCAGCCGGCTCCAGCATGGTGCCGGCGGGGTTGCAGGGGGACGCGATGATCAGCCCCGCCGGGCGTGGCTCCAACGCCTCGAGCATGGCGAGCGTCGGCTGGAAGCGCGTGGAGGCATCGCAGGGGATGATCTGCGGCCGCATGCCCAGCGCGGTCAGTATGTTCGCATAGGGCGGGTAGAAGGGCGCGGCCATGGCGATGGCATCGCCGGCCTCGAAAGCAGCCAGGAAGGCCAGCGGGAAGCCGCCCGACGCCCCCACCGTCACCGCGATGCGCGACGCCGGCACGCATGCGCCGTAATGGGCGCCGTAATGCGCCGAGATCCGCGCGCGCAGCGATGGCAGGCCCAGCGCCTCAGTATAGCCCATCGGCGCCTGGACCTGCAGCGCACGCATCGCCGCATCCAC
>JAZKFA010000044.1:0-5125 GCA_040386655.1 Pseudomonadota bacterium | reverse complement strand
TTCTCCGCATAGGGCCCGTCGGAGGCGCCGTAGCCGCGCCGCAGCGGCAGTGCCACCGCGTAGCCGCGCGAGGTGAACCAGGACACCGCCTCCCCGCCGCAACCCGAGGGCGCCATGGTGGCGCGCGCGGATGCGACCGGCGGCGAGCCATGATTGATCACGACGAGCGGCCCGTCCCCCGCCGCAGGCCGGCACAGCCGCATCTGGATCAGCGCGTCGGTCCCCGGGACCGGCAGGCGGTGCATCTGCTCGCGGCCTTGCGAATCGCCGATGGGTCCCGCGGCGCGGGAACCGCCATCGCCGGCGGCACAGCCAAGCAGCACAAGCAGGATCGGCCAGGCGCGCATCGCAGTCCCCCCAATGCTCCCCGCCGCGGCGGAGCCCCCGGGGCGAGCCTATCCCGCCTTGATGCCCATGGCACGCACCGCGACACCGATCCGGGCGACGCCGCAGGCGGGGAAGGGATGAGCAGCCGGGGCAGGGCGAGCGCCGCCGGAGGCGCACTCAGCCCTTGTCGCGCATCAGCCTCGCCTTGTCGCGGTTCCAGTCGCGCTCCGCGATCGTGGCGCGCTTGTCGTGCTGCTTCTTGCCCTCGGCCATGCCGATCAGCACCTTGGCGATGCCGCGTTCGTTGAAGTGGATGTCGAGCGGAACCACCGTCGCACCCTCGCGATTGGTCGCGCCCGTGAGTGTCGCGACCTGCTTCTTGTGGAGCAGCAGCTTGCGCGGGCGGCGCGGTTCGAAATGAGCGACCACGCTGCCGGCCTGCCATTCCGGGATATAGGCGTTGAACAGGAAGATCTCGCCGTCGCGCTCACCGGCCCAGGCGTCCGACAGCGCGGCGCGGCCGGCGCGCAGCGACTTCACCTCGGGCCCGACGAGGACGATGCCCGCCTCGAAGGTCTCGCCGATCTTGTAGTCGAAGCGCGCCTTGCGGTTCTGCGCGGCGATGCCGTGGCTGATCAGGCCGGATTTCTTCTTCGCTTTCGCCATGGCGGGAGAGATGCGCCCTCCGCGCCCTCAGTTCAACAACCCGACCGAGACCATCGCCTCGCGCACGCGCGCCTTGTGGGCCTCGGCGACGGGGGCCATCGGCAGGCGGCAGAAATCGGTGCCCTTGCCGAGCAGCGACGCCGCGTACTTCACCGGACCCGGCGAGGTCTCGCAGAACATCGCGTCGTGCAGCGGCACCAGCCGCGCCTGGATGGCCATCGCCTCGTCGACCCGGCCGGCGCGCCAGGCACGATGCATGTCGGCGCACAGCCGGGGCGCGACATTCGCGGTGACCGAGATGCAGCCATGCCCGCCCGAGGCCATGAAGGCCAGGATGGTGTGGTCTTCGCCGGAGAGCTGGATGAAATCCTCCCCGCAGGCGCGCGTGGTGTGCAGCGGTCGCGTGAGGTTCGCCGTCGCGTCCTTCACGCCCACGATGTTGGGGTGCTTGGCCAGGCGAGCCATGGTCTCCACGCTCATGTCCACGACGCTGCGCCCGGGGATGTTGTAGATGAAGATCGGGATCGCGGCGGCATCGGCGATGGCGAAGAAATGCAGGTACAGCCCTTCCTGCGTGGGCTTGTTGTAGTAGGGCGTGACGACCAGCGCCGCATCCGCACCCGCGGCCTTCGCGTGCTTGGCGAGTGCGACCGCCTCTGCCGTGGAGTTGCTGCCCGCACCTGCGACCACCGGCACGCGCCCGGCTGCGGCCTCGACGCACATCTCGACGACGCGGTTGTGCTCGGTGTGATCGAGTGTCGGGCTTTCGCCGGTGGTTCCGACGGGGATCAGGCCCTCGGTGCCCTCGGCGATCTGCCAGGCGACAAGGTCGCCGAAGGCACGCTCATCGACAGAGCCGTCGCGCCGCATCGGCGTGATCAGCGCCACCATCGAACCCTTGAGCATGTGCCGTCCCTCGCCCTCGTCTCTGCCGCAAACCTAGTCAGGCGCTGCACCCGCGACAAGCGCGGTGGGATTTTGCTATCATTGCGTGATGCAAAGCATCCGCGCCCTGCTGCCGCTCCTCCTGCTTGCACTTCCGGTGCAGGCGCAGCCCTGGGCGCCGGAGGCGCAGCGCGCGGCCGGGCGAATGGCGATCGCGGCCAGCAATGCCAGCCGCTGGGCGGAGGCGGACAGCTTCGCCGCAGTGGCGGACCCGCTCGCGCGCAAGCTCACCACCTGGATCCGGCTGGGTAATCGCGCCGCACCCGCGACGGGGGCGGAACTCGCCGCCTTCATCGACGAGAACCCCGACTGGCCGATGCCGGACACGCTGATCCGCCGCGCCGAGGACGCGATCGCCGGCGGCCTGCTGCAGGACACCGACATGCTGCGGCTGTATGCGCGCAACTCGCCGCGCTCCCTGGGAGCCGCACTGGCCCTGGCCGAGGCGCTTGGCCGCGCCGACCGCGCCGCCGCCATCCCCGCCATGATCGACCGGGCCTGGGCCGAGACGCCTGGCGACGCGGTGGCGGAGGAGGCGGTGGTCGCACGCCACGCCGCCGCCATCACCCCCGCCGCGGCCTGGCGCCGCTTCGACCGGCTCTCCTTTGCCCGCGACACCGCCGCCGCCCAGCGCGCCGCACAACGCCTGGCCGGTGCGCAGCGCATGCGCGCGGGTGCGCGGCTCTCGGGTGGGGGCGGCGACATCGGCGGCGTCCTCATCCAGGCCCGCGCGCTGCGCCAGTCCGAACGCGACCTCGAGGCCGCCGCCGCCTGGCAGGCCGGCGAGTCCCTGCAGCGCGACCTCGGCGCTGAGGCGAGCCGCGCGGTCTGGGTCGAGCGCCAGGTCCTCGCGCGCAAGCTGCTGCGCCTGGGCCATGTGCGCGAGGCCTACCGCACCGCCGCCCAGCACGGCCAGGCCACGGCGGGGGAGCCGCGGCAGGAGGCGGAGTTCCTCGCGGGCTTCATCGCGCTGCGCCGCATGAACGATCCCGCCACCGCCGCACGCCACTTCGCGCGGCTCGGCGAGGGTAGCCGCAGCGTCATCACCCGTGCGCGCGCCGGCTACTGGCAGGGCAGGGCGGCGACCGCGCGGGGCGATAGCGCCGGTGCGCGCCCCTTCTACGAAGCTGCGGCCGCGCTGCCGGCTGCCTTCTACGGCCAGCTCGCGGTGCTTTCCTTGGGCGAGGACGCATCGCGGCTCGCCGCCCGCATCGCCGCGGCACCCGCCCCGGCGCTGACTGCCGAACGCGCGGTGGATTTCGCCGGGCGCGAGCTGGCGCGCGCGGTGGTCACGCTGGCCGACCTCGGCGAGCAGCGGCGCGCCCGTGCCTTCCTGTTGCGCCTCGAAAGCTTGGCCGCCGATGACGTGGACCGCCGCCTCGCCGCGCGGCTGGGCCATGCGATCGGGCGACCGGACCATGCCATCTGGGTGGCGCGCCGCGCCGGGACCGACGGCGTGATGCTGATCGAGGATGGCTGGCCCGCGCCGGTCCGTCCGGACGTCGCCACGCCGGAACACCCGATCCTGTTCGCCATCACCCGCCAGGAGAGCAACTTCGACACCGACGCGGTGAGCAGCGCCAATGCGCGCGGCCTGATGCAATTGCTGCCCGCAACCGCCGCGATGACCGCGCGGCGGTTGGGCATCCCGCACGCGCTGCCGATGCTGACCGGCGACCCCGCGCACAACATGCGCCTGGGGGCCGCCTATATCGATCAGATGCTGGCGCGCTACGGCGGCGCGCTGCCGCTGGCCGCGGCCGCCTACAATGCGGGACCAGGGCGCGTGGATGAATGGCTCGGTACCTATGGCGACCCGCGTGCGACCGTGGATGTGATCGACTGGATCGAACAGATCCCGTTCTCGGAGACGCGCAACTACGTCCAGCGCGTGATCGAGAACGTGCTGATCTACCGGGCGCGTGACCCTGGCCTTGCCGGGGTACCGCATCCCCTGCAGGATTTCCTGGTGCGCGCGCCCTGAAGGAGGCTCCCTGATGCCGATCGGTCGCCGCCTCATCGTCATCGGCATCATCGCGCCGGTGCCCGCGCTTGCGCAGAAGGATGGCAGCACGCTCGGTCTGCCCGGGAATGCCCCGCGCGGAGCGCCACCCCAGGCCGCGCCGCAATACGCACCCTCGCCCTATGTGCCCCCCGCCGCGCCCGCACCGCGCCAGGGCCCGCCACGCACCGGCGCGACGGACGCCGATTCCGCCGACAGCCCTGGCTATGGGCGGCGTAACGTCGACCGCAGCCGCCTTCCGAACCGCCCGCGCACAGGCGTGACGGATGCGGATTCTTCCGACAGCCCCGGTTATGGCCGCCGTGGCGCCGATCCCCGGCGTTCGCCGGATCGCCCGCGCTCGGGCCTCACGGATGCCGATTCCGGGGACAGCCCGGGCAACGGCGTGGGTCCGCGCCGATGAGCCTGGGCGCGACGCGGCTCGGCCGGCGGATGCTCATCGTCGCTGTCGCGGCGCCGCTGCCCGCCCTCGCGCAGAAGGATGGCAGCACGCTCGGGGCGCCGGTCGGGCCAGGGCGCGCGCCAGCGCCGCGCAGCACGGGCCGCTCGGACAGCGACCCGAATGATGCCGCCGGCCAGGGCCGCGGCGCCTATGCGCCGGCGCCACGGGCTACCGGCCTCTCCGACGCCGATCCTAACGATGCCCCCGGCCAGGGCCGCAGCGGGCCCGTCCAGCGCGGGCCCGGTGGTTACGGCCCCAGCGGCAATTCCGACTCCGACCCCAATGACCGGCCCGGGCGCGGGGCGCGCACCACCGGCAACTCCGATTCCGATCCCAGTGACCGCGCCGGCCGCGGGCGCCCGACAACCGGCAGTTCCGACTCTGACCCGCGCGACGCCGCCGGTCGCGGACGACCGACCACCGGCAATTCCGATTCGGACCCCAGTGACCGCGCCGGGCGCGGACGCCCGACCACTGGCAATTCGGATTCCGACCCGCGCGACGCCGCCGGTCGGGGCCGACCCACCACCGGCGTGTCCGACTCGGATCCCAACGACCCCGGCGGCCGCGGCCGCGTGCGCTGACGGCCTGCCTGAAGGATCCGACATGAACCGCCTCAATCGCCGCCTACTGGTCCTCGCCCTGGGGGGCGCGTCGCTGCCGGGCGCGGCCGGCGCCGTCGCGCCGCACCCACCCGCTGGGGCGCCGCCTACGCGCGAAGT
>JAZKFA010000043.1:0-17457 GCA_040386655.1 Pseudomonadota bacterium | reverse complement strand
GGACTGCGTCACCGCGCAGGCTGCGGCGGCGCGCCCGAAATGGCCGAGCTCACCCAGGCTGACCAGGTAGCGCAGCTGCTGGGGGCTGGGCAGGACGGTGGCCGGCAGGGACGCGTGGGGGGGCAATGCGGCAGGCAGGGTCTTCATCGATTCCAGCGATCATTTCCGCGAAAAACATTCATTGGCGACGTTTGTTGCACCGCACTATGTCACTCGTACGCAAACAACCAAAGGATGTTTTCGATGCTCACCGTTGGCGACAAATTCCCTGATTTCGCGCTCACCGCGGTTAAGGGTGGGCCCGAGGGCCTGGGCGGCCCGGGCGTCTCCTTCACCGACGTCTCCTCCGCATCTGATACCGGCAAGTGGAAGATCGTGTTCTTTTGGCCGAAGGACTTCACCTTCGTCTGCCCGACCGAGATCGCCGCCTTCGGCAAGCTCGCCGGCGAGTTCGAGGACCGCGACGCGGTGGTCTACGGCGTCAGCACGGATAGCGAGTTCGTCCACCTGAACTGGCGCATCCACAATGACGACATCCGGGACCTGCCGATCCCGATGCTGGCCGACATCAAGCGAGAGCTGTCGACGGCGCTGGGGATCCTCGACCGCGATGCCGGCGTGCCGCTGCGCGCGACTTTCATCGTCGACCCCGACGGGACCATCCAGTGGGCCTCGGTGAACGGCCTGAACGTCGGGCGCAACCCGGCCGAGGTGCTGCGCGTGCTCGATGCGTTGCAGACGGACGAGCTCTGCCCCTGCAACTGGGAAAAGGGCCAGGCGGCGCTGAAGCCGCAGGAACTGTTCAGCCAGGCAGCGTGAGCTATCGGGCGGGGGGTGCAGACCCCCTGTCCTTCTTCCCTGATACGTTGAAGGATGAGTTCCATGTCACTGGACGCGCTGCGCAATTCCCTGCCTGACTATGCCAAGGACCTGAAGCTGAACCTGGGCAGCCTAGCCGCGGAGCCGGTGCTCACCCAGCAGCAGCTGGCCGGCACCTTCGTCGCCTCCGCGCTCGCCTCGCGCAACGCCACGGTCATCCAGGCCCTGCTCGCCGAGTTCGGTCCGAAGCTGTCGCCCGAGGCGCTGGTCGCGGCCAAGGCGGCGGCCGCCATCATGGGCATGAACAACGTCTACTACCGCTTCACCCACCTGGTCGGCGGCGACTACGCCAACATGCCGGCACGCTTGCGCATGAACATCATGGCCAAGCCGGGCGTGGAGAAGGTGGATTTCGAGCTGTGGTCCCTCGCCGTCTCGGCCATCAACGGCTGCGGCATGTGCATGGAAAGCCATGAGCGGATCGTCCTGCATGGCGGGCTGAGCAAGGAGCAGGTTCAGGCCGCGGTCCGCATCGCCTCGGTGGTGCATGCCACGGCGGCCGTGCTGGATGGCGAGATGGCGATCGCCGCCTGATCGGATGAGGGCAGCAGCGGCGGCTCAGTCGCTGCTGCTGCTGCTCCCACTGTCGCTCGAACTGCTGCTGCTGCTGCTGTCCGACGAACTCGAGCTGCTATTGTCAAAGCTGTCGCTGCCCCGGCTCGTGGTGTCAGACGCAGCATTTGCGTGCACATGGGAGCGCGAGCTGCTGCCCAAGCTGTTGCTGCTGCTGCGATGAACCCAGTCATCGTCGACGCTGCTGTGGTTATCGCCGCCGATTCTGCCACCACTGCCGCGCGAGGGTGAGGCCGAGCTCCGCCAAGGCGCGCTAACCAACAGCATCAGCACGCCCCCCGCCGCGATAATCGCACCGAAAAAAAGCGCGAACTTGTCGAATCCGCTGATGACCATGAGCAACACAGCGACGCCGACCATCATCCAGCCCATCCGGCGCATCGGGGGAGTGGCGGAGGCGTGGGACATACCGGATCTAAACTCCGCATCTGGGATGGGGATTGCGCCCCCGTGCGGGCGCGATTAGGACGGTATCAAACCAAATGAACGGCCTCAATCCATGTCATTCATCACGCGCGCGGTCCTTCTGCTTGTGCTTCTGCTGCCCGCCCGCATCGCATTCGCCCAGGCTGACGAAGCCCGCGCCCGCGCCGATGCGCGGCCCTGGGCCGCGACCGTGTTCGTCGGCTCCTCGGTTGCCGATGGCAAGCTGCGAGACCTGATCTTCGCACCGCAGAGCGGGTCCTGGGGCGACGACACGCTCGCCGGCATCACTGTCGGCCGCCGCCTCGCGCGGTTCGCCACCTATTTCATGGTCGATGCCGAAATCGGGGGTGCCTACCGCAGCGGCGAGACGAATGGCGGCGAGGTCTGGGCCGCGCTCTATCTCCGTTATGACGGGTTCCCCTGGACCGATTACGTCTACACGACGATCGGCGTCTCCATGGGCCCGGATTTCGTGACCCGCCTTCCCCGTGTCGAGCGCGGTTCCGACGCCCGGCCGGAGCGCAACCAGTCCCGCTTCCTCAACTTCTTCTCGCCCGAGATCACCTTCGCGCTGCCGTCCAATCCCGAGCACGAGGTCTCACTGCGCTACATCCACCGCAGCGGCATCTTCGGCCTGTACAATGGTGTGTATGAGGGCGCGAACGCCTTCGTCATCGGCTACCGCTACCGCTTCTGATCCGCCTGCGCCTGCTTCCGCACAGACAGCAGGTGAAGCGCATAGACCATGGTCGAGCGGGCGTGCAGCCGCACCGCCCAGGGCTGGTCCAGGATCTCGCCGGCGATGGCGATGCCGGCGATCGACTGCGGGTGCGCCCCCTCGGTCAGGATCGCGCGCACCAGCGACTCGGCCGAACCCTGGTGCGGTCCGCGCTGCGAATGCCCCCCGATCCAGAAGGGCGGCTGCGTCGCAGTCGGCGACCAGTCATAGGGTGAAGCCAGCACAGCGCCGCCGCCGGGTGCCAGCAACGCCGCGATGGCCTGCAGCAGCGTCACCGGCGAGGGCACGCAGTCGAGCACGTTCATCGCCGCGATGCGGCTGAACTGGCCAGGGGCGAAGGGCAACGCCATGGCGTCGCAGGCCCAGTGGTCGATCCGCGCCGCGCCCGGCGTGGGGATGGCGAACTCCACGGGATCGTAGACCAGCGCGATCCGGCGTCGCGCGAAGGCGACGCGCCCGCTGCGCTGCGCCCGCTGCGCGAGCTTCAGCATCGAGAAGTTCAGGTCGACGCCGAGCACCAGCCCGGGCCCGGCCGCGGCCAACTCGGCCGCCGCTCGGCCGATGGAGCAGCCGATGTCCAGCGCAGGCCCGTCCGGCAGGCCCTCGCCCAGCATCGCCAGCCCCGCCTGCAGCGCACGCGCGACGCTGCCCGGCGGGAAGCGCTGCTCCCCAAGGTCCGGGTCGAACTCGCCCCAGTGGTCATGCGCATAGGCACCCAGATGGTGCCGCGCCGCCTCGAACGGCGTCCCCGGGCCAATGGCGTCACCGAGAAGCGAGAGCGCGTCGGGCGAGAGGTCCTCGCGCGCCATGATCTGCGCCTGGCTGTCGGCGAGGAAGCGCGCGGGGTCCGGCACCAGGATCGGGATCGCGTCGATGATGGGGAATTCGTGCTGGCATTCCTCCGCGGCGCAGACCAGCGCGCCTGCCTCGATCAGGTCGCCCTCTCGCCGATCGATGCGGCCGAGGCCGAGAGGGCGATCCGGGCGGGCTTCAAGACGGCAGCGGGGACAGACGGGGGCGAGCGCCTCGAAATGGGCGAGGCGCACTCAGCCGCCGATCAGCACGGTCGGGCAGCCCGGCGGCAGGATTTTGCCCGTGGGCGAGGGGATCGGCGCGACGCAGGCGGCATGCGCGGTCATGTCATTGATGCGCGCCGCCGGCAGGCTTCCGATCAGCACGGTCGCGGAGCCCTTGGTGATGATCCCGGGGCCGCCGGGCACACAGGGGATCAGCATGCAGGGCACAGTCATGTCCGTGGACCGCGCGGCGGGAAGCATCCCGATCAACACCGTGGGCGCGCCGACGCTGACAAGCGCGAGCGGCATGGCCGGATGCGGCACGGGGGTCGGCGTGGGCGCGGGCGGGTGGTTGGGCGCGTGGCAATGCGGTGCGTCTTGCAGCACAAGGTCGGTCAGGCGCGCGGCGGGCATTCCCATGGCCAAAGCCTAACCGTATCGAAACGAAAAGGCGAGGGTCAGGTGCCGCCACGTCTTCGCGAGGCGGAGCGCAGTTTCGTCAGTCGCAGGCGGGGCGCGCGTGGAAATCCGCGCCCGCATCGACGTCGTGAAGGAATCTTACGGCCCACGTTTGCCGAACCGCGCCGGACGGCCCTCGTTTGCGAACCGCGCCCTACGGCGCGAGGCGAAACCCATCCGCCGGCAGTGTGAGGTCCACCGAGACCACCATCGTATCGCCCACCGCCATCAGCGGCACCTTCGCCGTCTTGATCGGCTCATCTTCGGAGGTCGGGATGCCGCCCTTCTTGAATAGCGCAGTCTTCACCTTGCCCGTGCCCATCACCTCCAGCCACAGATCGAAGCCCAGGAAGATCATCTTGATCGGGTTCGGGTGCTTCGCGATGGCTTGGCCAAGGTCTTGTAGGCTCGGCATGTGGGACCCCCGGCGGCGCCACGGCCGCGTATACGACGGCTCGATTAGGGAGGAGAGGCGCGCTTTGGCAAGATGCCGCCTCAACCGAGGCGTGCGCGATGCTCGACCATCGCTACAGCCTCGGCACGCTGTGGCGCGGTGGCCGTTGGCGAGCGCGACAGTGTCTTGGCCGCACGGATCGCGGTCCAACGCGCGTAGACGGCCTCGATCTGCTCGCCACTGACGCCGGGAAGGTTGAGGATGGACCGGCTATGGACCGCGGGACGCTCCAGGTAATCCTCCGGCAGGTAGCCCTTGTCGCGGCAGAGCTGGAAAAGCGCCGTGCCGGGATAGGGATAGAAGACGAAGTAGCCGAAATCCACCGGGTCCAGCTCATGGTGCAGGTCGATGGTCTCCTTCATCTCGGCCAGTGTCTCGCCAGGCGTGCCGATGATGTAGTTGGCCGTGGCCATGATCCCGGCCTCCTTGGTCCAGCGGAACACGTCGCGGAAGCGCTGGTTGGTGGCGTGGCGCTGCATGATCTGCCGGCGCACGCGTTCGGACCCGCTCTCCACGCCGTAGACGATGTGCTTGCACCCCGCGGCCGCGAGTTCGCCGAGCATGCGCTGGTTCACCGTCTCCACACGCGCATGCAGCGAGAAATGCGTCCCGAATTCCTCCCCGTAGACGCGGCAGAACTTGGTGACCCAGGGGTGGTGGATGGTGAAGGTGTCGTCGAGGAAGATGACGTAGTTCAGCGGCCCCGCGGCACGGATGGCGCGCAGCTCGGCCAGCACGTTCTCATGGCTCCGGCGGCGGCCGTAGCTCCCCGTCGATTGCTCGGCATAGAGCTGGTCGTACATG
Organism: Pseudomonadota bacterium; assembly: GCA_040386655.1. GTDB lineage: Bacteria > Pseudomonadota > Alphaproteobacteria > Acetobacterales > Acetobacteraceae > Plastoroseomonas. Next base: position 12,107 of record JAZKFA010000043.1, on the reverse strand, counting down.
CGCGCCGCGCAGTAGGTGCAGGGAAACGGGCAGCCGCGCTGGGTCGAGACATGGACCACCCCCCAACGCTCATCGAGCAGGTCGCGCGCCGCGAAGGGGATGGAGTCGATGGGCTCGATGGGCGGGCGGATCGGCGGGCGCGGCATGTCCTTTGCCCAGATGTTGCCGATGCCCGTGGTGTCGCCGCCCTCCGCAAGTGCGGTCACGAGGTCGAGGAGTGCCGATTCGCCTTCGCCGAGGCAGACGTAGTCGACGCCGGGACACTTCAGCACCTCCTCCGGGGCGAAGGTCGCGTGCAGGCCGCCGAGGATGGTGGGGATGTTGGAGACGCGGCGCAGATCGGTCAGCAGCGCACGCGCGCGCAGCCACTGCCGGGTGGTGGCAGAGACGCCGATGAGGTCCGCAGCCTCTGCCCGCAGCGTGGCAAGGATGTCGTCGACACCCATCGCGATGCCCAGGCGCAGGAAGGCCGCCTCATGCCCCTGCGCGCGCAAGGTCGCCGCGAGAAATCCGGGGCCGAGGGAGGCAACCGCCCAGTCGCTCTCCGTGTCGATTTCGAGGAACAGGACCTTCATGCGCGGCGAGGATACCGCCAAGCGGCCGCAAGAGCGATCAGTTGCGCGTGCGGACCGAAGGAAATCGTCGATGCGTGTCATGAATGATGAGGTTGGCACCGGCCGCGATGAACCGGCCCAACCCGTTGGAAACATGGGCGCTACAGGGATTGAACCTGTGACCCCTTCCGTGTCAGGGAAGTGCTCTACCGCTGAGCTAAGCGCCCATAGCCAGGGAGCGGCCTTCTAGGCGGGAATTTCGCGCCCGGCAAGCCGCCTCAGCCAGGCAGCCCGTGTTCGAGCAATTGACGGAAGTAGGCGACGGTCTTTTCCAGCCCCTGCTCCAGCTTCACCCGCGGCTCCCACCCCAGGGTTTCGCGCGCGAGCGTGATGTCCGGGCAGCGCCGCGTCGGGTCGTCCTGGGGCAGCGCACGGCGCTCGATGCGCGCCTTGCCGCCGACGATGCCGATCACCTGCTCGGCCAGTTCCAGCACCGTCATCTCCCGCGGGTTGCCGAGGTTGATCGGCCCGGTGACGCTGTTTGGCGAGGCCATCAGGCGCATCAAACCATCGACCAGGTCATCGACGTAGCAGAAGGCCCGGGTCTGGCTGCCGTCGCCATAGATGGTGATGGCCTCGCCCGAGAGCGCCTGGACGATGAAGTTGGACACCACGCGCCCATCCTGCGGGTGCATCCGCGGGCCATAAGTGTTGAAGATGCGCGCGACCTTGATGCGCAGCGCGTGCTGGCGGTGATAGTCGAAGAACAGCGTCTCCGCGCAGCGCTTGCCCTCGTCGTAGCAGGCGCGCGGGCCCAGCGGATTGACGTTGCCGCGGTAGGTCTCGGGCTGCGGGTGGATCTCGGGGTCGCCATAGACCTCGCTGGTCGAGGCCTGGAGGATCTTGGCGCGCGTCCGGCGTGCGAGGCCGAGCGCGTTGATCGCGCCATGGACCGATGTCTTTGTCGTCTGCACTGGGTCGAACTGGTAGTGCACCGGGGATGCCGGGCAGGCCAGGTTGTAGATCTCGTCCACTTCGACAAACAGCGGAAAGGTCACGTCGTGGCGCAGCGCCTCGAACCGGGGATGCTGGAGCAGGGGCGCGATGTTGTCGCGGCTGCCGGTGAAGTAGTTGTCCACGCAGAGCACCTGGTTCCCTTCGGCCAGCAGGCGCGCACAAAGATGCGAGCCGATGAACCCGGCGCCGCCGGTGACGAGAACCCGCTTGCGGGAGAGCATGTTTGCCATTTTGGTCCCAGCCTTTCGCCCCATGAGGCCTTGCGCGTGAGCGAACCCTTCGCCCAATTCCTTCGGGGCTAACGCACCAACAGGTCATCGCGGATGACATCAGAGCATGGCTGTGGTTTGAACAAGGTTACCGATGGATATTTCCCTGGACCCCGAGCCGTATTCGCTCTCGCGCCCCGCGCCGCAGACGATGCCGCTGATCTTCGCCTCGCCGCATTCGGGACGCGAATACCCTGCCGCACTGCTGGCCGCCGCGCGGCTGGATTCGCATGGCTTGCGCCGCAGCGAGGACAGCTTCGTCGAGGAGCTGTTCGCCGCAGCCCCCAGCGAGGGTGCCCCCCTGCTCGCCGCCCGCTTTCCCCGCGTCTGGTGCGACGTGAACCGCGAGCCGTGGGAGCTTGACCCCACCATGTTCGACGGTCCGCTGCCGAACTGGGTCAATTCCGCCTCCGCAAGGGTCGGCGCAGGGCTGGGCACCATCGCACGGGTCGTATCGAACGGTGAGGCGGTCTATCGCCGCAAGCTCAGCTTCGCCGAGGCGGAGGACCGGATACGCACTGCCTGGCAGCCCTATCACGCCGCACTCTCGGCCCTGCTCGCGGAGACGCGGGCTCGCTTCGGCGCCTGCCTGCTAATCGATTGCCATTCCATGCCGGCCCATCCCGCGCATGGCACGGCCGCACCCGACATCGTGCTGGGCGACGCCCACGGCACCGCCTGCGCGCCGCGCGCGACGCGACTGTTCGAGGAATACCTCTCGGACCTGGGCTACCGGGTTCGCCGCAACGACCCCTATGCCGGGGGCTACGTCACGCGCCACTACGGCCGTCCGCGCGAGGGCCAGCATGCCCTGCAGATCGAAGTCGCGCGGTCGCTCTACATGGATGAGGCGCTGATCGAGCGGAGTGCCGGCTTCACGCGGCTGCGCCGGGATCTCGGCACCCTCGTCGCCAGGCTGGCCTCGACGGATTGGGATTTCCTGAGCGGGCGCTGATCCCCGGACCTTTGCCCTGCAAGCAACCGGGCAAAAAAGTGGCGGTGTCCGAAGACACCGCCAAGTTTAGGGAGGAAACGTCCAAGAAAGCAAACGAGGGGCGAACCCCGTCGCTGCTGGTGTAGAGTTAGGCGCTCTATCGTTCGTATGCAAGTGTTTTTTTGCAGTGCAATACGAAACGAAGTGTTGCGAAGGCCCGGCTCAGGCAGCGAATTCGGCACGGATGGCGGCGTCTTGCTCGCCCAAAGCCGGCACCGGACCGTAGCTGCGCTTGATGTCGGCAAAGACCGCCGCCGGGGCGGCCATCTCCACGATCCCCGCCGGCGTCTCGACCGGTAGGCGCCGCAGCGCGGGGTGAACAGCGAGGTCGCTGACCTCGTTCACGAAGCCATAGGCGATGTCGGCCTCGCCCAGGCGCGCCGCGCATTCCGCCCGCGTGAGCGTGGCGAAGGTCCGCCCGACATAGGCGTCGACCTCGCCGCGGTTGGCGACCCTGTCGACGTTGAGCGTGAAGCCCGAACGTTGCGGCAGCTCGGGCTCGCGGAGGAAGACGCTGCACAAGCGGCCCCATTCCCGCTCATTCTGGATTGAGATGAGCACCAGCGACCCGTCCGCCGTCGCAAACGCGCCGTAGGGACAGATGGAGGGGTGCGCAAGGCCGATGCGCGCCGGCGGCGCCCCGGTGCCCTCCTGGAACATCAGCGGCACGTTCATCAGATCCGCCATGCCGTCGAACAGTGATACGGCGATGCCTGCCCCCTGCCCCGTGATGGATCGCGCGATCAGCGCCTCCAGCACGGCCGCATGCGCGTTCATCCCGCAGGCGACGTCGCACAGGGAGACGCCAACGCGGCCAGGCCCCTCCGCGCGGCCGGTGACGGAACATAGCCCCGATTCCGCCTGCACCAGGAGGTCATAGGCCTTCATCGCGCTGTACTCGCCCTGCTCGCCATAGCCGGAGATGTCGACGGTGATCAGGCGCGGATGCTTCTCCCGCAGGGTCGCACTGCCCAGGCCCGCGCGCTGCATCGCGCCGGGCGCGAAGTTCTGGATGAAGACATCCGCGCGCCCGATCAACCGCTCCAGCAGCGCGCGGTCGGCGGCGTCGCGCAGGTCGATGGTGACCGATTCCTTGCCTCGGTTGAGCCAGACGAAATAGCTGGACTGGCCCTTGGCGGCGCGGTCATAGCCGCGCGCGAAATCGCCCTCGCGCCGCTCGATCTTGATGACCCGCGCGCCGGCATCGGCCAGGCGCATCGAGCAGGTCGGCGCGGCGACGGCCTGCTCCATCGCGATGACGAGGAGGCCGGCGAGAGGCTTGGCTTGTGCGTTCATGGCAGGCTTCCATCAGGCCAGGGGCGAGGCCCGGCCGCGATCCGGCGGGGCGGCAGCAGCGCATCCGGCCGGAATGGCCACGATGCACATGCGATGCTGTTTCCGTCCGGCGCACTGGCCCGTCAAGCCGGGTGGTCTCAGCGCGCGCGGGCCAGGATCAGCACGCCCATCGCCAGCGCGAAGCCGAGCCAGACCTGTCGTGAATATGCTTGGCGCCGTTCGAATTCGGCGCGGGCGGCTGGGTCGGTCGGCGCCAGCCAGCGATGCTCGGCGTACCACCAGTACGGCGTCACCACGCACCAGCCCGCGAAGATGCCCAGCACATGGGATGGTACGGGCCCCTCGCCGCGGAGGGCGCCGAGCACGCCGACGACGCCGACAAGCCCTCCGCCCATAGCCATGACCCATTGCAGCCATCCCCGCACGGCGGCGATCAGGCGCGCGCTGCGTTTGGCGCACCCGTGACGACGGCGCGTGCGGCGATCAGGTCCAGCACGGCCAGCACGCGGCGCTCCAGCTCCGCACCCGCCGAGTAGTCCGCCACGACCGCGCAGTGCACGCGCGTATCCGCGATCAGCCGCTCTCCCTTCGCCGCGCGCGCGGGGTCCTCGGCGGGAAAGACCGCTATTGAGTGGCCGCCCTGCTCCTTCACCACGCGGAAGCAGGGGATGTCGGTGTCGCCATCGCCGATGAAGACCATGTTCGCGAAGGGCACGGCGCGCGCCTCCGGCGGCTGGTAGGCATTCACCGCAGCATCGTCGGCAAGGTCCAGCGCGCCCTTGTTGATGCGGAACAGGTACTGCGTCTTGGTCGTGTAGTTCACCGCGACCGCCGCCCCGACCGCGACGCCCGACGCGTCATAGAGAAAGCCCGAGGCGAAGACGGCCGCGAGGTGGCGGCGGATCGAAGTGCCCTCGACCATCTCGCGCAGTCCCGAGGAGATGACGTAATGCACCACGTCGAGCCCGCGCGCGGCACCTGCGGCTGAAATGCGCGGGAACCAGTCCTCGACGCCGGGGAACAGCCGCAGGTCGCGCCCGTGCTCGATCCAGTCCTGCTTGCGCATCGGCAGCTCGGCATGCTCCGCCTCGCGCAGCATCCGGTGCATGTAGGTGAGCACGCGGTCGCCCTGCTGATCCACCGCGAGCTGGTCGCACTTGTCCCAGAACACCTTGGGGTCTGTGATGCCCAGCTTCGGCAGGAAGCTGTGTTCCTGCATGTTCCCCGGCGCGAGCGTGCCGTCGAAATCATAGGCGATGGCGACGGTGCGGGACATGCCGCTCAATAGCTCCGCGGCATGCCCAGCACGTGCTCGCCGATGTAGCTCAGGATCAGGTTCGTGCTGATGGGTGCCACCTGATACAGGCGCGCCTCGCGGTACTTGCGCTCGATGTCGTATTCCTCTGCGAAGCCGAAGCCGCCATGGGTCTGGATGCACGCCTCGCCGGCGGCCCAGGCGGCGTCTGCGGCGAGCATCTTGCCCATGTTCGCCTCCTCGCCGCAGGGCAGGCCGGCTTCGAATTTCTCGAGGCCCTTCTGCACCACGGCCTCGGCCGCGCGCATCTGGGCATAGGCCTTCGCGATGGGGAACTGCACACCCTGGTTCTGCCCGATCGGGCGGCCGAACAGCACGCGCTCCTTCGAATATGCGACCGAGCGTTCGGTGAACCACTTGGCGTCGCCGATGCTCTCGGACGCGATGAGCAGGCGCTCGGCATTCATGCCGTCGAGGATGTAGCGGAAGCCCCTGCCCTCCACGCCCACCAGGTTCTCGGCGGGGACCACCATGTTGTCGAAGAACACCTCGCAGGAATTGTGGTTCATCATCGTGCGGATGGGGCGGATGGTCAGGCTTTTCCCGACCACCTCGCGCATGTCGACGATGAAGGTGGACAGGCCCTCGGTCTTCTTCGCGACCTGGTCGCGCGGCGTGGTGCGCGCGAGCAGCAGCATCAGGTCGGAATGCTCGGCGCGGCTGGTCCAGATCTTCTGGCCATTGACGATGTAGTTGTCGCCCTCGCGCCGTGCCGTCGTGCGCAGCGCGGTGGTGTCGGTGCCCGAAGTCGGCTCGGTGACGCCGAAGGCCTGCAGGCGCAGCTCGCCGGTCGCGATCTTGGGGAGGTAGGCCTGCTTCTGCGCGTCGCTGCCGTGCTTGAGGATGGTGCCCATGATGTACATCTGCGCGTGGCACGCCGCACCGTTGGAGCCCGAGGCATGCACCGTCTCAAGGATCGCGGCGGCGGCGGAAAGCGGCAGGCCGGCGCCGCCGAATTCCTCGGGGATCAGCGCTCCGAGATAGCCGGCCTCGGTCAGCGCGGTGACGAATTCGGTGGGGTAGCCGCGGCGCGCGTCGAGCTCGCGCCAGTACTCGCCCGGGAAGCGCGCGCAGAGCTTGGCGACCTCGGCGCGGATTTCGGCATGCGGGTCGGCAGCAATGAGGGGCTGGTCCATGGTCGGGTCCTCCGTTGCCCCTGGATTAGGAGGCAGGGGGACGACTGTCCAGCGCTACGGCAGCACCGCCGCGAGCGAGGTTTTCACGATGATCGCGGCCGGGCCGGGTGCGCGCAGCGCGGCCTCGATCGCGGGGAAATCCGCCTCTGTCGTCGCCACCGTCACCGGGACGTGGAAGGCCGCGGCCCAGGTCGCGAAATCGGGATTGATGAGGTCGGTCCCCGAGACGCGGCCGGGGTGCTGGCGCTCCTGGTGGATGCGGATGGAGGCGTAGCTGCCATTGTCGGAGAGCACCATCTTGATCGCGGCACCGCGCGCCACCGCGACAGCAAGCTCGCCGCCTGTCATCAGCGCACCACCATCGCCCAACGCGCAGATCACCGTGCGATCCGGATGGCGCAGCGCGGCGGCGACAGCGGCGGGCATCCCGAACCCCATCGCGCCTGAGATCGGCGCCAGAAGCCGCTGCGGCGGCGCCCAGGGCAACTTGCGGTAGAAGGGCGCGCCGAAGGTGCCAGCGTCGAGGGTCACGATCGCATCCGCGGGTGCCACGCGATGGATCAACGCCGCGACCTTCGCGAAGGCGATGCCGTCATCGTAGCTGCGCGCGGCGATCTGGCTGTCGGCGGTCTGCAGGTCCCGCAAGCGTTTGTTCCAGCCCGAGCGGCTCGCCGGCGCGCTGGCGGGCATGTCGAGCAGCGCCTGCGTCACCGCCAACGCATCGGCAGCGAGCGCCATCTGCGCGGGGAATTGCCAGCCGAGGAAGCGCGGCTCGGCGCAAACATGGATCAGGCGCTGGCCCGGTGCGGGCCAGGTCCAGCCCTGGGTGGTGATGTCGGTCAGCCGCGTGCCGAGCGCGAGGACCAAGTCCGCCTCCGCGAAGGCGGCGCGCTGCGCGTCCGGATTGCGCAGGCCGAGGTCGCCGGCATAGAGCGGGTGCGCATTGGGGAACAGGTCCTGACGGCGAAAGCTGACCGCGACGGGCAGGTTCCAGCGTTCGGCAAGGGCCACCAGCGCGTCGCGCCCGCCGGGCCCCTCGAAGCCATGGCCGGCGAGCAGGATCGGGCGCTCGGCGCCACGCAACGCCTCGGCGATGGGGGTCACGTCAGCAAGCGCGGGGGCCACCAGCGTTGCGGGCAGCACGGGTGCCGCGCATTCCATCGCGCCGATATCCTCGGGCAGCGACAGCACCACCGGGCCGGGAACGCCCTGCATCGCCATCACATAGGCGCGCGCGATGAGCTCAGGCACCTGCTCGGGGTCGGTCGCCTCGCCGACCCACTTCGCGACGCCGCGGAACATGTTGGCGTAGTCGATTTCCTGGAAGGCGTTGCGGCGCAGGTCGCGCTTCTCGACCTGGCCGATCAGCAGGATCAGCGGCACCGCATCCTGCTCGGCCGTGTGCACCGCGATGGCCGCGTTGCATGCGCCCGGCCCGCGCGAGACCAGCACCACGCCGGGCCGCCCCGTGAGCTTCGCATCCGCCACCGCCATGAAGCCCGCCCCACCCTCCTGGCGCGCGATCACCAGGTCGATCTTCGGATGGGCGTGCAGCGCGTCCAGCAGCGCGATGTAGCTCTCGCCGGGCACGCAGAAGGCGCGGTCGATGCCCTGCTCCGCGAGGAAAGTGATCAGGCGTTCAGCAGCGGTGGCCATGGGATCCGTGCCTGTTCTAGTGCCCGCGCGCGACGATGCCGCGGATGGCGGAGAGCGCCTCCTCGATCATCGACGCCGTCACGTCGAGATGCGTGCAGGCGCGCAGCCGTCCGCCCAGGCCGGAGATCATGATCCCCTCCATCCGCAGCGCAGCCGACAGCGTCTCGGCCGTGAAGCCCGCGCCGGTGGTGTCGAAGAACACCAGGTTGGTCTCGGGTGTCTCGACCTTGAAGCCCTCGATCTGCGCGAGGCCGCGGGCGAGTGCCTTGGCGTTCGCGTGATCATCGGCCAGGCGGTCGATGTTGTGCTCCAGCGCGTACAGACACGCGGCCGCGCAGATGCCGGCCTGGCGCATCGAGCCACCCAGGCGCTGCTTCCACCGCCAGGCTTCGCCGATGAACTCGCTGGAGCCCGCCAGCACCGCACCCAGCGGCGCCCCGAGGCCCTTGGTGAAATCGAGCCACACGCTGTCGTACTGCGCCACCATTTCGGCCGCGGGAATGCCGGCGGCGACGCAGGCATTCATCAGCCGCGCGCCGTCCATATGCGTCGCCCAGCCCTGCCCATGCGCGATATCGGCGACCGCGTTGAGCTGCTCCAGCGGCCAGACCACGCCGCCGCCGATATTGGCGGTCTGCTCGACCTCCAGCAGGCGCTGCGGCGGCGCGTAGCGGGTGCGCGGGCGGATGGCGGCGCGCACGTCATCGGCGCTGAACAGCCCGCGCGCACCCTTGAGCCCCATGATCTGCACGCCGGTCAACGCGGCGTGCGTGCCGCCTTCGCTGTGCAGGATGTGAGAGGTCTCGTGTGCCACGACCTCATCGCCCTTCCGGCAGTGGGTGAGGATGGCGATGACGTTGCACATGGTCCCAGAAGGCAGGAACATCGCCGCCTCCTTGCCCAGCAGCGCCGCCATGCGGTCGTTCAGCGCGTGGACCGTAGGGTCGTCGCCATGCTGCTCGTCGCCCAGTTCGGCGCGCATCATCGCGTCCTTCATGGCCGGCGTCGGGCGAGTCTGGGTGTCCGAATACAGGTTGATGCGGACGGGCGGGGCGCCGGCGGGTGGCCGGGAGGGGGCATGGACCATGGCGCGCAAGCTAGCCCGCGAACTGGCTGGTGGTAAACGGCCCGGGATTCATCGGATGCTCACACGGTGGTGGCGACAGGAGCGGTCATGGCGAAACCCGGCAGCATCCGTATCGGCGTGGGGGGATGGACCTTTGAGCCCTGGCGCGGCTCCTTCTACCCCGCGAAGCACCCGCATAAGGATGAGCTCGCCTATGCGAGCCGCAAGCTGACCTCGATCGAGATCAACGGCACCTATTACAGTTCGCAAAAGCCCGAGAGCTTCGCCAAATGGCGCGAGGAAACGCCCGAGGGCTTCGTCTTCTCCGTCAAGGCGCCGCGCTATGCGACCAACCGCAAGGTCCTCGCCAGCGCGGGCGAGACGATCGAGCGCTTCTTCGCCGGCGGCGTGATGGAACTGCGCGACAAGCTCGGACCGATCAACTGGCAGTTCAAGCCAACGAAGAAGTTCGACGCTGTTGATTTCGAGGCCTTCCTCAAGCTGCTGCCCGCAAGCCGGGAGGGCCGCGCCCTGCGCCACGTCGTCGAGGTGCGGCATGAGAGCTTCCGCGTGCCGGAGTTCGTGGAGCTTGCGCGCCGCCATGGCGTGGCGATCGTCGCGGCCTTCGATTCCGAATACCCGCAGATCCCCGACGCCACCGCGCCGTTCATCTACGCGCGGCTGATGGGCACGACGGTTGGTGAGGCACGGGGCTACTCCGCGACCGCCCTGAAGCTTTGGGCGGATCGCGCGCGGAGCTGGGCCAAGGGCGGCGTGTCCAAGGGGCTGAAGCCAGTCGCAGGACCGGCGCCGAAGGCTGCGAGCCGTGACGTCTTCATCTACGTCATCAGCGGCCACAAGGACGTCAACCCGACCGCTGCGATGGCGCTGATCGAGGCGTTGGGCTAGCGCGCCCGTCTCAGCCCTGGGGCAGCGGCTGCGGCGGCGCGCTGGGCACCGGCGCGCGACCGTGCAGCGCCATGATCCGGCGCTCGAAGGCGCGCACCATCAGGCGCACGGCCTCGTTGAAGACGGTGCCGATCACGGCCTGAAGTAGGCGCGAGCGGAACTCGAAATCGACGAAGAAATCGACCTCGCAGCCCTGCGGATGCGGGTTGAAGCGCCACTGGTTGTTCAGGTAGCGGAAGGGCCCGTTGAGGTAGCGCACCTGCAGGTGGCCCGGGCGCTCCAGCGTCACCTCGCTGCGGAAGGTCTCGCGGAACATCTTGAACCCGATGGTGAGGTCCGCTGTCAGCACCGTGTCCTTGCGGGTGATGATGCGTGCGCCCACGCACCACGGCAGGAACTCGGGGTAGCGGCGTACATCGGCGACCACGTCGAACACCTGCTCCGGCGTGGCGCGCAGGATGCGCTTCTCGGCATGCGTCGGCATGTCAGGCGCGCGCCCCGGCGCGGCGAGCCTCTGCCAGCGCGGCAAAATCGCGATCCGCATGATAGCTGCTGCGCGTGAGCGGCGTGGCGGAGACCAGCAGGAAGCCCTTGCCGCGGGCGGCAGAGGCGTAGCTGTCGAACTCATCGGGCGGGACGAAACGGTCCACCGCGGCGTGCTTCACCGAGGGCTGCAGGTATTGCCCGATGGTCAGGAAATCCACATCCGCGCTGCGCAGATCATCCATCACTTGCAGAACCTCGATCCGCGTCTCGCCCAGACCCACCATGATGCCCGACTTGGTGAAGACGGTGGCGTCGCGTGCCTTCACCCGATCCAGCAACCGCAGCGAGTGGTAGTAACGCGCCCCGGGCCGGATGGTCGGGTATAGCCCGGGCACGGTTTCGAGATTGTGGTTGAAAACGTCGGGCCGCGCATCGGCCACGACCTCCAGCGCGCCATCCTTGCGCAGGAAGTCCGGCGTCAGCACCTCGATCGTGGTCGTCGGCGTCGCCGCGCGGATGGCCAGGATGGTCTCCGCGAAGTGCCGCGCGCCGCCATCGGCGAGGTCGTCGCGATCGACGGATGTGATGACGACGTGCCGCAGGCCGAGCTTGGCGACAGCATCGGCGACGCGGCGGGGTTCATCCGCGTCGAGCGCGCGGGGGATGCCAGTGGCGACATTGCAGAAGGCGCAGGCGCGGGTGCAGGTGTCGCCCATGATCATCATGGTCGCGTGGCGCTGGGACCAGCACTCGCCGATATTCGGGCAGGCCGCTTCCTCGCACACCGTGACCAGGCGGTTCTCCCGCATGAGGTCGCGGGTTTCCTTGTAGATCGGGTGCGTGGGTGCCTTCACCCGGATCCAGTCCGGCTTGCGCTGGATGGGGTTGTCCGGGCGGTTGGCCTTCTCCGGGTGGCGCTCCGCGCCGGCCTTCAGAATCTGCCGCTCCGCGGAGGGCACCCGGTGATCGATCTCTACTCGCATGCGGCTAGATGTGGATCACCCTGCCATAAGCATCAAGGACACTTTCATGCATGGCTTCCGAGACGGTGGGGTGGGGGAAGACCGTGTGCATCAGATCAACCTCGGTCGACTCGAGCGTGCGCGCGATCGCGTAGCCCTGGATCATCTCGGTAACCTCGGGGCCCACCATGTGCGCGCCGAGCAGCTCGCCGGTCTTCGCGTCGAACACGGTCTTCACGAATCCCTCCGGCTCGCCCATCGCGATAGCCTTGCCGTTGCCGATGAAGGGGAAGCGGCCGATGCGCAGCTCATGCCCGCGCTCCTTGGCCGCCGCCTCGGTCAGGCCCACCGAGGCCACCTGCGGCCGGCAATAGGTGCATCCCGGGATGTTCAGCGGGTCCATCGTGTGCGGGTGCAGCCCGGCGATCGCCTCGACCGTGATCACGC
>JAZKFA010000042.1:10087-11370 GCA_040386655.1 Pseudomonadota bacterium | reverse complement strand
ACCCAGCTGCCGAAGGGCTTGCGCGCGGAGAGCAGGTCCTTGAGCGCGGTGTCGCCGAAGAATTCGCCGCTGTCGAGATCGACGCCCACGCATTGCCCCGGGCCGACGCGACCCTTTGCGGTGACGCGGTCCTCGGCGATCTTCACCATGCCCGTCTCGGATCCGACGACCAGGAGCCCGTCCTGGGTGATGGTGTAGCGCAGCGGACGCAGCCCGTTGCGGTCCAGCCCGGCGATGACCCAGCGGCCATCGGTCGCGCAGATGGCGGCGGGCCCGTCCCAGGGCTCCATCACCGCGTTGCAGTACAGGAAGAAATCGCGATGCGGCTCGGGCATGGTCGCGTTGTTGCCCAGGCTTTCGGGGATGAGCATGGCCTTGGCCATCGGCGCATCGCGGCCGCCGCGGACCAGCAGCTCGAACACGTTGTCGAGGGAGGCGGTGTCACTGCCGCCCGCCTGTACCACCGGCTTCACGTCGTCCATCACGGCATCGAGCAAGGGATGCGCGAGCCGCGTCTCGTGGCTCTTCATCCAGTTGATGTTGCCGTGGACGGTGTTGATCTCGCCGTTATGGGCGAGCATCCGGAAGGGCTGCGCGAGGCGCCAGGTGGGGAAAGTGTTGGTGGAATAGCGCTGGTGATAGATCGCGAAGCGGCTGACGAAGCGCACATCGAGCAGGTCGGGGTAGAATTCCGTGAGCGAGGCCGCGAGGAACATGCCCTTGTAGATGACCGAGCGCGCCGAGAGCGAGCACAGGTACAGCTCGGGAATCTGCGCGGCGATCGCCTGCTTCTCGATGCGGCGGCGGATGACGAAGAGGTCGCGCTCCACCATGGCGCCGTCGCGCTGCTCCGGATCCCAGAGCAGGATCTGCTCGATCTCGGGCCGCGTCGCATTCGCCTTCTCGCCGATGCACTCGACGTTGATCGGCACCTGGCGCCAGCCATAGATGGCATAGCCGCCGGCGAGGATCTCGGTCTCGATGATCTGGCGGCAGCGCTCCTGCGCGCCAAGGTCGGTCTTGGGCAGAAAGGCCATGCCCACCGCGATGCGGCCGGGGCGGAGCTTGTCGCCGCCGCGCTGCACGGCGTCGGCGAAGAAATCCTGTGGGATCTCGACATGGATGCCCGCACCGTCGCCCGTCTTGCCGTCGGCATCGACGGCGCCGCGGTGCCAGACGGCCTTCAGCGCATCGATGCCGGCCTGCACCACCTCCCGCCGCGGCTTGCCGTCGAGCGAGGCGACGAGGCCCACACCGCAGGCATCATGCTCGGTCATGTCGAT
>JAZKFA010000042.1:5185-9987 GCA_040386655.1 Pseudomonadota bacterium | reverse complement strand
GAGCTGCTGATCGGCTCGACCTGCTGGCGACCCGTCGCGTCGGGTAGTCCCAGATGCATGCGCACCGCGCGCACGCCGCTGACCTGGCCGTCGCCGATGAAGGCCTCGGGTGCGGCGAGCCATTCGAAGCGCACACCCTCCTCCTCGGCATTCTTCACCTCGCGCATCGAGCCCGGCATGTTCGCCTTGTCGCGGCGATATAGGCAGGTGACCGACTTCGCGCCCTGGCGCACAGCGGTGCGCACGCAATCCATCGCCGTGTCGCCGCCGCCGATGACGACGACGTCGCGCCCGGCCGCGTTCAGGGCGCCGCTTTCGAATTCGGGGACGGAATCGCCCAGGCCCTGCCGGTTCGAGGTGGTGAGATAGTCGAGCGCCGGGATCACGCCGCCCAGATGCGCACCGGGGACGTCGATGTCGCGCGCCTTGTAGACGCCGGTCGCGATGAGCAGGGAATCATGGCGCGCGCGCAGCTCCGCCAGTGTGACATCCTGGCCAATGGCGCAGTTCAGGCGGAACTGGATGCCGCCCGCCTCGAACTGCGCGTGGCGGCGCAGCACCACGTCCTTCTCCAGCTTGAAGGAGGGTATGCCGTAGATCATCAGCCCGCCGACGCGGTCGTAGCGGTCATAGACCGTCACCTGGTAGCCCTGCAGGCGCAGGCGCTCGGCCGCGGCGAGGCCCGCGGGACCCGCACCGATGATGCCCACGGATTGGGCGCGCTCGCGCAGGGGCGTGGGCGGCTTCACCCAGCCCATCTCCCAGGCGGTGTCGGTGATGTATTTCTCCACGGCGCCGATGGTGACGCTCTCGAACCCCTTCTCGATGACGCAGTTGCCCTCACACAGGCGGTCCTGAGGGCAGATGCGGCCGCAGATCTCGGGGAAGGTATTGGTGGCCGAGGAGACCTCGTACGCTTCCTCCAGCCGGCCTTCGGCGGTGAGCTTCAGCCAGTCGGGAATGTTGTTCTGCAGTGGGCAATGGACCGAGCAGAAGGGCACGCCACACTGGCTGCACCGGCTCGCCTGGTCGGCGGCTTCGGTCGCCTTGAACTCGTTGTAGACCTCATTCCAGTCGGCGGCGCGGGTGCTCGGGTCGCGCTTTTCCGGCTGGCGCTGCTGCAACCGCACGAACTGGAGCATGCGCTCGGCCATGATCGCGATCCCTTGGTGGCTATCCCCGGAGCGGGGTTCCTGCGGTTCAGGATTGGTCCTGGAAGGTGGCATGCGCGAAGCTTGCCACTCTGAAGAGGCAGATAGGACAAGCTGAAGAGCCCTGGCGAGTCCTTTTTTGTCTTCAGGACAGCGTGGCTGACATGTTTTCTACCCGACGGGCATCGACGAGCTGCGTATGGGGCACCTTCGCACTCAAATAGGTCCGGTTCGGATCAAGCGGGTCCAGGCCGCCGCACACCACCCTTGCGGTAGCGGGCGAGATACGCCGGCACGATCGCCTCGACCGCCTTCGCTTCGACGCCCAGCGCTTCAAGCCCCGGCATGGCCGTATCCGCGACGTTATCCTTACCGAGCAGCAGCAACTGGTCGCGCGTGATGGGCGGGTTGGGCAGGTGCTGCAGCAGCCCGGCCTGAATCTCCATCAGCCGCATTGGGGCATCGACCAAGATGCGCCGCCGCCCAGTGACCGAGAGCACATAGGATAGTACGTCCCGCATGCTCATCACCCGCGGGCCGCCGAGCTCATAGGTCGCTCCCTGCGCTTCGGGCCTGGTTAGCGCGGCCAGCACCGCATCAGCGACATCCCCGACATAGACAGGCTGGAAGCGTGTTGAGCCCGAGACCACCGGCATCACCAGTGGGATCGTCGCCGCCATCCCGGCGAAACGGTTGAAGAAGCCGTCCTCGGGCCCGAACACCACCGATGGGCGCAGGATCGTGGCGGCCGGGAAGGCGGCATGGACCAACGCCTCGCCTTCGGCCTTGCTCTGCGCATAGAGGCTCGGGCTCGCGGCATCGGCGCCGATCGCGCTGAGGTGGACCATGGCGCGGACACCGGCGGCGGCGGCCAGGCGCGCGACGCGGCCCGCGCCCTCGCCTTGCAGTCGGTGGAAATCGCCAGCGCGCCGCTCGAACAGAATGCCGACCAGGTTCACCACCACGTCGGCGCCGGCTAGGGCGCGGGCAACGGCCGCCTCATCAGTGACTGAGGCGCGCACATGGACGACCTGGCCGAGCCCGCCCTGCGTCTGGAGGCGCTTGGCTCCTTCTGCATCACGCCCGGCGACGCGCACGACATAGCCTTCTCGTGCAAGGCGCTGGACGACCTGACGGCCGATGAAGCCAGTGCCACCGAACACCACAGCCACGTGCCGCATGGAATGCTCCCGGATTTTTCGCGTGCCCGGACCATAAGGGGATGAAACCGCCCGCGCCAAGCTTGACGCCTGCCCGGGTCACTCGTAGAACCCGCGCCTCCCGGACCTGTGCCCAGGTGGTGGAATTGGTAGACGCGCTGGCTTCAGGTGCCAGTGACCGCAAGGTCGTGAAGGTTCGAGTCCTTTCCTGGGCACCATCCGGTTCTTCGCCCCGCCGCCCGCCGACCCAGGCTGCTTGTGCGATCTAGCTTCCTCAACCGCACCACCAAAGGCGCATCATCTTGGGCAGCACCCTGTTCCAGAGCAACGGCGCGAGCATTCGCCTCCATCGCCACGACCTGCCCGACGGGCTCGACCTCGGCCCCGTCGTCGCGATCGACACCGAGACGATGGGCCTGCTGCCGCACCGCGACCGCCTTTGCCTGGTGCAGCTGTCCGCCGGCGACGGCAACGCGCATTGCGTGCAGATCATCCCCGAGGCGCTGGGTGGCCGCGGCGCGGATTGCCCGAACCTCAAGCGTCTGTTGGCTGACCCGGCAAGCGTCAAGCTGTTCCACTTTGCCCGCTTCGATGTCGCGGTGATCCGGCACGCGCTGGGGATCACCTGCGCGCCGGTGCGCTGCACCAAGGTGGCGGCGAAGCTCG
This sequence comes from Pseudomonadota bacterium, assembly GCA_040386655.1. Taxonomy (GTDB): domain Bacteria; phylum Pseudomonadota; class Alphaproteobacteria; order Acetobacterales; family Acetobacteraceae; genus Plastoroseomonas. The sequence continues at coordinate 7,010 of JAZKFA010000042.1, read as the reverse complement.
TGCGCACCTTTACCGACCGTCACGGGCTGAAGGATCTCTGCAAGGAATTGCTCGGCGTCGAGATCTCGAAGCAGCAGCAGACTTCGGATTGGGGCGCGGCGGAGCTTTCGGCGGAGCAACTGGCCTATGCCGCCTCCGATGTGCTCCATCTGCACGCTTTATGGGCGAAGCTTGAAAGCCTGCTGATTCGAGAAAACCGGCTGTCGCTTGCGCAGTCCTGCTTTGATTTTCTGCCCGCTCGCGGAGAACTCGACCTGCTGGGCTATGAAGACCCCGACATCTTTCATCATTGAGGCAATCTTTCTCAGCAGCTTTCCAAGCTGTGGCGCGGTTGGACTGATCCCCGGATGCGCGCTGCCATCCCATGACTGCAGCTGCTCGGATGTTTGCCGGGGCCCAGGCCGGTGTTACTTTTAGCCGGCTCGCTAAATCCGATGTCAAGGGTTTGGCACGATTTTTGTCCTTGATTGACCCTGCGGCGACGGCGTCCCATACAGGGTGCGTGAACGCCCATCCGGACCTCCTCGCCGCCCGCCGCGTCCTCGACACCGAGGCGGAGGCGCTGCACGCGCTCTCGGCCTCGCTTGACGATGCGATCATCCGCGCGGTCGAGATGCTCGCCTCGGCGACGGGGCGGGTGATCGTCTCGGGCATGGGCAAGTCCGGCCATGTCGCGCGCAAGATCGCGGCGACGATGGCGTCGACCGGTACGCCCGCTCTGTTCGTCCACCCCGCCGAGGCAAGCCATGGCGACCTGGGCATGATCGTGCGCGGCGATGCGGTGCTCGCCCTGTCCAATTCCGGCGAGACGCCCGAGTTGGCCGACATCATCTCCCACACGCGCCGCTTCGCCCTGCCGCTGGTCGCCATCACCGGGCGTGCGGGGTCCACGCTCGCGCGTGCCGCCGATGTGGCGCTGGTGCTGCCCGCCGTGCCGGAGGCTTGCCCGATGGGGCTCGCACCAACGACCAGCACCACCATGCAGCTGGCGCTGGGCGATGCCATCGCGGTCGCGCTGCTCACGCGCGGCGGCTTCTCGGAGAGCGACTTCCGCGTCTTTCACCCCGGCGGTAAGCTCGGCGCGCGGCTCACCCGCGTGCGCGACCTGATGCATGCCGGCGCCGAGGTCCCACTTGCGCCAGCGACCATGCCGATGGACCGCGCCATCATCGCGATGACCGAGAAGCGCTTCGGCTGCCTCGGCGTCACCGATGCCGAAGGGCGCCTCGCGGGAATCGTCACCGATGGCGACCTCCGCCGCGCGCTCGATGCGCCGGCACCGCTGCTCAGCCGCGCCGCGGGGGACGTGATGACGCGCGGCCCGCGCGCCGTCTCACCCGACACGCTCGCCGCCGAGGCGCTGCGCCTGATGAACGAGCGCGCGATCACTGTGCTGTTCGTGGTCGATGATCGCGGCGCGCCGGCCGGCATCCTGCACATCCATGACCTGCTGCGGGCAGGTGTGGCATGACACCCGCTCCGGACCCAGAGACCCCGAACCCGCCTGCGCCGGTGCTCGTCTCGCGGCGGATGATCGAGCCGTCGCGGGCGCGGCGCACGCCCACCAGCGGGGAGATGGTCCGCCGCCGCATCATGCTCGCGGTCATCCGCCGTGCGCTACCGGTCGCCGCCTGCCTGCTTCTCGCGGCCATCGTGCTGTGGCCGGAGTTCAATCGCACGGAGGAGCGCGTGCGGGTTCAGATCAGCCTCGCCGCCCAGGTGGCGCCAGAATCGATGCGCGTCGCGCAACCACGCTACCGGGGTCTCGATGAGCAGGGTCTGATAGGTCATGTTCCAGATGGGATTCGCGTAATCAGGTGACGCA
>JAZKFA010000042.1:0-5175 GCA_040386655.1 Pseudomonadota bacterium | reverse complement strand
CCTCATCCGCCAGCTGATCACCGCGATCGTCGCGCCCTACAGCGTCACCGCCGACGTCGCGACGCAGGCCGGTGCCTCGCAGAACGTCCTGGACCTCGCCAACCCGCGCGCCGACCAGTTCCTGGGCGAGGATGCCTGGGTCATGCTGGAATCGCGCACCGGCCGCTTCGACCGGGCGGATAACCGGTTGGACCTCGCGGGCGATGTCACGCTGTGGCACGATAACGGCACGCGCATGCGGACCGACCAGGCGCTGGTGCGGATGAACGCCGGCTATGCCGAAGGCGATGCGCCTGTCGCGGCTCAGGGCCCCTTCGGCACATTGACCAGCGAGGGCTTCCGCATCATCGACCGCGGCCAGGTGGTGATCTTCACCGGCCACGCCCACACCGTGCTGGAGAGTTCGCCATGAGGCATCTTGCCATCCTGGCGCTGCTGCTCGCACCCGATATCGCGACGGGCCAGGCGCTCGACATGACGCGCGGTGGCCCGGTCGATGTCACCGCCGAGGACGGCATCGAATGGCGCCAACAGGAGCAGCTGGTGATCGCGCGCGGAAGTGCCCGCGCGGTCCGCGACGGTGTGACCATCGAGGCGGACCGGCTGATCGCCCGCTATCGGCCCCGCGCCGCACCCGCCGGCACGCCGGCCGCCGCCGCGCCGCCCACGGGTGGCCGCGCCGGCGACCCCACATCTGGGGCATCCGAGATCTGGCGCTTCGAGGCGGAGGGCAATGTCCGCATCCACACCGCCACCGACCGCGCGAATGGTGATCGCGCAGTCTACGACATTGACCAGGCGGTGATGGTGCTGACAGGGCGCGATCTGTGGCTGACCGCGACGGACAACCGCCTCACTGCGCGCGACAGCCTGGAATACTGGCCGCAGCGCCGCATGGCCGTCGCTCGCGGTGGCGCCGTGGTCGATGCGCCGGAAAACCGCCGCATCCGCGGCGATACGCTGGTCGCGTTTTTCCTGGACGAAGCGGCGGCCGGCGCGGCCCCGCGTCCCGCAACACCACCGCCCGCCCCCGGTACGCCCGGCCAGCCGCAGACCGGCCGCATCGAGCGCGTGGAGGCCTATGGCAATGTCGAGGTGCGCACCGCCACCGAGGTCGTGCGCGGCGAACGCGCCGTGTACAGCCCGGTGACGAGCCTCGCGCGCGTGCTGGGCACCGTGCGCATCACCCGCGGCGAAAACCAGCTGAACGGCAATGAGGCGATCGTGAACCTCGCGACTGGTGTTGCGCGCCTCGTCTCCACCCCCGGTGCGCGCGTGCAGGGCCTGATCGTGCCGCAGAGCGAGGACGCCACGACGCCACCGGGCGGCACCACACCACCCGGCGGTACACGGCCCCCCGCGAACCAGGCCCGCCCGCCGGAGCGTCGCCCATGACCGACCGAGATCTCCGCGTGGTCGCGGGCAAGGATACGGGGCCAGGGCTGGTCGCGACCGGGCTGGGCAAGCGCTACCGGAAGCGTCCCGTCGCCCGCAACGTCTCCATTTCGCTAAAGCGGGGAGAGGCGGTAGGCCTGCTGGGCCCCAATGGCGCCGGCAAGACAACCACCTTCTACATGATCACCGGCCTTGTTCAGCCCGACGAGGGCACGGTGATGATGGATGGCCACGACGTCACCCACCTGCCGATGTATCGCCGTGCACGCCTGGGGCTGGGCTATCTGCCGCAGGAAGCCTCGATCTTCCGCGGCCTCAACGTCGAGGACAACATCCGCGCGGCACTCGAAGTGGTCGAGCCCATCCGCGAACGGCGTGAGCAGATGCTCGACAGCCTTCTGGCGGAGTTCGGCATCTCGCACTTGCGCCGCGCGCCGGCCCTGGCCCTTTCGGGCGGCGAGCGGCGGCGCTGCGAGATCGCGCGTGCGCTGGCCACGCACCCCAACTACGTGCTGCTCGACGAGCCGCTGGCCGGCATCGATCCCATCGCGGTCGGCGAAATCCGCGACCTGGTGAAGCACCTCAAGGATCGCGGCATCGGCGTGCTGATCACCGACCACAATGTGCGCGAGACGCTCGAGATCATCGACCGCGCATACATTCTTCACGAAGGCCAGGTGATGATGGAGGGCACGCCGCGCGATATCGTCGCGCATGAGGGCGTGCGCCGCGTCTATCTCGGAGAGCGCTTCAGCCTATGAAGCGACCGCAGACCGCCTGATGTCGCTCGCTCCGCGTCTCGACCTGAGGCATTCGCAATCGCTGGTCATGACGCCGCAGCTGCGGCAGGCGATCAAGCTTCTGCAGAGCTCCAATGTCGAGGTCACCGCCTTTGTCGAGGAGGAGCTGGAGCGTAACCCGCTGCTGGAGCGCGACGAGCGCGAGACGCCCGGCGTCGATGCCGGCCGGCGCGACGATCCGCTGCCGCCCGCGCCCGATGTCCAGGATAGCTGCCAGGCCGCCACCTCCGATGTGCTGCCGAGCGAGGCATCCGCACCGCTCGATGCAGATTGGAGCAATGTCTACGACAGCGGCGAGGCCCCGATGGGCCGCGGCGGACGCGCGGATTTCGAAGACGGGCTCGATGGGCTGGACGCCATGGCCGCTCCTGGCCGCACGCTGCGCGATCATGTCGGCGAGCAGGTGCGGCTGACGTTTTCCGACCCCACGGACCGGCTGATCGCGGCGGCTTTCCAGGCGCTGGTCGACCCGGCCGGCCGATGCACGATGGAAGACGAGGAACTCGCGCTGCGGCTGGGCTGCGACATGCCGCGCGTGAGCGCCGTGCGTGCGCGGATGCAGCGCTTCGACCCGACGGGGATGTTCTGCCGCGACCTGGCCGAATGCCTGGAAGTGCAACTGCGTGAGCGCAACCGCTTCGACCCTGCGATGGCGGCTCTTCTGGCGAACCTTCCCCTGCTCGCGCGGCGCGAATTGCGGCTGCTGCAGGAGATCTGCGGCGTCGATTCCGCGGACCTTGCGGAGATGGTGGCGGAGATCCGGCGCCTCGATCCAAAGCCCGGCGCGGATCATGGCGCGACACCGCCACCGGCCTTGATTCCGGATGTGCTGATGCGCCGCGCGCCGGATGGTGGCTGGCTGCTGGAGCTGAACCCGGAAACGCTGCCCCGCGTGCTCGTCAATCGCGGCTTCCACGCTCGCGCCTTGGTCGGTGCGCGCAACCGCGAGGAGAAGGCCTACCTCGCCGAACGCTTCCAGACCGCAAGCTGGCTAGTGAAGTCGCTCGAGCAGCGGGCCAACACCATCATCAAGGTCGCCGCCGAGATCGTCCGTCGGCAGGAGCAGTTCTTCCTCCATGGCGTCGGCCATCTTCGCCCGCTGATCCTGCGCGACGTGGCCGAGGAGGTCGCCATGCACGAGAGCACTGTCTCCCGCGTCACCGCGAACAAATCCATCGCAACGCCGCGCGGTACCTTCGAGCTGAAGTATTTCTTCACCACCGCCATCGCCGGCACCCATGGCGGCGAGAGCCACTCCGCGGAGGCGGTGCGCTACCGCATCAAGGCCATGGTCGAGGCCGAAGGGGCGGAGGAGATCCTTTCGGATGACGCCATCGTTGCGTCGCTGCGAAAGGAAGGCGTGGACATCGCCCGCCGGACGGTGGCCAAATACCGGGAGGCGCTGCGCATTCCATCATCGGTGCAGCGCAAACGGGAGAAGGCCGTCCCGGCCTGACACCCACCCGGGGCGCGCCCTCCTCCATACGGGAAGGAAGGCTGATCTCCATGCACATCACCGTTGCCGGAAAGCAGGTCGAAACCGGCGAAGCGCTCAAGACTCACGTCCGGGACCAGCTCGCGACGATTTCGCAGAAGTATTTCGACCACGCGCACGATGCGCACGTGACCTTCTCCAAATCCCGTTCCTTCTTCGTCTGCGACATCAACCTCAAGGCCGGGCGTGGTCTTCTCATGCGCGGGGAGGGGGAGGGACCGGATGCCCACCGCGCCTTCGACGTCGCGGCCGAGCATTTGGCCAAGCGCCTGAGGCGCTACCGGCGAAGGGTGAATGAGCACCATCGCAGCATGGCCCCGGAGCGAGAGGTCGCGCCCGAGGAAGCGCCGGCTCCGGCCCGCCAGTACGTCCTGGCCGCGGAGGAGGGCGAGGAGGAGTCGGTAGCCAATGGCGCCGACCACCAGGGCGGCGTGATCGTGGCCGAAAGCACGGCTCAGATCGAGAGGCTCAGCGTCGGGGAGGCGGTGATGCGGATGGACCTCGCCCATGCCCCGGTGTTGATGTTCCGCAACAAGGGCAGTGGCGCGCTCAATGTGGTCTACCGGCGTGCGGACGGGAATGTCGGCTGGATCGACGCCGCCAGCGTCTGATCCACAACGCAATTGTCCCGGCGATCACACTGATCGCCGGGACTGTCGTGATGATCGCGTGCGCCCTTAGCTGGCGCGGGTCGTCGCCAGAACGCGGCGGCCATAGAGGCGCGAGCGGGTACCGCGCCGGGCGCCGAGGATCGCAGCCAGGGCGCCGATCAGCAGGGCGGCAAAGGCCGAGAAAGCCCCGATCGTCGTGGCACGGGCGGTGGCATCGGCTGCCTCGCGCGCGGTGCGTTCGGCTTCGGCGAGCGTCCGGCGCGCCTCGGCTTCGGCGGCATCGATGCGGCGGTTTGCCTCATCAGGCGCGATGTTCGCCTCAGCGGCGACGAGCTCCGACAGGCGCTGGCGATCCTGGGGCGTGAAGTTCCCGCTGGAGACGCGTCGGGTCAGGATGGTGCCCATCTCGGCTGCGCGCTGTTCCGTCGTCATGGACGCCGGCGGGCCGCCGGCGCCGCGCAGCGTGGACTGCGCACGCTCGATCAGAGCATTGGGCGAGATATCCGGTGCCGCGGTGCGGACCGCGCTGGTGACCGCAGACGTGGCGCCCCCGATTGCCTGGGCCGCGGTCGAAGCCGCCGTGGATGCCACACCAGCAACCGCGTTGCCGAGCAGCACCGCGGAGACGAGGAACGCCACCGCCCAGACCGCGAGCCCATGCAACACGCCATCGGTGTCGCTAGTAGTCCCGGAAAGGCGCGCGGCAGTATAGCCGCCCACCGCGAGTGCGATCGTGTTGGCGATCACCATCCAGGCGATCGCGCCGATGCCGATGCTCGACGCCGCGGGCGTGTCACGCGCGACGGCATCGACAGTCATGGCGCCGATCCCGGCGCGCTACCCACTCGTCGAGCTGGGCACCGGCTTGCTGTTC
>JAZKFA010000041.1:7605-9285 GCA_040386655.1 Pseudomonadota bacterium | reverse complement strand
ACATGACAGGCGAGTTGCTCAAGCTCGATGCTGGCCTCGACCTCACCCATGTGCCGTTCCGCGGCGCCGGGCCGATGCTGCAGGAATGCATCGCCGGCCGGATCGAGGTGGCGGTGGATAACCTGCCCTCCGTCATCGGGCACCTGCGCAACGGGCTGCTGCGCCCGCTCGCGGTCACGACCGCTACGCGCTCCCCGGCTCTGCCCGACGTGCCGACGACGGCGGAAGCCGGCCTGCCGCGAGTAGAGGCAACCGCCTGGTTCGGCGTCCAGGGCCCGGCGCGCATGCCGCGCCCGATCATCGACCGCATCTCGACCGAGATGAACACCATCATCAAGGAGCCCGAGACGGCGCGGCGCCTGCTGGAGCTGGGCGGCATGACGCCGGACCTGACGCCGGACGGCGGCACCTCGCCCGAGGGCTTCGGCCGCTTCATCGCGTCCGAGATCGAAAAATGGGGCGAGGTGGTGCGCCGCGCGCGGGTGTCCGTCGAATGATACGCGCCACGCGCCGCGCGGTGCTGGCCGCCGGCCTCGCCGCACCGGCCATCGCGCGTGCCCAGGGCAGCGCGCGGCCGATCCGCCTGATCGTGCCCTTCACCCCCGCCGGGACCACGGACATCATCGCCCGCCTGGCCGCCGAGCGGCTGGGTGCGCGGCTCGGCCAGCAGCTGGTGGTGGAGAACCGCGCGGGTGCGGGCGGTAATCTCGGGGCCGAGGTGGTGGCCCGCGCGGAGCCCGATGGCAACACGCTGCTACTGACCACCATCGGCACGGGAGCGATCAACTTCGCGCTCTACGGGGCGCGGATGCCCTACAAGCCCGAGGACCTGGTCGGCGTGGCGCTGCTTGCGCAGGTGCCCAACGTGTTGATGGTCGCCAACGTCACCCCCGCGCAGACCGTGCGGGAGCTGGTCGCCCTGGCCGCCGCACGCCCCGGCGCGCTGAATTTCGGCACCGCGGGCATCGGCACCAGCCCGCACATCTGCATCGAGCTGCTGAACATGATGACGGGCATGCGCATGCAGCACATCCCCTTCCGCGGCTCCGCCCCGGTGCTGACCGAGCTGGTCGCGGGACGCGTCGATGTCGGGATGGACAACATCCCCTCCGCCATCCCGTTCATCCGCGAGGGACGCATCCGCGCACTCGGCGTGACCTCGCGCGCACGCTCGCCGGCGCTGCCCGACGTGCCCACGCTGGCCGAGGCGGGCGTCGAGGGATTCGAGGCGACGGCCTGGTTCGGCATCCTGGCACCCGCCGCAACGCCGCGCCCCGTGGTCGAACGGCTCGGCGGGCTGCTGAACGAGGTGACGAAGGAGCCTGACTTCATCCGCCGCATGGAGGAACTCGGCGCCGCGCCCCCGGGGCTGACGCCGGACGGCGGAACGTCGCCGGCGGCGTTCGACGCGTTCCTGCACAGCGAGCAGCGGCGCTGGGCGGAGGTTGTGGTGCGGTCCGGCGCGCGGCTGGAGTAGCCCCGCCGGGTCACTCCGAAGGCGCAACCGATCGAAGCTGTTTGTCGAAGGCGAGGTCGTCGTTGAGGCACCACTGCTCCGCGATCCGCCCCGCCTCGATACGGAATATGGATATCTCGTCGACGCGGATCCGTGCCCCGGCCGCTTCGACGCCCATGAACGGCCCACCCGTGTGGGTGGCCGTCGAGACATAGCGCACGGCA
>JAZKFA010000041.1:0-7595 GCA_040386655.1 Pseudomonadota bacterium | reverse complement strand
AGCGCGGTCGCCCTCTATCACGAGGTCTTCGATCGCCTCCCGCCAATCGGGGAATGCGGCCCGCAGCCGAAGGATGGCCGCAGTGATGCCTGAATGGCCATCGCGGCTCTCGGCACCCGGACACCAGCCCTTGGGCATGTGCGCGACGAAGCCCGCGGCATAGATCTGCGGCACCTCCGCGACATCACCGCCGCTCCAGAGCCGGTGCAGCTTTTCGATCAGGCGTCGAACCGCATCGCGCGTCATCAATGTGCAGCCAGGTCGTAGGGCTGCCCTTCGTTCACCGCTGGTCGGAGAAGGTGTCGCACCCCGCCAGCGTCCCTTGCTCGAACCCGCGCCGGAACCAGCGGACGCGTTGTTCCGAGCTGCCATGGGTGAAGCTGTCGGGTACCACCTTCCCTCCACCGCGGCGTTGCAGCCGGTCATCGCCTACCGCGGCCGCCGCGCCCAGGGCTTCCTCCAGGTCGCCGCTTTCCATGATGCCGCGCGCATTCTGCGCGTTGCGCGCCCAAAGGCCGGCAAGGCAATCGGCCATCAGCTCAACCCGGACCTGCAGCCGGTTGCCTTCGGCCTCGCCGCGGCCACGGCGGAGTTCCTCCACCCGGCGCAGCACGCCGACCAGGTTCTGCACGTGGTGGCCGACCTCGTGCGCGATGACGTAGGCGGCCGCGAAATCCCCCGGCGCGCCGAGCCGACGCTGCATGTCGGCAAGGAAGTCGAGGTCGAGATATAGCCGCTGGTCGCCCGGGCAGTAGAAGGGGCCCATCGCCGCCTGCGCCGCGCCGCACCCGCTCTGCGTGCCGCCCGAGAACAGCACCAGCGTCGGCTCGCGATAGGTTTGGCCCGAACGCTGGAACACGTCGCGCCAGACATCCTCGGTTTCACCCAGCACGCGGGCGACAAAACGGCGCTGCGTGTCGTCCGGGCCTGGGACGGCGCGGTCGGACTGCGTGGCCGGGGCGACGCCGCCGCCCTGCAGCAGCACGGAGGGATCCACACCCAGGAACAGCGCGGCGAGCAGCAGTATGACGCCGCCGATGCCGCCGCCGACCACCATGCGCCCGCCGCCCCCGCCGGGTGAACCGCGTCGGTCCTCGACATTCTGGCTTTCGCGACTGTCATCGAGGCGCATGGCCTATCCTCCCAACAAACCCGCCAATCCGGGATCGACGCCGGCAAGGGACCGCCCGCGCACCGGGGCATAACTCCCGACCGAGGGTTTCGGATACATCGCGCGGGCCAAACCTTCCGCAAAGCGAACGGCACAGGCGATGCCGTCGAGTAGCGGGACCACGGCGCGGCCGCGCAGCCGCTCGTCGAAGCCGGCCAGCGCGGCGCCGGCAAGGATGACGCTGTCCGCCCCTGCGGCAGCCAGGGCGGCGATCTCGGGAAGCAGCTTTTCGGCAACCATCTCCGGCTCACTCACCGCCTGGGGGGCGGCCACGTCGATGACGGCCGTCCCCGCGAGACGGCTGCTCAAGCCGTGGCGCGCGATCAGCTCCCGGTAGGTCTCCGCATTGCCGAAGGTGACCAGGCCGAAGCGGCCGCCGATCATGCAGGCGGTAAAGCACGCGGCCTCGGTCATGCCGATCACCGGACAGGGCATGAGCTGGCGCGCAGCCTCGAGCGCAGTGTCGTGGCTGACGGCGAGGACGACGGCATCCACCTGGCCCGCAAACGGCGCGATGGTTTCCAGCAGCGCATGGCCGGCGATGATGTTCTCGACGCGGCTGGAGATGACCGCGGCGCCGAAGCGCGGGGTCGCGGCGATGATCTCGGTGCCCGGTGCGGCGGCGCGGCGCGCGGACTCCGCGCAGGCATCGGTGATGGCCTGCGTCATGTTCGCGTTCGAGACCAATATCCGCATCCGCATCGCTCCGTCCGGGGTCGGCGCCATCCTGCGCTGGCGCGCGCATCTTGCCCAGCGCGGCACGCGCGCATCTTGCCCCCTGCGCCGAGCGCCGTCAGGCTGCGCCTTTTCCGCCTTGGGGACCCCGACCGATGACCGACGCCGCCGCCCTCTCCCTGCCCTTCGACACCGACACCATCCTCGAGGGTCTGAAGGGCTGGGTGGCCTGCGAGAGCCCCACCTTCGACGCGGCGGCGGTGAACCGGATGATGGACATCGCCGGGCGCGACTTGGCGCTGCTCGGCGCACGGATCGACCGCATCCCCGGCCGCATGGGCCTGGGTGATTGCGTGCGCGCGCGCTTCCCACACCCGCTGGGCGACAACGAGCCGGGCATCCTCATCCTGGCGCACCTCGACACCGTTCACCCGATCGGCACGCTGACGCAGCTGCCGATCCGTGTGGAAGGGCCGCTCTGCTACGGGCCTGGCATCTGCGACATGAAGGGCGGCACCTACATCGCGGTCGAGGCGATCCGCCAGCTGTTGCGCGCGGGCGTGGCGACACCGCTGCCGATCACCGTGCTGCTGACCTGCGACGAGGAGATCGGTAGCCCCTCCACCCGCGACCTGATCGAGGCCGAGGCGTCGCGCGCCCGCTATGTTCTGGTGCCCGAACCCGCGCGCCCCGATGGCGGCGTGGTGACCGGGCGCTACGCCATCGCGCGGTTCAACCTGCGCGCCACGGGCAAGCCCAGCCATGCAGGATCGCGCCTGGGCGAAGGCCGCTCCGCAATCCGCGAGATCTGCCGCCAGACGCTCGCGATCGAGGAGATGACGACGGAGGATTGCACCTTCTCGGTCGGCGTCATCCATGGCGGACAATGGGTCAACTGCGTCGCCACCCATTGCGATGCGGAGGCGCTGTCCATGGCCAAGCGGCAGGAAGACCTCGATGCCGGCGTCGCCAAGATGCTGGGCCTGCGCGCGACCGGGAACGACGTCTCGCTCGAAGTCACCCGCGGCGTCACGCGCCCGGTGTGGGAGCCCGATGCCAAGGTGATGGCCCTATACGACCAGGCCCGCTACATCGCCAACGCCATCGGCTTCGACATCAACCACCAGAGCTCCGGCGGAGGTTCGGACGGCAACTTCACCGGTGCGATGGGGGTGCCGACCCTCGATGGCCTCGGCGTGTCGGGGGCGAAGATGCACACGCTCGAGGAGCATATCGAGATCGCGTCGCTGGTCCCGCGCGCCAAGCTGATCGCGGGTCTGCTCACGACGCTGGGGGCCTGACCCCCGCCTCGACGCCGCGCCATGGACCCGCTACGCCGGGGCGATGATCGCGCGCTTCCTCGCCCTGCCCGGCAATCTGCGCGGCGCCATCCTGATGTCCATCGCGGCCCTCGTCTTCACGGTCGAGGCGCTGTTCACGCGGTGGATGAGCGATCGCGGCATTTCCGTCACCACCCAGCTTCTCGCGCGCTCGCTTGGCCAGGTGGTGTGGATCCTGCCCACCATCGCGGCCTCGGGCCTCGTCATCTTCCGGACGCGTAAGCTGGCCCTGCATCTCGCGCGCGGCTTCTCCTCGGTCAGCACCTGGGGGCTGTACTTCCTCTCCTTCGCGCTGCTCGACCTCGCGACCGCCACGGTGCTGTCCTTCACCAACGTGATGTTCACCACGCTGGCCGCCGGGCCGCTGCTGCGCGAGCGCGTGACCGCGGCCCGCTGGGCCGGCACGATTGCGGGCTTCTGTGGCGTCGCGATTATGCTGCGGCCGGGCACCGACATCCCGCTTGGCGGGGCGGCGGCGGCGATCGGCGCGGCGCTGTGCTGGTGCGGCATCACGCTGTCCTCGCGCGCGCTGACACGGACGGAAACCACGCGCTCTGTCATCGCCTGGGTGGGCCTGGTCACCACGCTCTGCGCCACGCCGCTCGCGATCATCTTCTGGCAGCCGATCTCGCTGACCGACGCGCTCATCCTCGCGGTCTTCGGGCTGACCACGCCCACCATCCTGCTGCTGATGACCGAGGCCTTCCGCGCAGGCGAGGCCTCCGCCGTGGCGCCCTTCCAATATCTGCGCCTGCCGGTGCTGATCCTCGCGGGTTGGCTCATCTTCGCGGAGGCGCCGGACGCCGCCGCCTGGGCGGGTGCGGCGATCATCCTGGTGGGTGCGACTATCATCACCATCGCGGAGGCTCGCGCGGCGCGATGATCCTCGCCTTGCAAGCGGCTCCGCTCGCGCTGCTGGTGGCATTGCTGCTCTCCGGCCGCGCCGGACCGGTGCCCGCGGTCCTCGCCGCCATCGCGCTTGCGATCCCGGCTGCCATCGTCTCGCTGCCCGCCTCGACGGATGTCACCGCCTTCCTTGCGGACGAAGTCCTGCGCGGCGCCTGGCTCGCGCTGCAGCCGGTGGGCGTGATGACCGGCGGGCTGCTCTTCCATGCCGCCATTTCAGGGCCCGCCGCGGCGGCCGCCACCACGCCGCCGGAGCCGCGCCGCATCTTCGCCGCCTGCCTGCTGATGGGCACCTTCATGGAAAGCGTCACCGGCTTTGCCGTCGGCGCCGTCTTCGCCCTTGCCGCCCTGCGCGCCATGGGTCTTGGCGGCCCCGTCGCGGGTGCGATGGCGCTGCTCTCCCTGTGCCTGGTCCCCTGGGGCGGGCTTGGGCCGGGCACGCTGCTGGGTGCGACGCTCGTTGGCGTGCCTGTTCAGGCGATGGCACGCGTCATCGCCTTCCCCAACGCGGCCTGGCTGATGATGCTGGGGCCCGTGCTGTGGCACCTCTGCGGGCGCGCCGGCATCGCCGTGCCCGCGCGCGAGAAGCTCGCCCAGACCGGCATCCTCGCGGCCAGCGCGACCATCCTCATCGCCGGGCACTGGGTGCTGCCCTTCGAGATCCTCGGCATCCTCGCGACCGGCATCCCGCTGCTGGTCGTGCTCTACCGTCTCGACCCTCCGCGCAACCCCGCCGAGCGCGCCGCGGGACTGCGCGCACTGGCGCCTTACCTCATCCTCACCGCAGCCCTCCTCGCCGCGCGCCTGGTGCCGAACCCACCCGCACTGCGCCCCTATGAGGGCCTGCCCGCCTTCCCGATCACCCACGTTGCCGTCGTGCTCTGGACCGTCGCGCTTATCCTGCTCGCCCCCCGCCCCGGCATGGCCAGGCGCCTCGCCGACACCGCGCGGCGCGCGCGCAAGCCCGCCGCCGCGCTGCTGCTATACGTCCTCCTCGCGCGCATCCTTGCCGGGTCCGGCGCCACCACCGCCCTCGCGGAGGCCGCCGCCGCAACCCTCGGCCCTGCCGCCCCCTTCGCCATCACTCCGCTCGGCCTCGCGGCCGGCCTGGTCACCGGCAGCAACGTCGGCGCAAACGCAGCCCTCGTCACGGTCCAGGCCGCCCTCGGTGCCGCCGCCAACCTGCCCCCCATCCTCGCCCCCGCCCTGCACAACTTCGCCGGCGGCGCCGGAGCGGGGATGAGCTTCGCCGTCTGCGCCCTCATCTGCGGCCTTCTCGCCGACGGCACCAAGCCCGCCCAACTCTGGCGACTGCTCCTGCCCTCCTTCGTGGCCATCCTCGCGGCCGGGACAGGAGCGGTGCTGGTGTTGCGGTGAGCAAGGCGGAGGGGCTCCGCCCCCCGGGTCCTTCAGTCACCGACAGTTCCGCAGCCGTGGCTGAACTCTGATTAGCTTGGGGCGGAGGTCGACTAAGCGGTGATGAGCATCTGCACCAGGGGTCTTCGATGGTGATCCTTCAGCGACATGGCGCACGGTTTGGAGTGGATGAAAAGTGCGGTCGACCAGTGCACGCGGCGCCTCGCGGCTTCACGCGATCTTCCAGCCTTCAGCCCTCCGCGGAGCCGCTCTCCCGTCCGGCGGTAAGCGTGGCCAAGATAAACAGGAGCCGCACCGGCTTCGGTTCGCAGCGCTGAGCGAGAGGCAACGGTGCGCTATGTGGTTGAGCATCCGCGCAATGGAGCCGGGCATCATTCCTTCGGCGAAGTGCCAGATAATTCGGTAGACCGCAGCGGCCGCCGCACCGGCACGACGTTGTCAACGAGGGCGTAGCACCACCTGCGGCACCGCATACTCCGGCAATTCGGGCCACAGCCTTGGCAAGTCCGCCTCGAACAGACCTCGTGTCACGCCGGCGGCGCAGCGAGGTGCCGCGATGCTCATCGCATTGAGGGAGCTGCCCGCGGGCCGCAACTCATCGTCGTACCGGCGCCGAACAGGTAAATGTCACGCAGCCATGGCATGTCGCGGAAGGCTTTTCCACTAGCGCTGAATCGGCACCGAGATCAGGGAACATACCCAGCCGCTCATCCGCCTCCTGCTCCGGAGGCACGATGGGGTCTCGCCAGAGCGATATCCCCGGTGCACCCTACCAGCCCGGCATCAGCCCAGGATCCATGCGACGCGGGTGCCGCAGTAAGCCCGCGAAAGGCGACGCTCGGTGAGGCGTCTACCTGGACGGCCGGTCCGCCCAAAGGCCCCCGCGCATGCCGGACCGGGCGCTCCGGCTAAGGTCGGGCGGCGGAGCGCATCACGAGGCGCTGGTGATGCGCTCCACCGAAACGTCGCGGCCGTCGCGGATTTCGTAGAGCTCGAAGTCGCGCGCCAGCAGGCTGCCATCGGGCTTGAAATCGACCGAGGAACTGGCGCCGTCATAGTTGATGGTCTTGCCGGCACGCAGCGCGGCGAGCCCTTCCGCGACGGTCGTCACGCGCTCGCCCGGACCGTTGGCGATGCGCGGGATCATCGCCTTGACCGCGTCCACGTCGGTGCTGCTGGCCGCGGCGATGGCGAGCAGCAGCACGTTGATCTGGTCGTATCCGGCCGAGCCGAAGGGCAGCTGCACCTCGCCATTGGGCGTGCGGCCCATGAAGCGGAGGAAAGCGTCGTAGGCGGGGCTGCCGACAGGGGGCACGGGGAAGCCGTGCATGATGCCGTTGGCGGCCGCACCCACGGCCGTCTTGAATTGCGGGCCGACGGCGAAGGAGATGGTGAAGACGCGGCCGCGATACCCGGCGCGGAAGATGTCGCGATACACGGCGGTGAAATCCGCCACATAGCCCGGGATGAACACGGCGGGTGGGTTGCCGCGCAGCAGCCGGTCCACCTCCGCGCGGAAGCTGGGCTGGGTCGTGTTGTAGAAGAAGGGCTCGTTCACCACGCGCCCGCCGGCTTCCTCGAAGGCGCGGCGGAAGCTCGCGACCAGCGTCGTGGCGAAGTCGTTGTTCGGGCCGGCGAGTGCGATCTCGCGGTAGTCGCGGCGCACGGCCAGACGCGCGATGGCCACCGCCCAGGCGGCGTTGAGCGGCTGGAAGTTGAACAGAAGGCCGCGCCGGTTGGCGGCGGGGATGTCATCGGATGATGAGGTGCAGAACAGCAGCACATTCGCCGCCTCCGCCAGCGGCAGCACGCCGAGCGTCACCGAGGACGCCCAGAGGCCGAGCAGCGCTGTCACGCGGTCCGCGTCGATGAGCTTCCGCGCGGCGCGCACGCCGGCTTCGGGGTTCGTCTCGTCATTTTCCTGCGTGAGCAGGATGCGCCGGCCGAGGAGGCCGCCCGCGCTGTTGACCTGCTCGACGACGCGGCGATGAGCCTCGGCGATCTCGGGGCCGGATTGCGCGCCGCCACCGGTGTTGGGCGTGAGGCTGCCGATGCGGATCGGCTCCTGCGTCTGCGCACGCACCACATGCGGCGCCGCGAGGATGGCGGCGCCGCCGACGAGTGCG
>JAZKFA010000040.1:0-16725 GCA_040386655.1 Pseudomonadota bacterium | reverse complement strand
CGGTGCGCGGCTTCGCGGTGACGCGCGCCGAGGACGGAGTTGCGGTCGAAAAGGACCATGTCTACGTCCTGGGCGCGAACACGATCCTGCGCATCAAGGACGGCAAGCTGCGGGTCGAGGCCCAGGGCATCGGGCGCAACCATCGGCCGGTCGATGTCTTCCTCAGCGCACTCGCCATGGACCAGGGCGATCGGGCCGCCGGGGTCATCCTCTCGGGCGGTGATGGCGACGGCACGCTGGGCATCAAGGCCATCAAGGAGCGTGGCGGCCTGACCATGGCGCAGGTCGCCGACGGCCACGGCCCGCAGCAGCCTTCCATGCCGGACAGCGCGATCGCGACGGGCCTTGTCGATTTCGCGGTTCCCGCCGACCAGATGGGCACCAAGCTGGCGGAATTTGCCCAGCAGTTGGCCAACGGTACGCCCATGCTCGCGCATACCGGGCAGGAAGGGCCGGTCGATGAACGCGTTCCCGCCATCTACAATATCTTGCACGAACAGATCGGCCATGATTTCAGCGGCTACAAGACCAGGACCTTCCTGCGCCGGGTGCAGCGGCGAATGCATGTGGGCCGGCTGCCCACAGTGGAGGACTACGTCGAGCGGCTGCGGCACGACCCCGTCGAGGTCGCCGCGCTGTTCCGTGACCTGCTGATCAGCGTCACCAGCTTCTTCCGCGACGCGGACGCCTTCGCGAGCCTCGCCGAGCAGGTGATCGGGAAGCTGTTCGAAGGCCGCGGTGCCGAGGACAGCGTGCGCGTCTGGGTGCCCGGCTGCGCGACGGGCGAGGAGGTCTACTCCATCGCGATCCTGCTGCGCGAGCACATGGACACGCTGCCGGCTCCGCCGCGGGTGCAGATCTTCGCCACCGACATCGATGAGCGCTCCCTGGTCGTCGCGCGCGCGGCACGCTACCCCGAGGCGCTGCTCGACGGCGTGTCCGAGGCGCGGCGGCAGCGCTTCTTCATCCCCGATGCGGGCAGCTTCGTCATCGCGAAGGAGGTGCGGGAGCTGTGCATCTTCTCGCCGCACAACATCATCCGCGACCCGCCGTTTTCGCGCATCGACCTGATCTCCTGCCGCAACCTGCTGATCTATTTCGGCCCGCAGGTGCAGAGCCAGGTCATCCCCACCTTCCACTACGCGCTGCGTCCGGGTGGCCGGCTGTTCCTGGGGCTGGCCGAAAACGTCAGCCAGTATGACGACCTGTTCATCCCGATCGACAAGCGCAACCGCATCTTCCGCCGCCGTTCCGACCGCGGATCCACCCTGCGCCTGCCGATGGTGAGGAACGCGCTGCGTTCGGGGCTTGCCGCCGAGATAAGCGCCCGGCGTTCCGCATCCGCCAAGCCGGTGCTGCGCCAGGCGGTGGACGAGCAGATGCTGGAGCGGTTCGTACCGCCGCATGTCGTCGTCAACCGCGATGCCGACGCGCTGTACTTCTCCAGCAACACCGGCAAGTACCTGGAGGCGCCGCCCGGCATTCCCACGCGCAACCTGCTGACCATGGCGCGCAAGACCTTGCGCCTCGACCTGCGCAGCACCTTTGCCGCGGCGCTCGAGAGCGGCGGCACCGTTGTGCGCGACGGCGTCGCTGTCGAGAACGAGGCCGGGCAGGTCCAGCTCGTCTCCCTGACCGTGGAGCCGCTCAACCAGAGCCGTATGCCGGCGGAGAATTCCGAGCCGCTCTACCTCGTCATCTTCACCGACCGCGGTTCTCCGCTCTCGCGCGAGGAGGCGCTTGGGCGTGTGGCCGAAGCGCGTGACGGCACGGCCGCGAACACGGAACGCGAGCTTCGCGAGACGCGCGATCGCCTGCAATCGCTGATCGAGGAGTACGAGACCGCGCTGGAGGACCTGAAATCCGGCAATGAGGAACTCCTCTCGGTCAATGAGGAGATGCAGTCCACCAATGAGGAGCTGGAAGCCTCGCAGGAGGAGCTGCAATCCGTGAACGAGGAGCTGCAGACGGTGAACACCGAGCTGCACGAGAAGGTCGATGCGCTGGACCGCGCCAATGCCGACCTGCGCAACCTGTTCGACATCACCGACGTCGCGACCGTCTTCCTCGACCGCAAGCTGGTCATCCGCAGCTTCACGCCGGCGGTGGCCAAGGTGTTCAACATCCTGCCCACCGATCGCGGGCGGCCGATCACCGATCTCGCGCTCAACCTCAGGCTGGCCAACCTGGCCGCCGATATCGATGCGGTCTTCGCCGGCGGCAGCGCTATCGAGACGACCGCCGAGCGGGAGGACCGCACCGCGCACTTCCTGATCCGCATCGCCCCCTACCGCGACCAGGACCAGAAGATCGAAGGCGTCGTGGTGACCTTCATCGACGTGACCACGCTGACCCGTGCCGAGGCCCGCCAGCGCGTGCTGATCGCCGAGCTGCAGCACCGCACGCGCAACCTGCTCGCCATCGTGCAGTCCATCGCACGGCAGACGCTGGGCAAGGGCGGCTCGCTGTCCGATTTCAACGCGCGGCTGGAAGCGCTGGGCCGGGTGCAGAAGCTGGTCGGTGGGGAAGGCGAGGGCAACACCGAACTGCGCGGCATCGTGGAGATGGAGGTGAGCGCCGTCGCGTCCGACCAGAAGGACAAGGTGCACATCTCCGGACCGCCGGTCGCGCTGGGCTTCCAGCAGATGCAGACCTTCACGCTGATCCTGCACGAACTCGCGACCAACGCGCTCAAGCATGGCGCGCTGAGGGCGGGTCCCGGCGAGGTCGCGATCACGTGGGAACTCAGGGGTGCAAACCCTGGGCACTCCCTCGCGTTCCACTGGTGCGAGACAGGTATCACGGATCTGCAGGCACCATCGCATCGGGGGTTCGGTATGGAGCTGATCGAACGGGCAAGCGGCTTCACTCGCGACACCATGGCGCGAATGGAATTCAGTGAGTCTGGCCTCGATTGCTGGATCGAGATGCCGTTGCCGGAGCATCTGGCCCGCGAAGACACCCCACAGCCGGAGAAGCCGCTATGAACGGCCGTGGCGAATTGACGGGCATGCGGATCCTTGTCGTCGAGGATGATTTCTTCATCGCCATGGACATGGCGGACCTGCTGCGCAGCCATGGCGCGGAGGTGCTGGGCCCGATCGGGCGCGTGAACCAGGCGGTCGAGTTCGTGGAAGAAAATTCCACGGATTTCGACGCGGTCGTGCTGGACATGAACCTGCACGGGCTGAAGACCTACCCGGTCGCCGATGCGCTGATCCGGCACAATGTGCCCTTCGTCTTCACGACCGGCTACAGCGCCGATGCGGTGGAGACGGCCTATCGCGACCACCCGCGCTGCGAGAAGCCAGTGAACACCAAGGCGTTGCTGCAGGCGCTGGCCGGGTAGCAAGGCGGCGACAAAGCGAAGCCGCCGCGAGGCTGGTTCCTCGCGGCGGCTAAACGCATGCCTGGTCGATGGAAAGGTTGGGGAGACGTGTCTCCCCGCCCGTTCAGGCTGCGGGACGTGCGTCCCGCACCTGGGCGATCAGGGCCTTGAAGCCAGCCGGATCCTCATAGGCGATGGCGGCCATCACCTTGCGGTCCATCTCGATGCCCGCCGCCTTCACGCCGGCGATGAACTTCGAGTAGGTCAGCCCCTCCTCGCGGACGGCGGCGTTGATGCGCTGGATCCACAGGGCGCGGAAGGCGCGCTTCTTGTTGCGCCGGTCGCGATAGGCGTATTGCAGCGCCTTCTCGACGCGCTCGAGCGCGGGGCGGTAGGCGTTGTTGGAACGCCCCACATAGCCCTTCGCGAGGCGGATGATCTTCTTGTGGCGGGCGTGCTTCGTTACGCCGCGTTTGACACGAGCCATGCTGCTTCTCCCTTACCGCGCGCTGCCGTAGGGCATCCATTGCAGGATGGTCAGACCGTCCTGATGGCGCAGAACCTGGCTGCCGCGGTTCTGGCGCTTCATCTTGTTGGTCTTGGCGGTGAGCTGGTGGCGCTTGTTGCCCGGACCGGCCAGGACCTTGCCTGATGCGGTCAGGCGAAAGCGCTTCTTCACGCTGCTCTTGGTCTTCATCTTGGACATTTGGCCCTCCTGTGTGCGGGGAGCGGGCGCCGATCCGCGGGGTGCGGGGGCATCCGTTCCGGCCGGGCATGTCCGAGAGGCCACGGCGCGGGAGCGCGGGGTGTAGCGGGGGCCAGGATGCGGCGCAAGGGGTCGGCCGCCTTTGCTTCAGCTCAGGATGCGGACCGCCGCCTGTTCGTAGCTGGGGACCAGCCCGATCCATTCATAGGCGCGGTGCGTGGAGGCGATGAATTCCACAAAGGCCTTGTGCTCGTGCTGCTGCCAGCCGGGGTAGTTCAGATATTCGTCGAAGGCGATCACGCTGCGGGGTCGCAAACGCGCACCGACCTGCGCGAGGATGGTTTGGGTGGAGCTGTAGAGGTCGCAATCGACGTGCAGCAGCGCGATGGGCCCGGGGTTCGCGTCGAGGAAGCCGGGCAGCGTGCGATCGAACCATCCCGGATGCAGGGTGACATTGGCCGGCACGCGGGGCAGCGCATCGAGGGCGAAGGTGCCGGCATCGAAGCCAGCTCGCCAGAATTCCGGCAGGCCGGAGAAGCTGTCGAAGCCGTGGACCGGGTGCCCCGGGCGGCGTTTCGCGATCTGGGTGATCGACTGTCCGGAGAAGACACCGAACTCCAGGATCAGCCCGTCCTGCGGCGCCTGCGTGACCATCGCGTCGAGGAAGGCCTCGGCATCGGGGAAGCGCGGCGCACGCGGCAGGTGCCTGGCCACGAACTCGGCCGAAGTGATGGCCGCCGCCAGCGAGGCGACGCGGTCGATATCGTAGTGCTCGTAGACACCCTGCCCGAGCGCGCCCTTGAGGATCGCGTCCCTGGCGATAGCCGCAATGCGATCATCGTCAGTCATGAGTGTTCCCGCGCGGCTGGCGCCAAGTGGCAAAAATAAAAGAATGGGGCTGGGGAAATTCCTTTCCCCAGCCTTCTTTCTACGCGGCCGCCAGGCTCTCAAACATCGGCAGCCCATCGACCCCGCCCATGAGCGGATCGACCAGGTCCTCGGGGTGCGGCATCAACCCGCAGATGCGCAGGTCCGGCGAGAAGATTCCGGCGATGTTGCGTGCGCTGCCGTTGCGGTTCGCGGCCGGCGTCGCCTGCCCGTTGTCGTCGACGTAGCGGAAGGCGACGAGGTTCTCGCCCTCCAGCCGGTCCAGCGTCGCGTCATCGGCGAAGTAGTTGCCGTCGCCATGGGCCATCGGGGCACGGAAAGTCGCCCCCTGCTGCCAGTGGCTGGTGAAGGGCGTGCCGGAGCGTTCGACGCGCAGCCGGCAATCCATCGACAGGAAGCGCAGCGTCGCGTTCTTGAGCAGCCCGCCCGGCAGCAGCCCCGCCTCGATCAGGATCTGGAAGCCGTTGCAGACGCCCAGCACCAGGCCCCCGCGCGCGGCATGGGCGCGCACCGCTGCCATGATGGGGGAATGGGCGGCCATCGCACCCGAGCGGAGGTAGTCGCCATAGGAGAAGCCGCCGGGCAGCACGACCAGGTCGGTGCCCGCGGGAAGTTCGCTCTCCCGGTGAAAGACCAGCGCCGGCCTGCGGCCGGAGGCGCGCTCCAGCGCGATCGCCATGTCGCGCTCGCGGTTGGTGCCGGGGAACAGGATGATCGCAGCGTGCATGGATCTCACCCGCCTTGGAGGACGCGCAGCCAGTGCAGGCCGCCGAAGATGACGATGGTGGTCAGCGCCGCCAAGGCGGCCGCGGTCACGTAGCGGTTGGCCTTGGCCTTGAAGCCGGCGACCAGCCCTAGCCGCTTGGGCTTGACCGCGGCGACATGGGCCGTGCGCTCCTCGCGCCAGCGCAGCCCGATGGCGATGAGCACGGTGAGTGCGATCATCACCGCGAGGCTGAGCTTCATCATGGCGTCAGGCCGGTTCCACCGAGAAGCTCTCGATCACCGTGTTCGCGAGCAGCTTGCGCGCCATCTCGCGCGCGGCGGCCTCGGCCTTCACGGGGTCCGTCTCGGCGAGATCAAGCAGGATGGTCTTGCCGGCGCGAACCTCGGACACACCCTCGAAGCCAAGGGTCGCGAGGGCCGCCGCGATGGCCTTGCCCTGCGGGTCGAGCACGCCGGGCTTGGGAAGAATCGTGACGCGCAATTTCACTGGATCGCCTCCGGGCCCTTCATGTCGCGGATGCCGGCCTCGGGCAGGATGCCGAGGCGGCGCGCCACTTCCTGGTAGCCTTCCTCGACCTTGCCGAGGTCGCGGCGGAAGCGGTCCTTGTCCATCTTCTCGCCCGTCTTCGTGTCCCACAGGCGGCAATTATCGGGGCTGATCTCGTCGGCGAGGACGATGCGCATGTCGTCATTCTCGAATAGACGTCCGAACTCGATCTTGAAGTCCACCAGCGTGATGCCGACGCCCAGGAAGAGCCCGGTCAGGAAGTCGTTCACCCGCAAGGCGAGTGCCACGATGTCGTCGAGGTCCTGCGTCGCGGCCCAGCCGAAGCAGGTGATGTGCTCCTCGCAGACCATCGGATTGTTCAGCGCGCTGTTCTTGTAATAATACTCGACGATCGAGCGCGGCAGGCGCGTGCCTTCCTGGATGCCCAGGCGCGTCGCGAGCGAGCCTGCCGCGACATTGCGCACCACGATCTCGAGCGGGATGATCTCCACTTCCCGGATCAGCTGCTCGCGCATGTTCAGGCGGCGGATGAAGTGGGTGGGCACGCCGATCTCGGCGAGGCGCATCATCAGGTATTCGCTGATGCGGTTGTTGAGCACGCCCTTGCCGGTGATGGTGCCCTTCTTCTGCGCGTTGAAGGCCGAAGCATCGTCCTTGAAGTACTGCACGAGGGTGC
Organism: Pseudomonadota bacterium; assembly: GCA_040386655.1. GTDB lineage: Bacteria > Pseudomonadota > Alphaproteobacteria > Acetobacterales > Acetobacteraceae > Plastoroseomonas. Next base: position 9,893 of record JAZKFA010000040.1, on the reverse strand, counting down.
CGGGCTCGGGACCTTCGAACAGGATCTTGGCCTTGCCCTCAAATAATTGCCGGCGGCGCGCCATGAGTGGGGAATCCTTCGTGGCCGCCGGGCGAAAGGTGCCGGGCAGCAATTCGGCGGGGTATAGCAGCGGGGGGACCGGGGCGCCACGGGGCTTCCTCAGAGCTGGCCTCGGGGCGATTTCAAAGCGGAACGGGCAGGAAATCGGCCCCGGCACGGGCCGCGAAGCGCCACATGGGGGCCGCCTCCGCGCCCAGCGCGATCAGCGAGGAACACACGGTGCCGAAGCCGTTCAGGTCGGGGACACACAGCTGCTCCCCGCGCTCGCCCTCCGCGTTGCGCAGCAGCGCCTCCCACGCCGACCAGTCATCCGTTCCTGGCTCGGGCGGGGTGGCGGCCCGGAACCGCGGCAGGTGCCGCCGCGTGCGCGGGCTGTCGAGGTCGTTCGGGTCATGCGCCGTGACCATGGAGATGCCCTCGCCCAGCGGCTGGGCCTGCGGCCTGCCCTCCCCGAGGCCCTTGAGGAACCACGCGGTCTCCGCATCGGCGATGACCAGGTTGAAGGGACGGTATTCCCCCGCGTCCAACGTAGCGATGCGCCCGGCCGCTTCCGCCGCGCTGGTCTCGCCCAGCGCCAGGATCGGCAATTCGCCGCGGGAGCGCTTGCCGGGCGCGGGGCCGAGGCTGCCCGGGCGGTTCAGCACGCCGGCCACCACCCCCTGCCGCGACAGCGCAAGCCAGGTGCCGCCGCCGGAGGCGTCGCGCCCGCCGGTGATGCCTGGCCAGAATTCCGCCGGCGCCTCCCAAGCCCGGTCCAGCCGCTCATCGCGATTGGCGGCGAGCAGCAGCGGCCAGGCATGGCCGGGGCGGCGCAGCAGGACCAGCGTGCACATCGCGCCCGGCTATTCGACCGTGACGCTTTTCGCGAGGTTGCGCGGCTGGTCAACATCCGTCCCGCGCAGCACCGCCACGTGGTAGGCGAGCAGCTGCACCGGGATCGCGTGCAGGATGGGCGCGACGAAGGGGTCCACCGTCGGCAGCACCACCACGTGCTGGGCGAAGCGGCGAAGCGCGGGCGCCCCCTCTGCATCGGTGAAGGCCATGATGCGGCCACCACGCGCGGCGGCTTCCTGCAGGTTGCTCGCGGTCTTCTCGAACAGCGGGCCGGAGGGGCAAAGTGCTATCACCGGCACGGCCGGGTCGATCAGCGCGATGGGGCCGTGCTTCATCTCGCCGGCGGCGTAGCCCTCGGCATGGATATAGCTGATCTCCTTCAGCTTCAGCGCGCCCTCCATGGCGATCGGGTAGAGGTTGCCGCGGCCGAGGAACAGCACGTCCCGCGCCTCCGCCACCTCCACCGCCAGCGCCTGGATGGTGGCGTTGTCGTCCAGCAGCGCCGCCGCGTCCGAGGGCAGTTCCAGCAGCGCCGCGATCAGCTGCGCTTCGCGCGCGGCATCGATGGTCCTGCGCGCCCGGGCCATCCCGATGGCGAGGCACGCGAGCACCGAAAGCTGCGCGGTGAAAGCCTTGGTGGACGCGACGCCGATCTCCGGCCCCGCGACCGTCAGCAGCGTCCGGTCGCTCTCCCGCGCCATGGAGCTCTCGTCGACGTTGACGACCGAGAGGATGGACTGCCCTGCGCCCTTGAGCAGGCGCAGCGCGGCCATGGTATCAGCGGTCTCGCCGCTTTGGCTGACCAGCAGCGCCGCGCCGCCCTCGGGCAGCGGCGGGTCGCGGTAGCGCAGTTCGGATGCGGTATCCGCATCCGTGGGGATGCGCGCCAGGCTCTCGATCCAGTAGCGGCCGACCAGGCCCGCGAGGAAGGCCGAACCGCAGGCCGTGATGGTCAGCTTCGGCACGGAAACGGGGTCGAAGGGCAGCGCCGGCAGCGCCACGCGGCGCGTGCCGCCATCGATGTATTGCCGCAGCGTCTCCCCGATCACCACGGGGTGCTCGTGCAGCTCCTTCTCCATGAAGTGGCGGTAGTTGCCCTTGCCGGTCGCCGCACCCGAAAACGCGGTCATCCGTTCCGTCCGCTCCACCGGGCGATCCTGGGCATCGAAGAAGCGCGCGCCCTCATCGGTGATGATGGCCCAGTCGCCCTCCTCGAGATACGCGATCCGCCGGGTGAGCGGGGCGAGCGCCAGCGCGTCCGAGCCCACGAACATCTCGCCCTCGCCATAGCCCACCGCGAGCGGTGCGCCCTGCCGCGCCGCGATCAGCAGCCGCGGATGGCCGGCGAAGATCATGGCAAGCGCGAAGGCGCCATGCACCTGCTTCAGGGCGGCGGCGACCGCCTGCGCCGGTGTGGCGCCGTCGGCCAGCAGTTGGTCGAGCAGGCGCGCGAAGGTTTCGGTATCCGTGTCGGTGGTGAAGATCTGGCCCTTCGCCTCCAGCTCGGTACGCAGTTCGGCGTGGTTCTCGATGATGCCGTTATGGACGACGGAGACGCGCGCGGTGCCGTGCGGATGTGCATTGCGCTCGGTGGGCGCGCCATGCGTCGCCCAGCGCGTGTGGCCGATGCCGGTCATTCCGCCCAGCGGCTCCCGCTCCAGGACCGCAGCCAGATTGTGCAGCTTGCCCTCGGCGCGGCGACGCTCGATGCGGCCATCGACCAGCGTCGCGATGCCCGCGCTGTCATAGCCGCGGTATTCAAGGCGGCGCAGGGCTTCGAGGAGGCGCGGGGCTGCGTTTTCCTGGCCGATGACACCGACGATGCCGCACATAGGTGAGCCTCCGAAGAAGAAAGCGCCGGGTAAAAGAATTTCCCCGGATCCACTTCTTTTATTTTTGCGACCTGGTGCCGCGGCCGGGTTTCACGATTTGCGGGGAACGGGCGATGGCCATGCTGTCGTCGGGGACATCAGCGGTGATGGTGCTGCCGGCAGCGACCAGGGCGCGCGCGCCGATCGTCACCGGGGCGACCAGCGCGCTGTTGCTGCCAATGAAGGCCCGCTCGCCGATCTCGGTGCGATGCTTGGCGACGCCATCGTAATTGCAGGTGATGGTACCGGCGCCGATATTCGCACCCGCACCCACGGATGCATCGCCGAGGTAGGCGAGGTGGTTTGCCTTCGCTCCTTCGCCGAGAACCGTCGCTTTCAGCTCAACGAAATTCCCCACATGCGCGCGCGCCTCCACCACGGTGCCCGGCCGCAGGCGCGCATAGGGGCCGATGATGCAGGCGCGACCGACCTGCGCGCCCTCCAGATGCGAGAAGGCCCGGATCTCCGCACCCTCCTCCACCGTCACGCCCGGGCCGAACACCACATGCGGGCCGATCGTCACATCCGGAGCGAGGCGCGTATCGGCGGCGAAAAACACCGTCTCGGGTGCCTGCAGCGTCGCGCCCGCTGCCATCGCGGCCGCGCGCAGGCGGGACTGCATGGCGGCCTCGGCCTCAGCCAGCTCGGCGCGGGTGTTGATGCCGCGCAGCTCCGCCTCATCCGCCTCGACGGCAACTGCGCTGCCACCCTCGGCGACGGCGAGGCCGACCACATCGGTGAGGTAGTATTCACCCTTGGCATTCTCGGCGCGGATCGCGCGCAGCCAGCGCAGCAGCGCGGGTGCGGCCGCGCAGATCACCCCGGCATTGCACAGGCCAACCTGGCGCTCCGCCTCCGATGCGTCGGCGTATTCCACGATCTCGGCGACGCGGCCCCCACCATCGGCGATAACGCGGCCATAGCGGCCGGGGTCGGCCGGTCGCATCGCCAGCAGGGCAACGTCGGCCTCCGCCCTCGCGGCGAGCAGGCGCTCGATCGTGGCGCGCGTGATCAGCGGGTTATCGGCGTAGAGCACGGCGGCATCGCCGGCGAACCCCTCCAGCAAGGGCGCGGCCTGCAGAGCGGCATGGCCGGTGCCCAGGCGTTCATGCTGCACTACTACCGCATGCGGCGCCGCGATGGCGGCGAGCTGGTCCATCCCCGGGCCCACCACCACGATGATGCGGTCGAACAGCCCCTCGCAGGCGGCGATGAGATGGCCGAGCATGGGCCGCCCGGCGATCGGGTGCAGCGCCTTGGGCAGGCGCGAGACCATGCGGGTGCCAAGGCCGGCGGCGAGGATGATGGCGGCGCGCATCAGCGGGGCGTAGCCCGCCGCCCCGCGCCGGGGCAAGCGCCGCGCCGGTCAAATCGCATTGCCGGGCGTTGCGCTCGAGGCGCCTCAAGGAGAATGGCCGGAAGCGCACCAAAGGAAACGACGGAGGCGGACTGGCGGGAGGCGCCTTAGCCCCTCAGCCGCGCTCCCGGCGCAGTGACAGCGTATAGTGGCCCCAGGGCAGTCGCAGCGAGGCACGCCACCCTTTCCGCCGCTCCTGCCCATCCCAGGGGCCGAAGGCTTGCTGGATGGCGAAAAGCTGACGCTGGGAAAAGCTCGCCGCCAGGTCGGGCGGCAGACCGGACACCAGCCGCGATACGAACTCCGCATCGGGATAGACGCTGAGCGCGCGCGGCGCCTCATTGTCTTGACCGTGCCTAGGCGTTGGCATCACGGCAATTCCACCCGACATATCTTGATCCCCGGCCTCATCGCGAAGCTGAGGCCCGGGGCTTGGTTCCGCAAGGCAGGTCAACGATACGTGAACAATACGATAGCCCCGACGATGCTTCTCGATTTGGACGGCACCCTGGTCGACAGTGTGCCCGACCTCGCTGACGCGCTGAACCGCCTGCTTGCGGCGCATGGCCAGACGCCGCTTGACCGCGCGAGCGTCACCGGCTTCGTGGGCGACGGCGTGGCGGCGCTGGTCGAACGCGGCTTCACCGCGCGTGGCATGGCCGTGCCCGCCGGCGCGGTGGATGATTTCCTCGCCGATTACACCCCGCGCGCGGCGGAGCTCACCCGCCCCTTCCCCGGCATCGCCGAGATGCTGGCCGAGCTGCGCGGCGCCGGCTGGCGGCTCGCGGTCTGCACCAACAAGCCCGAGGCCGCGGCGCGCGCGTTGCTTGAGACGCTGGGCCTCGCGCCGCTGATGGACGCGCTCGGCGGCGGCGACAGCTTCGCCGTGCGCAAGCCGGACCCCGGGCACCTGCACGCCACACTCGCGCTGCTCGGCGGCGTCGGATCGCGCGCGGTCATGCTCGGAGACCATGCGAACGACGTCGTCTCGGCGCGGGCAGCCGGCATTCCCGTGATCTTCGCCGGCTGGGGCTACGGCCCGCATGCCATGGCGGATGGCGCGCCGGTGGCGGGAACGCCGGCCTCGGTGCCGGCGATCGCGGCGGCGCTTCGTCTTACGGCGGGCTTGTGACGCGGGTCAGGTCCACGCGCACCGTGCCGAACATCCGCGTCTCCATGTCCAGGCGCACGGGAATGGGCGGCAAATGCGGGCTGACGATGCCCAGCCAGACGGTCCCGTTCGTCGGGCGCGCCGTCGTCTCGCGCGGTTCATCGCGGCGGAAGCCGGCGACGGTGTGGGTGGTGATGGCGCAGCGCAGCGCCGCAGCGCGGTAGCTGCCGCTGACAGCGACCACATCCTGGCTGCCCTCGGTGCGTATCGTCCATTCCTGCAGGCGGCGGCCATCATAGGTCATCCGCCGGCCATCGCAGCGCCCCGCCATGCCGGCGCTGCGCGCCATCCAGATCAGGGCGGTGAGTGTATCCGTGGTGCCGGCGGTGCGGGCTTCGGGAACCGCCTCCCGCTCCGGCTCGATCACCGGCAGCATGCTGCGCAGGATGGGCCGGCTTGCCTCATAATCCAGGTGGGTCCGGCGCTGCTCGCCACGCCACACGCCGTCGGCGCGGTAGCGCTGCGGCACCGCATCAGTGCCTCGCCACACGCCTTCGCTCAGGGTCGTCTGCATGCCGCGCACGAAGACCGCCGCGGCACCCGTGGTCTGCGACCGCGCCTCCACCCGCCAGCCGCGATCGGAGACATCGAGCCTGGCCGTGATCTCGAGCACGGTCATGCCGACGGCCGTCAGCGTGTAGGTGACATCCACCGGCGCGGCGCGCGCGGGAACGGCGAACAGCACCAGCAGGAGGGGAATGAACCGCATCCCGCTCATGTGGTCCGCCGCAGGCGAACGGCCAGCCCCGACATGCTTGACACTCCCGGGAGCGCGCCCTATCCGAAGCGCCCCAGGGCGCATCGCGCACGGGTGCGTAGCTCAGCGGTAGAGCATTGCCTTCACACGGCAAGGGTCACAGGTTCAATCCCTGTCGCACCCACCATCCCCACCGCGCCGCCGCCTTCGATCACCGCTGCATCCGCCTCAATCGCCGCCCTCGTCGGGGATGCGGAGCATCGTGCCACACGCCTTGCAGTGCACGGCATCCGGCTCATGGCGCATCAGGCAGCAGTTCGGGCATTCGAAGCGCACCTTCGCCGGGCGGAACATCGCCTGCGCGAGCCGCAGGAACAGCGTCACGCCGGCCAGCATGATAACGACGGAGAGCAACCGCCCCGTCGTCCCCGGCAGGGTGATGTCGCCGAACCCGGTCGTCGTCAGCGAGGTGATGGTGAAGTACAGCGCGTCCGCATAATGGCCGATCTGCGGGTTCGAGCGGTGCTGCGTCGCGTAGACCAGTCCCGTCATGACGAAGATGAACACGACCAGGTTGGCGGCTGCGATAACCGCCTCCTCGTTGCGCCGGAACACCGCCGAGACTGCCCGCAGCCTGTCGAGCACCCGGAACAGCCGCAGCAAGCGCAGCAGGCGCAGCGCGCGCAGGAAGCCGAACGCCTCCCCCGCCACGGGCGCGAGGAAGGAGGCGATCGCGACCGCGTCCACCCAGGTCCAGGGATGCACCAGCTCGCGACGCAGCGCGCGGCTCGCGAACAGCCGCGCCACGAACTCGGCCAGGAGCAGCACGCCCAGCAGGGCGTCCATCACCTCGACCCAGCCGGCACCAGGGATGAAGGAGGTGGCGATGACGAACAGCACGACGCCGACGTCGAAGGCGAGGAGCACGTCGCGCGCCCGGCGCGCGAAGGGCGTGTCATCCTCATAAATATCGCGCAGCCAAGCCCGCAGCCGGATCAACCCGATCGCCAGGGGGGAATGTCGGATGGTCCGGATCTGCACCTGCTTGACCTCCGCCCTGCTGCCCGACCGATCAAGCCGACACACAGAGGTCGTCCGCGCGGCGGCGTGTTCAATCCCTGCTTGTTTATCGCACCTGGGTCCGGAGAGCGCCATGTGATGCCGCGGCGACCCGGCGCTCGCCTCTCTCCCCGCTGCGGCATGGCGGTGCTGTCGCCGGGAGGATCGCGATATCGGCCAGGGCTACTGGGGCGCCTGGGCACGCATATCCTCGCTGATGCGGCGCAGGCGCAGCGCCCGCCCGGCGGTCAGCTCCAGCCAGCAATCCGCGCCCATGTCGCCGCCGAGGCCGCCGCCATACAGCTGCGAGTCGGTGCCGCATTCCGCCTGGCGGTAGGCGACGAAGCTGCGCTCCGCGCGGCGCAGGATCTCCGCCTGCCCCGGCGTCACGGCAGCGATCGCCTCACCCAGCCAGCGTTGCGCGAGTGCTGACCAGATGGCGGTCTCGATGGGAGCACAGTTGCGGGGGTGGCTCCAGCGATCCGTCCGCGCACCCGAGGAACCGAGGCTGGCACCGCATCGCGGTAGCCGTCCCCATAGCAGCGCGCGGTGATGCGGTACTGGCAGGGCGCCCTGCCGGCCTCGACGCAGGCGAGCAGCCAGCGATGCTCGGCCGCCGTGGGCTGCTGCGCGGCCGACTGCGCCGACGCCGCGGGCGAGAGCAGCATCAGCGCAGCGCCAAGACAGAATATCCTGGGCGAGGACATGGGAACCCCCCGCCGCGCGACGGCGCGGCGGGGGGCAGTCTGGCGCCGGCACGGGACCGGCGCAAACCACGGTCAGCGCGCGGGCGGCGCGGCTTCGGCCGGCGTCGGGCCCCCACCGTGGCGATGGCCACCCATGCCGCCGCGCCGCGGCTGCGCCTCTTCGCGGCTCAGCGCTCCGTCGGCGTTGCGGTCCGCGGCGCGGAACATCGCCTCGGCCACCGGCGTCAGCTCGGCCATGCTCACCTTGCCGTCGCCATTGGCGTCGACGAAGCGGAAGCCGCGCGACATGTGCTCGCGCATCCGGGCCTGCATCTCATCAGTCGGCGCCGGACGGCCGGCGGGGCGGCGCGCCTGCATGAAGGTGACCAGCTCCTCGATGGTCACGCCGCCATCGCGGTTGGCGTCGGCTTCGGCGAAGCGTGCCTGCAGCCAGGTACGGCCCTCGTCGAGGGTGACGCGGCCGTCATTGTTGGCGTCAGCGCGGGCGAAGGCCTCGCCGGCGGCAAAGCCACCCTCGCCGCGCGGGCCGTGATGGCCGCCCGGCCGGTGCTGGGCGACGGCGGCCCCCGCGAGGCCGAGGCCGATGACGCCCGCGAGGAGGCCGATGGTTGCAGTCTTGCGCATGGTCAATTCCCTGTTGCTTGGCATGAGGGAACCATGCGCCGCGCCTGTAACATCAACATTGCGCAGCGGGTGAAGAACGGTAACGCGGGGCGCGGCGACGATCAGACGCGCTTCGGCGTCCCGCCTTCACCCAGATCCCACCACATGCCCGCAAAGCCCAGCAGGCCCTCGCGCGCGGGGGCGATCAGCAGGTGCTCATCGGGCCCATGCTGCTTGCAGCCATTGTAGCTGTGCGGCACCCAGACGAGCGGCACGCCGAGATGGTCCACGAAGACATCGCCCGGCAGCCCGCCCGAGGAGTTCGGGATAATCTGGACGCGCTTGCCCAGGCTTTCGGCCAGGCTCTTCTGCGCCCAGCGCACCCAGGGATGGTCCACATCCGTCCGGCTCGCGGGCATGCGGATGAAGGAGGATTCGACCGAGACTTCCGGGAAGCCGGCGGCGTCGAGATGGGTGCGGATCGCGTCGTTGAACTGCGCGGGATCGGAGTCCACGGTGTAGCGGATCTGGCAATGCGCGCGGGCGTCGGGTGCCACGGCGTTGACCGGATTCTCCGGCCGGCCGGAGATCATCGCCAGCACGATGAGGCTGTTCCAGCCATAGATCTTCTCGGCCGGCGACAGGCCCGGCTCGCCCCAGCCGGCGTCGATCGTCGCGGCGTCGCCGCCACCACCCAGCGGGCAGCCATCCAGCACGGCGCGCACGGAGTTGGGCATCGTGGGCGGCAGGATGCCGCGCACCAGGACCTTGCCGTTGCGGTCCATCATGGAGGCCAGCGCGTGCGCGAGGATGATCGCGGGGTCGCGCGTCAGCCCGCCCCAATGGCCGGAATGGACGCCGCCGTCGCGCAGCTTCACCACCAGGTCGAAGTGGAAGGTGCCGCGCGTGCCGACCGCGATGGTCGGCGTGCCCGGCTCCACGCGCGGGCCATCCGAGGCGATCAGCACGTCGGCCGCGAGCAGCTCGGCATTCTGCGCGACGAATTCCTTGAGGCCCTTCGAGCCGCGCTCCTCCGCCGTCTCGAGCACCAGCTTCACGTTGAAGCCGAGCTTGCCGCCGCGCTCGGCGATGACCGCCTCAAGGGCGGCGAGGTTCAGCGCGTGCTGGCCCTTGTTGTCGGCGGTGCCGCGGCCGTACCAGCGATCCCCCTCCTCGGTGAGCGTCCAGGGGTCGAGCCCGGCGCGCCATTGCTCGGGCAGGCCGCGCACGGTGTCGCCATGGCCGTAGAGCAGCACGGTCGGCAGTGACGGATCCTCGATGCGCGCCGCGGTCAGGATCGGGCCGAAGCCGTCCAGCGGGTTCGGGTGGATCGCGGCGGTGAAGCCCAGGCGCTCGACCCAGGGGGTGATAGCATTGGTGAGGTAGTCGTGCAGCGCCGCCTCGGCGCCGGCTTCCTGGCTGGTCGAGGGGTAGGCGACCAGGTCGGTCAGCAGGGTCTTGAAGCTGCCATCATCGAAGGCGGTGGCGGCGCGGTCGAGCGCGCCCTGGCGAGTGGCCATGGGTCGGTTTTCCA
>JAZKFA010000039.1:0-4426 GCA_040386655.1 Pseudomonadota bacterium | reverse complement strand
GTCATGAAGAATGACCGATCCGTTCACCGCTTTTCGTGTGCCCTCAAGCGGCGGGCGCGCCCTCCGGCCGCTTGCCTTTCGCCGGACTACCGGCGTTCGGCCATTCGGCCTCGCGGGGCGCACGCGCGCCCCGATATCGTGCAATCAGGCGCCGGGCGCCGCGTCCCGCGGCTTGGCTCGGCGGACGACCGGCGTTCTCGCAGTCGCGCTCGCGGAGTGCGCGCCCCGGGCGGCTCATGCGGCTGGGCGCTCACTTCCCCGCGGCCAACATCGCCTCCGCAATCTCGTTCTCACCCATGACGACGCGGCTCGCGCCCAGGCCGTCCAGATGCGCGATGGCGGCGTCCTGGGCGGCGAGTGCGATGATCGGCAGCGACGGGTTGGCGGCGCGCGCCTGCTGCACGACCTGCCCTGCCTCGAACGGGTCCGCGATGGTGACGTAGAGGGCGGCGGCTGACCCCAGGCGCCCCGCCGCCAGGATGTCCGGATTGGCGGCATTGCCTGCGATGGTGACCAGGCCGGCCGCGCGGGCGGAGCGCAGCGCGTCCTCGGATTCATCGAAGACCAGCGGCGCGCGTCCACGCCCTCGCAGGCCGTTGGCGACTAGCGCGCCGATCCGCCCATGCCCCACCAGCACGGTATGGCCATCGAGCATGGTCGCCGGTGGCGGGCCGCCGGGTGCCTCGGCCTCGGCCGGGGCGGGGAGGGGAGGCGCGGCCGGCGCCGGCGCAGGGATCGCCGGTGCGGCGACCTTCGCCTCCGCGGCCCGCATCCGCTCGGCGGCGGCGAACAGGAAGGGGTTGATCAGGATCGACAGGATCGCGCCCGCCAGGATCAGGTCGCGCCCTTCGGTCGGCAGCACCCCAAGCCCCACGCCCAGCGCGGCCAGGATGAAGGAGAATTCGCCGATCTGCGCGAGCGAGGCCGAGATGGTCAGCGCCGTGCCATGCGGGTGGCCGAGCGCGCGGGTGATGCCATAGGCCGCCGCCGACTTGCCCACCACGATGATCGCAAGCGTGGCCCCCACCGCGAGCGGTGCTGCGATGATGATGGAGGGGTCGAACAGCATCCCCACCGAGACGAAGAACAACACCGCGAAGGCGTCGCGCAGCGGCAGCGCTTCCTCGGCTGCGCGCTGACTGAGGGCCGATTCGCCCATCACCATGCCCGCGAAGAAGGCGCCGAGCGCGAAGGACACGCCGAACAGCTTGGCGGCGAGGAACGCCACCCCCAGCGCCACCGCATAGACCGCGAGGCGGAAAAGCTCGCGCGATCCGGTATGCGCGGCGTCGTGCATGATCCACGGGATCACCTTGCGTCCTGCCAGCATCATCAGCGCCATGAAGGCCACGACCTTGGCCATGGTGATGGCTGCGGTCAGCGCGATGTCCCCGAAGGCGCCGCCACCGGCCGTGGCCCCGGCAAAGGTCGGCAGCAGCACCAGGGCGAGAACCACCACCAGGTCCTCGACGATGAGCCAGCCGATCGCGATATGCCCGCGCGACGTCTCCGCGATGCGTTTTTCCTGCAGCGCGCGGAGCAGCACCACGGTGGAGGCGACGGACAAGGCCAGGCCGAACACGATCCCCGCGCCGATGCCCCAGCCGAACAGCCAGGCGAGGCCCATTCCCAGCATTGTCGCCGCAGCGATCTGCACCAGCGCGCCGGGGATGGCGATCCCCTTCACGGCGAGCAGTTCGCGCGGCGAGAAATGCAGCCCGACCCCGAACATCAGCAGGATGACGCCGATTTCCGCGAGTTCGGTGGCGAGCTCCGCATCCGCCACGAAGCCGGGCGTGAAGGGGCCAACGGCGACACCGGCCAGGAGATAACCGACGAGAGGCGAGAGCTTGAATCGATGCGCGATGCGACCGAACAGGAAGGCGAGCATCAGGCCGACGGCGATGGTGGCGATCAGCGGTGTCTGGTGGTCAGGCAAACCTTGGCTCCTCGGCAGGAGCCGATACCCTATGAGGTCAGCGGATCACGCGGGCAAGCGCCGCGCGGCCTCTCAGCGGATCAACCCGGCCATCGGCGAGGAGGGGGCCGCGGTCGTCCGTCGGGGCATCCGGCCCGCGAGATGCGCGAGACGCCCGGCCTCGACAGCGGCCTTCATCGCGCGTGCCATCAGTACTGGGTTCTTCGCATGCGCGATGGCCGAATTCATCAGCACCGCATCGCAGCCGAGCTCCATCGCGTAGGCCGCATCGGACGCCGTGCCGACGCCGGCATCGACCAGGACCGGCACCGTCGCGTGCTCGATGATCGCCCCGATCATGTAGGGGTTCACAACGCCGAGACCGGAGCCGATCGGGGCGCCGAGCGGCATGATGGCAACGCAGCCCATCTCCTCCAGCCGCTTCGCCGCCAACGGGTCGTCGGCGCAGTAGACCATCACCTCGAACCCGTCCTTGATCAGGGCGGCGGCGGCTTCGAAGGTGCCGGGCATGTCGGGGTACAGGAAGGGCGGGGGGCCCAGGACTTCCAGCTTGACCAGATTCCACCCGCCGGCCTCGCGCGCCAGGCGCAGGGTGCGCACGGCCTCGTCGGCCGTGTGGCAGCCGGCGGTGTTGGGCAGGTAGGTGTAGCGGTTGGGCGGGACGTAGTCCTGCAGCATGGGCGCGCCGGGGTCGGACAGGTTCACCCGCCGGACGGCGACGGTGACGATCTCCGCCCCAGAGGCCTCGATGGCCGCGGCCGTCTCGGGCAGGTCCTTGTAGCGGCCGGTGCCGACGATCAGGCGGGAGGTAAAGCGGCGACCCGCAACTTCCCACATATCCGGCTGCGTGTTCTGGACGTGGTCCATCGCCTCAGCCCCCGCCGATGAAATGGACGATCTCGAGCTGGTCCCCGGGGCTCAGCGCCTGGGAGGCATAGGTGGAGCGGGGCACGATCTCGGCGTTGCGCTCGACCGCGACCTTGCGCGTGTCGAGCCCGAGGGTGGCCAGCAGGCCGGCGATGGTCGCACCCGGCTCCACGCCGCGCGCCTCGCCATTGATCGCGATCTGGATGGTCTGTCCCATGCGCCGAACATGGCGGCGGCGGGGGCGTGAAGCAAGGCGGGGGCAGGCAGGGCAGGGGTGCTTGCCGCGCCGACGGGAGCCCGATCGGTGGGCGTTCTCCGCGCCCGCCGCGAGGCCGAATGGCCGAACGCCGCAAGTGCGGCGAGCCAAGCCGGCGGAGCCGGCGCCCGGCACCTGAGGGCATATCAAGACAATCCAGCGGTCATCCTTCATGACCGCTGGATGGCGCGGCGATGAGCAGGCGATTCAGCCCTTCCAACTGCGTGACAAGCGCCGCGAAATCCCGCGCGAAGGCCTCGCGCGGGGTCCCCTGGGCAGCGAGCGCATCGCCGATGGCACCAATGGGCGTGCGGCCGTCGATCCGCGTGAGGATGGCGCCGGCCAGCCGCGGCATCGGCAGCGCGACCCGCAAGCCGTCGAAGGCGACCGGTAGCGTGCCGTCCCCGCGGATGCCCTTGGCGAGCGTCGCGCCATCCAGCTCGCGCAGCATTGGGATGGCGGCGGGGTCCTCCCAATCCGGCAGGGCGGGCGCGTCGCCGGCGCGGGTGCAGTAGGCGATGTGGATGCCCATGTTGCCGCAGATCGCCTCCGCCAGGGCGGCGCGCGCGACGGGGTCCAGCGGGGCCAGACGGGCGCGCAGCTTCGGATCGGGCAGGTAGATCGCGGGGTCGTAGCGGATCGGCTCGACCAGGGTGCGCAGGCGCAGCCCCGCCGCCTCGATCAGCCGCGCGAGGTCGGGAACGGTGAAGGCCACATCGCGCGGGTTGAGCAGCAGGTCGTAGAGCCCGGCATCGCCGCCTTCGGTGTGGTCGGTGATCCAGGGGTTCTTGCGCAGCCAGGCCGTCTCCGGCGCATGCTTCCACAGCCGCTTCGCGATCTCGACGCGAAATGCGGGCGCTTCCGACGCCGGGGCGAGGGTGCGCAGCGCGTCCTGCAGCATGTAGACGCCGGTGCGGCCATGCGGCGCATAGACCATGAGGCCGATCCCGCCCCCCGGTGCGAGGGCGCCCGCCAGCGCCTTCAGGCCGGCCAGCGGGTCGGGCAGGTGGTGCAGCACGCCGCAGCAATCGATGTAGTCGAAGGCGCCGAGGCCCAGGGTCGGCAGGTCGAGCAGGGAGCCGCTCTCGAACACCACATTGTCCAGGCCGCGCGCCGCCCCGCGCGCCTCGGCCACCTTCCGGGCAGCCGCGGAACGGTCGAGCCAGGTCACGCTGCCCGGCCGCCCGGCGCGGCTGAGCTGGGTCGCGAGCATCATCGTGCCATCCCCACTGCCGCCCCCGGCCATCAGCGCGCGCAGCGGCGTGGTCCGCGGCCGGCGGGCGCCGAAGATCCAGTGGTCGATCTCGGTCAGGTGGCTGGGGCTGCCGATGATCAGCCGCTTGGCCTCCTCGCGCGGGTCGCGC
>JAZKFA010000038.1:0-8756 GCA_040386655.1 Pseudomonadota bacterium | reverse complement strand
GCCGGGCGCCGCCGCTGGCGGTTTGGCTCCCCGCACGAGCGGCGTTCGCGCATTCCCGCTCGCGGTGCGCGCTGAAGGGCGCGCCCCGATGCGGTGCCCTCAAGCGCCGGGCGCCGCCGCTGGCGGTTTGGCTCCCCGCACGAGCGGCGTTCGCGCATTCGCGCTCGCGGTGCGCGCTGAAGGGCACGCCCTGATCAGGGTGCCCTCTGTGGTCGGCGAGCGCGCGCGCCGATATCGCGCCATTCAGCGGGGGTCGCCTCCGACATCTTGGCACGGGGTCCGTGGCGGAGTTCATTCGATAGGACCGCCACAAGACACCGGGAACGTCACCATGATCCGCGCCGCCGCCGAACGCATCGCGCCCCACATCCGGCGCACGCCCATGCTGCGCCTGCCTGCCGGTGCGCTCGCGCCCTTGGCGCTGACGCTCAAGCTTGAGTCACTGCAGCTCTCGGGCAGCTTCAAGGCGCGCGGGGCGTTCAACAGCCTGCTTGCGCTTCCGGTGCCGCCGGCGGGCGTCATCGCGGCCTCGGGCGGCAATCACGGCGCTGCCGTCGCGGCGGCGGCGCAAGCGCTCGGCGTCCGGGCCGAGATCTTCGTCCCCGAGATCACCGGCCCGGCGAAGCGTGCGCGCATCGAGGGGTTCGGCGCGCGGCTGGTCGTGGGCGGCGCCAGCTATGACGAAGCGCGTGAAGCGGCCGAGGCGCGCGCGGCTGCCACTGGCGCCCGCGGCGTCCATGCCTATGACCAGCCTGAGGTGCTCGCGGGCCAGGGCACCGTGGCCCTTGAATGCGGGGAGGATGCGCCGGAGTGCACGCATTGGCTCGTCGCTGTGGGCGGCGGCGGGCTCGCCGGCGGCATGGCGCAGTTCTGGGGTGGCGGCAGCGCCACGCGCCTGGTGGCAGTGGAGCCGGAGGGCTGCCCATGCCTGCACACCGCGCTCGCGGCTGGCCGGCCCGTTCCCACGCGCGTGGGCGGGCTCGCCGCGGACAGCCTCGGCGCGCGGCAAGTGGGTACGCTCGGCTTCGCCGCGCTGGTGGCGCATGGCGCCGAGAGCGTGCTCGTCACTGATGCCGCGATCGCCGAGGCACGCCGCGCCATCTGGGACGCCTGCCGCATCCTGGTGGAGCCAGGCGGTGCGGCGGCACTGGCGGCGCTGCGCTCCCGCGCCTGGGTGGCGCCGGCAGGGGCACGGGTAGGCGTGCTGGTCTGTGGCGCCAACACCGACGCCACGGTTTGATCTCAGCAGGGCGAGGGCAGAACCACCAGCTCGACCATGCGGCCGTCGACCACGAACTCGCCAAAATCCATCTTGAGTTCGTCGGCCACGCCGTTCTCGTAGTAGCGCAGGCTCACCTCGTAGTCGGGGGTGCCGGCACCGCCACTCTGGCTGCCGGGGTCGCGGTCGAAGAACGCGATGCGCATGCGCGAGGACCCCAGCGGCACCAGCGCTGAGAAGCGAGGATCGGTCATGGCTGCCGCCTGCCAGGGCGACATCACCGTGGTGGTGTCCTGCGCGCCGCCCGCCGTGGTGCCGTCCAGCAGCGGCACGGCCAGGATGCGGCTGCCCGCGCGGGCGGCGTTCAGCGTCGCGATCGTATGGGCCATGGGAAGCAGCGTGCCCTGCGGCAGCGGCGTCTCGCGCGGCTGCGGCTGGACGAAGCGCACGGTCCCGCCGGCCGCGGTCACCTCAGCCTCGCCCTGCACCTGGCTGCTGACGGCACCCTGGCTTGACTGGGTGAGTGCGAAGCGCAGCCGCGCCCCGTCCCGCGTCTCGTAGGTGGAGTAGTCGGAGACGGTCTCCGTCTCGTTGCCGTCGCGGTCGACGAGCTTCAGCGTCAGGCGCTGGCGCACAGTCCAGCCGTCGCAGGCGTCCAGCACCTCGAACAGCATGGCACCCGAAGCCTGGGCGATGTCGGAATTCTCCCGCGCACGGTCGAGCGTCAGGCGATAGGCGGCGCGGTGGCCGGCCATGTGCCGCGCCTCGATCGGGGTGCCCATGGGGACCTGCGCCCGCGCCTCGTGCGCCACGCCTCCCGCCACGAACGCAATCCCGAACGCCAGGGCCAGAGCACGCCGCATCGCCATCATCCTTCGCCGTAGCCCCCCATCTAGGGAGCCTTGGTCCCGGCCGCACCCTTGGGCGGCGCAATATCAAGCTTGATCGACAATTCCTTCAGCCGCGCAGGCTCCACCTCGGCCGGCGCACCCATCATGAGGTCCTCCGCCTGCTGGTTCATCGGGAACAGGATGACCTCGCGGATGTTGGGCTCGTCGGCCAGCAGCATGACGATGCGGTCGATGCCGGGGGCCGAGCCGCCATGCGGCGGCGCGCCGTAGCGGAAGGCGTTGAGCATGCCGCCAAACCGTGCCTCGACCACATCGGCGCCATAGCCCGCGATCTCGAAGGCGCGGAGCATGATGTCGGGGCGGTGGTTGCGGATGGCACCCGAGCTCAGCTCGATGCCGTTGCACACGATGTCGTACTGGAAGGCCTTGATGGTCAGCGGGTCCATCGTGTTCAGCGCCTCCAGCTCGCCCTGCGGCATCGAGAAGGGGTTATGGCTGAAATCGACCTGCCCGGTTTCCTCGTTCAGCTCGTACATCGGGAAGTCGGTGACCCAGCAGAAGCGGTAGGCGTCCTTCTCGACCAGGCCGAGCTCGCCGCCCAAGCGGGTGCGTGCCTTGCCGGCGATCTTGGCCGCATCCGCGGCCTTGCCGGCGGCGAAGAACACGGCATCGCCATCGGCCAAGCCACAGGCTTCCTTGATGGCGGCGACGCGCTCGGGCTGCAGGTTCTTGGCGATGGGTCCCTTGGCCTCGCCGGCCTCGAAGGCAATGTAGCCAAGGCCGCCGGCGCCCTCGGCGCGCGCCCACTCATTCATGGTGTCGAAGAAGCGCCGCGGCTGGGATGCAGCCCCCGGCGCGGGGATGGCGCGGACCACGCCGCCCGATGCCGTCACCTTCTCGAACAGCCCAAAGCCGCCGCCGGCGAAGTGCTCCGAGACATCGCGAATGCGGATGGGGTTGCGCAGATCGGGCTTGTCCGAGCCGAACTCCAGCATCGCCTGGTCAAAGGGGATGCGCGGGAAGGGCGCGGGGGTGACGGCGCGCCTAGTCCCCGTCCAGTCGCAGAACTCCTCGAACACGCCTGACAGCACCGGCTCGATTGCGGCGAAGACGTCTTCCTGGGTGACAAAGCTCATCTCGAAGTCGAGCTGGTAGAACTCGCCTGGGGAGCGGTCGGCGCGGGAGGCCTCGTCGCGGAAGCAGGGGGCGATCTGGAAGTAGCGGTCGAAGCCCGCGACCATGGCGAGCTGCTTGAACTGCTGCGGCGCCTGCGGCAGCGCGTAGAACTTGCCGGGATGCAGTCGGGCTGGGACCAGGAAGTCGCGCGCACCTTCTGGCGACGAAGCCGTCAGGATCGGCGTCTGGAATTCGGTGAACCCCTGCTCGATCATGCGGCGGCGGATGGAGGCGATGACCGAGCTGCGCAGCATCAGGTTGCGGTGCGGCTTCTCGCGCCGGAGATCGAGGAAGCGGTAGCGCAGGCGCAGATCCTCGGGGAATTCCTGGTCGCCGGCGACCTGGATGGGTAGCTGCTCGGCGGCGGACTGCACGGTGACTTCGCGCACGCGCAGCTCGATCTCGCCGGTCGGCAGCTTGGCGTTGACCGTGCCGGGTTCGCGCAGGACCACCTCGCCGGTGACGGTGACGACGCTCTCGGGGCGCAGCGCCTCCAGCGTCGCGAGCATTGGCGAGCCCTGGGCCACGACGCACTGCGTCAGGCCATGATGGTCGCGCAAATCGAGGAACAGCAGCCCACCATGGTCGCGCTTGCGGTGCACCCAGCCGGACAGGCGCGCGGTGGCCCCGGCATCGGAGGCGCGGAGGCCGGCGCAGGTGTGGGTGCGGTAGGCGTGCATGGATCAACCTGGCAATTCAGTTACGGGAGGGCCGCAAAAGGGGCTTGCACCGCGGCAGTGTCAACCCTGGCCGCGGCCCAGGCGCGGGCCGCGAATGGAGTGCCGGAACCCGGCAGCTATCCCGCGGCTCGCCCCGGGGCTAGAAGTTTTCCTCATGAGCCGTCGCCTGCAAGACCCCGACCCCGCCCCCGTCCTGATCACCGACTCCGCCGAACTCGCAGCGCTGTGCGAGCGCCTCGCGGCCGAGGAATTCGTGACCGTCGACACCGAATTCATGCGCGAGCGCACGTACTGGCCGGAGCTGTGTGTCGTCCAGCTCGCCGGCACGCAGGATGTGGCGGTGGTCGATGCCCTCGCGCCGGGGCTGGACCTGGCGCCCCTGGGCGTCCCGCTCAACAAGCTGCTGGCGGACCCGAAGCGGACCAAGGTGTTCCACGCGGCACGGCAGGACATCGAGATCTTCCTGCTCAAGTATGGCGGCGTGCCGACACCGATGTTCGACACCCAGGTGGCCGCGATGGTCGCGGGGTTCGGCGACCAGGTGAGCTATGACGCGCTGGCCCGGGCTCTCGCCAATGCCCAGATCGACAAGGCGCACCGCTTCTCCGACTGGTCGGCGCGGCCCCTATCGGCGTCCCAGATCGCCTATGCGGCCGCCGACGTCACGCATCTGCGGCGCATCTACACCGCGCTGCGCGACAAGCTGAAGCGGGATGGTCGCGACAGCTGGGTGGCGGAGGAAATGGCCGCCCTGCACGAGCCGGCGACCTATCGCCAGGACCCCGAGACGGCGTGGGAGCGGTTGAAGCCCCGCACCCAGAACCGGCGCTTCCTGGGCGTGCTGCAGGCCATCACCGCCTGGCGCGAGATCGAGGCGCAGCGCATCAACATCCCCCGCCAGCGCCTGGTGAAGGATGAGACGCTGCTGGAGATCGCGGCCACCGTGCCGGCGGATGCCAATGCGCTGTCCCGTGCGCGCGGCATCTCCGAGGGCTTCGCGCGCGGCAAGTCGGGCGTGACGCTGCTGGCCGCCGTGCAGGCCGGCGCCAGCCTGCCCGATTCCGAATTGCCCGAGGCCGCGCGGGAACGCACCGGCCCGGCGCCCTCCCCCGCCCTGATCGCGCTGCTCAAGGTGCTGCTGGCTGCGAAAAGCGAGGAGCACGACGTTGCGCCGAAGCTGCTCGCCAACAGCGAGGAGCTGGACCGGCTCGCGACCGGCGAGGGCGATGTCCCTGCCCTGCATGGCTGGCGTCGGACGGTGTTCGGCGAGGCGGCGCTGAACCTCAAGGCCGGGCGCCTGGCGCTGGGCGTCGAGGGCAAGCGGATCAAGCTGATACCGGCGGGGTAGCCGCCAAGCCGCGCGACCGGGTCACCCCGCCCCGCTTGCGGGCCGCGAGCCCGAAGGAGCGAACGCCGGCACTCTGGCGAGCCAAGCTGTGGGACGCGGCGCCCGGCGGGTGAAGCCACTGGATGGAGCAGCGGTCTTTCTTCATGCCCGCTGCTCCCGCACCGTCGGGCGGTCCGGCGGCTGGCGCTGGCCGAAGATGCGGTCCACCGCCGCGTCCAGCATGCGGAACACATGGCTCACCGCGTAGCCGGCGAGGAAGGCCAGCGGCCACAGGCCGAGGGAGATGGCCGTCGCCGTCGGCGAGACGGTGCTGCCGCTGCGCAGGATCTCCGCCAGCAGGGACACCACCGCGCCGAATGACGCGCCGAGCACCAGCGTGGTCAGCATCCGCGACTGCTCGGTCAGCGCGAGCAGCGCAGCATCGGCGCGGCGCCTGATCTCGCGCAGCACCGAGACATAGGCACCGAGCACGGCGAACAGCACCGGCAGTACATAGAGTGTAAGGCCCTCGATCACCACGCGCACGCGGATCGGGCTCGCCTGTTCGGTCTGGGAGTTGATCGGCAAGGCGAGGCGCAGGGTGACGAATTGGGAGACCGCGCCGTTCACGATGCGGTTGCGCTCGCTCTGCACCTCATCGAACAGGACCGGCCGGACGCCGAGGCCGCAGAGAACCGCGCGGGCGGCGTGGACCGGCGACGACGGTGCCGGGCCCGAGATCTGCGTGGGTGCCGCACTGGTTGGCGTCTCCTGCCCGCCGTCCGGCGTGCCCCCGCGTCGAGCTGCGTCGGCAAGTCCGGCGGCGGTGCCTGCAACCTGCGTCTCCGCCTTGGTACGTTCGGACGTCTCGCAGGCGCGGCGGACGGCGAGTGCCTCCGCTTCGGCCTGGCTGATCGACCGGGCATTTTCTGGAAAGACGCGCAGCAAGCCCACGCGGTTTGCCGCGCGCATCTGCAACTCGCCCACATTGGCGGCGGGCACTTCCTGCTCGCGGGTGCTGTCGACGGGCGCACGCGTGAGCGGCGGTCGCTCGGGAGTAGCGTCCACCACGTCAAACAAACCGAACAGCCAGCTGAAAGGCGGAAGGATGGCGGGCGCAATCCAGGCCTGCATCTGGCGGTTATTCTGGTTCACCGCGCGGTTCACGCCCCAGAGCCGGTTGCAGTTCAATTCCTGCGAAGGCCGCGCATAGCGGATGATGCCGGTGTCATCGAGGAAGGGCTGGTCGCAGTAGGATAGCGTCGCGTCGAAGACAAAGCCGGCTTCCCTGAGCTGCCCAAGGCGTTCGGTGACGGCCGCGCCGCGTTCCGCCGCGAGGTTGGTGCGTGGGGCGTTGCGGTCGAAATCGGCGTCGATCTGCTGCTGGATGCCGCCGAGGGCGGATTGCAGCCGCGCCGCCTCCTCCTGCAGGGTCTTCCCGGCAAATACGTACAAGGCGAAGGTCAGGGTCACGCACACCATGGCCACCGCCGAGCGGCGCAGGCGACGCGCGAGCTTCGCGAACCGCCAGCCGGATTCCGTGGCGGGGTGCAGGCGCACCGGCTCGGGCTCGGTCGCGCAGGGGGACGCAGCGGCGGGCGGGGGTGCAGGGCCCGGGTGATTGCCGCCATCCTCCCGCAGAGCGGGGATGAACCTGGCCAGCATGGCGCGAACCCCCTGCAACCAGCCCGGCAACCGCGACAGGCAGGCAAGGCCGTCATGGTACCCCTGGGTCACCAGGATGGTGTCGACCGAAGCCGGCAGCACCAGCTGCGCAAGGAAGCTGCGCACCTCCAGAAGATAGGCATAGTCGCTCGCCGGGATGAGTTCCGCCGCCGGGGCTTGCTTGCCCCGCGCCCCGGCGGAGAAGACCGCGGTGATTGCGGCCAGGCGCTCGATGAAGTTGCGCAGGCTCTCCGGCGCGGCATCCGGCGCGCGCGGCGGCAGCACCTTCGACGCGGCGATGCCGGCGCCGCGGCTGTCCATGAAGCAGGCCTCCAGCACGCCGGGCTCGGCGCGCGCGAGGTGATGAAGCAGCGCGTCAATTTCCTGCACCAGATGCGCAAGGCCCTCCGCGCTATAGGCGGGGGCGGGGTTCCGCGCGACGATGTCCCGAGCCATGCAGACCTCCCTGCCGATCAACTCAGGCGTGGATGCTACTGCGGTCGCAGAAAACCGGGCGTTATTTCACCATTATTAAGACGGCACGGCCGGCTATTCCAGCACGATCCCGGCGCCGCGGATCACCGCACCCAGGGACTCGATTTCGCTCCGCGCCAGTCGGTCCAGCTCGGGCCGGGTCATGGCGGCCAGGCGGGTGCCGCCCTCCTCGGCGCGGCGGCGGATCACGGGGTCGGCGGCCAGCGTGCGAAGGGCGGCGTTGAGCCTGTCCAGCACGGGTTCGGGCACGCCGGCGGGGGCGAAGAAGGCGAACCAGGCATCCATGGTGTAGCCGGGCAGCCCCGCCTCTGCCGTGGTCGGCACGTCGGGCAAGGCGGGGCTGCGCTCGGCACTCGCCATGGCGAGCGCCTTGATGCGGCCGGCCTGGACCAGCGCGATGCCGGAGGAGGGCGTGGTGATGAAGATCTCGACGCGCCCGCCGGCCACGTCCTGCAGGGCGGGAGCGGCGCCGCGATAGGGCACGTGGACCATCGGCGCGCCGATCGCGCGTGACAGCACCTCGCCGGCGATGTGCTGGATGGAGCCGTTGCCGGAGGAGGCGTAGTTCACCCGGCCTGGATTGGCGCGAGCATAGGCGATGAACTCACCCAGCGTGTTCGCGGGCAGGTTGGGCGCGGCGAGGATGACGTGCGGCGCCATCGTCGCCATGCCCACCGGGGCGAGGTCGCGCACCGGGTCCCAGGCGAGGTTGCGCATCATCGCGGGATTGCCGGCGTGGTAGCCGGAATACTGCATCAGCAGCGTGTGGCCGTCCGGTGCGGCGCGCACTGTCGCGGTGATACCGATGTTGCCGTTCGCTCCGGGCCGGTTGTCGATCACCACCGGCACGCCGAGCGCCTGCGACAGCCCTTCGGTGAACAGCCTGGCGGCGAAGTCGCTGCCGCCGCCGGGCGGGTTCGGGACGATGATGGTGATGGCGCGGTTCGGCCAGGACTGAGCGCGCGCGAGGCCTGGCAGCACCACTGGCAGCAGCATGGGTGCGGCCAGCAGCGCGCGCTTGGTGATTGCCATGGACCCGCATCTCCCTGTCGGTGAGGCGGCATCGCGCCTCTTTGCGGCGCAGCCTGCCACCGGGTGTGCGGCTTGGGAATGCGCGCCGGATCGATCCCGCCCATGAGCGACCGCAGGCCGCACCCGGTGCCTGAGGGCACCAGATCGACAGGCGCCTGCGCGCAAGAGCGCCCGCCACTTGAGGGTGCGAATTCTCAAACCTTGAAAGAGACCGCCGCCTGCCCGCCCGCGGCCTCGCCGCGCTGCATGGCGTCGCGGAGCACTTCCAGCATGGCCGCCTGGACGCGCAGCGCGCGTTCCAGCGCCGCCTG
>JAZKFA010000037.1:0-11862 GCA_040386655.1 Pseudomonadota bacterium | reverse complement strand
CACCGAACTCATCCGCCGTCACGATCCATGGGCCCATGGGGCAGAAGCCGTCGAGACCCTTGGCGAAGCTCGTCATCGGCAAAGGCTGGTCGAACTGGAACTCCCGCGCGGAGACGTCGTTGAGAATGGTGTAGCCGGCGACATGGTCGAGCGCCTGGCTCTCCATCACCTCGCTCGCCTCGCGCCCGATGATGACGGCCAGCTCCACCTCCCAGTCAGGCTTCGTGACCGCGGGCGGGATGCGCACCAGCGCGCCGGGACCACACACCGAGGAGGTGGGCTTGAGGAAGATGCGCGGCGCCTCCATTCGCGGACCGCCGACCTCGGCAGCATGGGCGCCGTAGTTGCGGCCCACGCCCAGGATTTTGCCCGGCAGCAGTGGCGCGAGCAGGCCCGCGATGGGGTGTCGCAATGCGCCATTCTCCGGCCTGGCGGCGAAGGCCAAAGCGCGCGCACACGCCGTCATCGCCGCCTCATCGCGGAGCAGCGCGATCATGTCCGTCGGCAGCATATCCGCCGCCTCGCCGGCAGCGGCGTCGAGGGCGGGCTGCAACGGCACCAGCGCCTCGCCGAGGATACCGCAGAGACCAGCCTCCGTCCGTGCGAGCCTCACGCCGCGAGCGCCGCGTAGTCGAGGCTCGCCATCACCTGCACGCGCAGGATGAAGCGCGCCTCATCCTCGGCGTAGTCGGCCACGGCGTTGTGGGTGGTGCCGATATTGTCCCACATCAGCACGTCCCCCTCGGTCCACACATGGCTGTAGAGGAAGCGTGCCTCGCTCTGGTGGCGGAACAGGAAGCCCAGCAGCGCATCGGATTCGACGGGGTCAAGCCCCTCGATGCGCATGGCGTAGCCGGGGTTGCAGTACAGCACGCGCCGGCCGGTGATGGGGTGTTCGCGGAAGATCGGCTGGCG
The DNA here is from genome assembly GCA_040386655.1 of Pseudomonadota bacterium. GTDB lineage: Bacteria > Pseudomonadota > Alphaproteobacteria > Acetobacterales > Acetobacteraceae > Plastoroseomonas. Next base: position 10,947 of record JAZKFA010000037.1, on the reverse strand, counting down.
GACCGGCGGCTTGGTGGCCTTCTGGGCGTCAGTCAGCGGCTTGCGGATGGAACCCGGGCGGGCGCGCATCACCTCCCAGAACTTCTCGAAGTCGTGGATGGCGTGGCGGCCTTCCAGGCGCTCCCGCACTTCCGCCGGCAGGGTGTCGTAGGCGGCGTGCTGGTTGCGGAATTGCGTCGCGCCAAGGGCGCGCTCTCCGCGGCGCGGCACGCGCTTGGCGTGCAGCACATTGGCCAGCGCGATGTCGTGCGAGTAGCTCATATCCGTGTGCCAGCCCTGCCCGGCATCGGAGAGGCCCACGGGCTTGCCCGCGGCATCCCGCTCATTCGACAGGATCATCACCTCGGGATGGTCGGGCGCGTGGAACATGTTGGCCACGTTGACCTCGAGCTGCCCGAACCGGCTGCCGAAGGCGGACAGCGCGGGCGCGTCCAGCGCCTGGTCGGGGAAGCACAGCACCCCGTACCGGCCCAGCGCGCGGAGCACATCCCGCCGCGCCGCATCGCCGAGCGGGCGGGCCAGGTCGATGCCGCTGACGCGCGCGCCCAGCCCGGCATTGTTCGGCACCACGTCCATCGCCGCCTCCTCCAGGTTTTGCGGAACCCTCCCCCCGCGCTCGCGTCGCGTCAATCGCCGCTTTCCCAACCCGGCACTGCCAGCGACACTGCTCCCCCAATGATGGGAGATGGACGCGCCATGACCCGCAGGATCCTGATGATCACCGGCGCGGGGCGCGGCATCGGCGCCGCCACCGCCCGCCTCGCCGCCACGCGCGGGTACGACCTTTTCCTCACCTATAATGCCGATAGCACCGCCATCGCCGAGACTGCGGAGGCCTGTCGCGCAGAGGGCGCCGCCGTTGAGGTGGCCCAGGCCGATGCGGGGTCGGAAGCCGCCATGCTCGCTGCCTTCGCCCAGCTCGACGCGCGGTTCGGCCGCCTCGACGCCCTCGTCGCCAATGCCGGCATCACCGGGCCCATGAAGCGCCTGCTCGACACGACCCAGGCGGACTGGGAGCAAGTCTTCCGCACCAACCTGTTCGGCCTGGTTCTCGCGCTGCGCGAGGGTGCGCGGCGGATGTCCACAGCGCGTGGCGGCAAGGGCGGCGCCATCGTCACCCTCTCCTCGCGCGCCACCGCCTATGGCAGCCCCGGCGAGTTCATCCATTACGCCGCCAGCAAGGGCGCGGTGGACACGCTGACTCTGGGCTTCGCGCGCGAGGTTGCGGCCGAGGGCATCCGCGTCAACGCAGTGAGCCCCGGCCTGGTCGACACCGACATCCACGCCGCGGCCGGGGCGCCGGACCGGGTCGCCCGATACGGCGCGAGCATTCCGATGGGGCGCGGCGGCACGCCGGACGAAGTGGCCGAGGCCATCCTGTTCCTGCTCTCCGACGCCGCGCGCTACATCACCGCGGCGCACCTGCCGGTCAGCGGCGGGCGCTGATGACGGACGGCCATGTATTTCTGCAACACTGCGGCCTTCTATGCTCCCTCCCTTCGAGGGAGGGGCTGTGAAATCCTAGGCAGCCAGCCACCGTTTCGCTATTGAAATTCCATGCGCACCGCCCGGAATCTCGCCGTCCTCGTCGCGCTCTGCGCGTCGCTCCCCATCGCGCTCTGCGCGCCCATCCTTCTGCCCGTGCCGGCGCAGGCCCAGGGCATCGCCCTCTCGGCCGCGCCCGCCGCCCTGCAGGCCCTCGCCGCGCGGCTGCGCACGCTTGATGCCGATGGCCTGGACCCGAGCCACTACGCCATTCCCGACGATGCGCTGGCCTCGGCCGATCCGGTGCTGCACCTGGCCATGCTGGCGACCGCGACGGACGCCGCGCTGGTGGACCTGCTGCATGGCCGCGCGCGCGCCATCGCGGGCCGCCCGGACATCCGCCGCGACGTGGCCGCGCACCCGCTCGACCCCTGGCGCGCCGAGATCGCCAACGCCGCGAACCCCGCCGCCACGATCGAGCGGGCGGCGCTGCACCATCCGGAAATCGCGCCGCTCCGCGCAGCGCTGGCCGAGGCGCGCGCCGTTGCGGCACGCGGCCCCGCCCCGGTGATTCCGACCGACGGCCCGCACACGATCGAGCCGGGCAGCGCCGATGCGCGGCGCATCCCCCTGCTCCGCGCGCGCCTCGCGATCGAGGAACCCGCGCTCGCCGCCCTGCCCGCACCGGACCCCGCCATTTACGACGCCCCGCTTGTCGATGCGGTGAAGCGCTGGCAGGCGCGCGAGGGCTATGAGGCGGATGGGCGCATCGGGCGCATCACGCTCTCCGCGCTGAACCGGCCGCTGGATGCACGCGTGATGCAGCTGCGCGCAAACCTCGACATGCGCCGCGGCCTTGCCGCGGCCGAGACGCATCGCCGCATCGAGGTGAACCTGCCCCACCAGCGCCTGCAGCTGCTGGAGGGCGACCGCGCCACCATGGACATGGCCGTGATCGTCGGCCGCCCCGATCGCGCGACACCGCTGATGCGCGTGCGCATGACCGCGCTGCAGTTCAACCCGAGCTGGGGCGTGCCGGAGCGCAATGCGCGCCAAGATCTGCTGCCGCGCTTCCGCCGCGACCCCGCGGGCATGCAGGCGCGTGGCTTCCGCCTGTACGGCATGGTGGATGGCGTCCGGACCGAGGTCGATGCCACCACGCTGGACTGGAACAGCTTCAGCGCGACGAACTTCCCCTACTTCATCCGCCAGGATGCGGGCGACGCGAACGCGCTCGGCCGCATCAAGTTCATCATGCCGAACGGCGAGGACATCTACATGCATGACACGCCGGACCGGCATCTGTTCCGCCGCCCGGACCGTGCCTTCTCCTCCGGCTGCATCCGCCTTGAGCGGCCGATGGAGATGCTCGACGCGGCGCTTTCCGGCACGCCGGGCTGGGACCGCGCGCGGGCGCAGCGCGTGCTGGACAGCCGCGCGACGGCGGGGACGGCGATCACCCGGACCGTTCCGGTGGCGCTCATTTACACCACCGCGATCGTGAGCCAGGGCGGGGTGGTGTTGCGGCACGATTTCTATAATCACGACGCAAGCTATGTCCGCGCGATGGACAGTGCTTCCACCCGCACCCGCACCGCGAGCCGTTGAACCTCATGCGTTTTATCGAAGCCTGCCCCTGCTGCACCGCCGCCGAGACCGAGACCGACACCGAGACACACCACCCCGCCACCCTGCCCCGCCGCGCCTGGCTGCGCGGTGCTGCAGGCCTGCTCACCCTGTCCGCCGCCGCCTGCGCGCCGGATGTCGAGACGAGCGTCGGTCCCTCGACCGGGTCCACCTCGCTGGAGCCCGGCTGGCGCGGCCGCGACCCTGGCACTGGCGCCCTGGCCTCGGGTCCGCCGCGTAGCCTGCGCATTCGCCGGGGTGCGACCGGCGAGAGCTTCTCCGGCGTCTACTGGCAGAACGGCCGCTACGACCGGGAAGCGATGGCGAAGCTGAACGCCGTCTTTCGCGACCCCGGCCGTGACGAGGCGACGCCGATGGACCCGCGCCTGTTCGACATCCTCTCGCGCCTGGCCACGACCATGGGCAGCCAGGAGCATTACGAGCTGCTCAGTGGCTACCGCACGCCGGAGACCAACGCCGCCGGTGCCGCCCGGTCCCGCCGCGTCTCCCGCGTGTCGCTGCATATGTCGGGCATGGCCGCCGATGTGCGGTTGGTCGACCGGCCGGCGCTGCAGCTCGCCCGACTGGCCGGTGAGATGCAGACTGGTGGCGTTGGGCTGTATGGCTCCGGCTTCGTCCACCTGGATTGCGGGCCGGCTCGGCGCTGGTAGTAGCGCCCGGCTAGGCCTTCCCCCGCCACCAGGGATTGCCCTGGATGGCGGCCTTCGGCGGGGTGCTCCAGGGTGGCGCGGGCGCATCCGTCGCGATGCCAGGGTCGTGGCCGCCGGCATGGCGCACGAGGGCCGCGACCCGCGCTGAAATTGGCGGGTGCGTCGCCGACCAGCCCGCGAGCCAGCCCTCACTCGGTGGATCATCGAGGAACATCGCGCGCACCTGCGCGGGTATAGCCGGCATGGCGCTGTTCCCCTCGATGCGGCGCAGGGCAGCGATCATGCCGTCGGGGTCCTGGGTCAGCTCGACAGCGCCGGCGTCGGCCAGGAACTCCCGCCGCCGCGACAGCGCGAGGCGCAGGACGAAGCCCAGGGCCCAGGCCAGGGCGATGACCAGGAAGCCGATGACGACGGCCGCGCCATTGCCCCGCCGGTCACCGCCACGGAACCGCATGTTGCGAAACAGCATCTCCGCCACCAGCGAAATCACACCCGAAAACACCGCCGCGATCACCAGCAGCCGCGCATCCCCGTTGCGGATATGGGTGAGTTCATGCGCGAGCACGCCGCGCAGTTCCGCCTCGCTCAGCGCATCGAGCAACCCACGCGTGACGGTCACCGCGCCCTTGTCGCGCGACAGGCCCGAGGCGAAGGCGTTGCGCTCCGGCGTCTCGATCACCGCCAGGCGCGGCATGGTGATCCCGCGTGAAATGCACAGCGCCTCGAGCGTGTTCCACAGCAGCGGTTCCTCGGTGCGCGTCACCGGCCGCGCGCCGGTGATGCCGTCGATGATGCGCTGGTTCGCGACCCAGGCGATGGCGAACCACACTGCGGCACCCACGCAGGCGATCGCGAAGAAATACGGCCAGCGCGACGCGGCGGACCGCATCGCATAGTCCAGCGCGCGCGGGTCGTCGTTGAAGACGAGGGCGAGGCCGAAGGCCATCAGCGCGAGCAGCAGCGGAAAGCCCGCCAGCAGCAGCGCGGACTTCCACAGGTTGTTCCAGATATGCGTCCGCAGGCCGTAGGCGCCCACGACCGGGCCCTCAGAATTTCACGGTGGGGACGACTTGCACCGCGGCCTTGTCCGCCTCGGCCAGCTCGAAGAAGCCACGCTCCTTGAACCCGAAGGAATTGGCGAAGAGAACGGCGGGGATGCTCTCCCGCATCGCGTTGTATTCCGAGACGGCATTGTTGAAGAAGCGTCGTGCGGCCGCGATCTTGTTCTCGAGGTCCGACAGCTCGTTCTGCAGGCCCATGAAGTTCGCGTTGGCCTTGAGGTCGGGGTAGTTCTCGGCCAGCGCGAAGACCTGACGCAGCGAGGCGTTCAGCGCGCCCTCGGCGGCACTGGACGCTTCCGGCCCCGAGGCGCGCACCGCCGCGTTGCGCGCGGCGACCACGGCTTCGAGCGTGGTGCGTTCATGCGACGCGTAGCCCTTCACCACCTCGACCAGGTTCGGCACCAGGTCGTGGCGCTGCTTGAGCTGCACATCCACGTCCGACCACGACTGGTTCGTCACCTGCCGCAGGGAAACGAGGCGGTTGTAGGACAGGAACAGCCACAGGATGAGGGCGGCGATGACGCCCGGGACGATCCATTCCATGCCGGCTCCTTGCGGTTGTTCCGCGCATCTTACCCAAGCGCGCGAAAAAGCCGAGGCCTCAGGCGGGGCGCATGGCCCGCGCCCGCATCGCCTGCCAGCCCACCAGCCCCAGGGCGACCGCGAGTGCCGGCAGCAGCACCAGGTTCAGCGCCGCCCAGCCGGCCTGGGCGTGCAGTGCGCCCGACAGGAAGGCCGTGCACGCCACGGTGCCGAAGACGATGAAGTCGTTGGCCGCCTGGGCGCGCACCCGTTCCTCCGGCGCGTGGCTGGTCGCGAGCAGCGCCGTCGCGCCCACGAACATGAAGTTCCACCCGATGCCGAGCAACGCCAGCGCCACGCCGAAATGCGCGAAGCTCGCACCAGCGAGGTTGCCCACCACGCACCCCGCCGTCAGCACCGCGCCGGTGACGATGATGGTGCGCACGCCGAAACGCTGGATCAGCCGCCCCGTGAAGAAGCCCGGGGCGAACATCGCCAGCGCATGGATCTGGATGACGGTGGCCGAGGCATCGACGCCGAAGCCGCAGAACATCATCTCGATGGGCGTCGATGTCATCACCAGGTTCATCGTGCCATAGGCGACCAGGCCCGCGCCGGCGGCCGCGATGAAGGCCGGGCGCGCGATGATCTCGCCGATCGGGGTGCGGAATTTCGGGCGCGAGGGCGCCGGCGGCAACTCGGCGAAGCTCAGCAGCAGCAGCACCAGCGGCGGCAGGCAGGCGATGGTCAGGTAGGTGCCCAGGAACAGCACGCCGCCGACCGCGTCGCGCGTGTGCTTCACCAATTCCGGCCCCACCACCGCGGCAATGACGCCGCCGGCCATCACCAGCGAAATCGCCCGTGCGCGATATTCCGGCTTCGCCACCTCGGCGGCGGCGAAGCGGTAGTGCTGGGCGATGCCGAAGCCCAGTCCCGCGGGGATGGCGCCGAGGCAATAGAGCAGGAAGTCGCCCTTCCACACCCCGGCCGCGAAGACCAGCGATCCCAGGATGGAACAGCACGCGCCGACCATGAAGCCGAAGCGCCGCCCGAGCCGGGCGAACAGCATGCTGGCCGGGATCGACGCCACCATGACCGCCGTCATCTGCACCGCCATCGGCAGGGTCGCGAGCGCCTTGTCCTCGGCCAGGCTGTGGCCGATCAGCGCGCCCATCGCGACCTGGCCGACCATGGTCGAGTTCATCAGCGCCTGGCAGCAGAACAGCAGCCAGACGGTCACCTTCGAGTCCTGCGCCATCGGCTTAGAAGTGGCTCCATCCCCTGGCCGGCAGGTCGATCTCCGCCCCCGTGCCGTCGAGCAACCTAACCCCCTGCCCCGCATCCACAACCCGCCCGATCCGCGTGACGGGCATGCCGAGCGCGGCCACCGCCGCGTCGTCGGGCGCGGTGAACAGCAACTCGTAATCATCCCCACCATGGAAGGGCAGCAGCGCATGCTCGCCCACCGCCGCCGCGCGCGTGGCGGCCGAGAGAGGGACGCGCGCCGCATCGATGACGCCGCCGACGCCGGATTCGCGACAGATATGGGCGAAGTCCTGCATCAGCCCGTCCGACACATCCATCGCGGCGTGCGCCACGCCAACCAACGCCTGGCCAAGCAACACGCGCGGCTGCGGCAGCCGGTAGCGATCGGCGAGGAAGCCGTCCGGGTCAGGCACCTGCCCCCGGATCGCACGCAGTCCGAAGGCGCCGTCACCGATCGTCCCGCTGACCCAAACGCCGTCCCCGGGCCGCGCCGCGCCACGCCGCAACGCGCGCCCCGGCGCCACATGGCCCAGGATGGTGAGCGACAGCGTCATCGGCCCGGGCGTCGAGACCGTGTCGCCGCCGAGCAGCGTGATGCCGAACTCGGCCTGGTCGAGCGCGAGGCCCTCGGCGAAGCGCGCAACCCAGTCATCCCCGGTGCCCTTGGGGAAGGCCGTGGTCATGAGGTAGCCGAGCGGCGTCGCCCCCATGGCGGCGAGGTCGGACAGGTTCACCCGCAGCAGCTTACGCCCGATGGTCTCCGGCGGATCGTCGGGCAGGAAATGCACGCCGGCGACCATGGCGTCGGCGGCGATGACGATCTCCCGCCCGGGAGGTGGCGCGAAGACGGCCGAGTCGTCGCGAAGGTCCAGTGCGCCCGGGCCGGCGAGCGGGCGGAAGTGGCGGTAGATGAGGGAGAATTCGGGGGGGATGGTCATGGGGACAGCATGGGGGAATGAATTCCCCCAAACCCCCTTCTTTTGGTTTTGTCTATTGGAGCGGGCTGGTAGCGCGTGATCGCCATGTCGATGCCGTGCTCGCTGCGGAGCCTTCCTTGAATATGAATAGGGAGACCGCGAAATCCGCGCCACGGCACCGCCCAGCCAGCCTTACCAGTAGCCAAAAATAAAAGAATGGGGGTCTGGGGGAAATTCATTTCCCCCAGCCTTCAGGCCTTGGAGAACTCATCCGGCCGCAGCGCATGCGCCAGCGCATCCAGCACGCCGTTGGCGAAGCGCGCCCCCTGCTCATCCATGAAGCCGCGTGCGACGTCCATGTACTCGTTGATGACGACGCGGGCGGGCGGTTCCTTGGGCGTCAGCATTTCGGCCGCGGCGGCGCGCAGCAGGGCGCGCAGGACTGGGTCCAGGCGCTCCAGTGTCCATTCCTTGGCGAGGCGCTCTCGGATCAGGGCATCGACGCGCGCGCCATCGGCGGCGGCGGCGCGCAGGATCGCGCTGAACAGCGGGATGGTCGCTTCCGGCACGCGGCCATCCTCGAAGCCGCGGTCTTCGAGCGGACCGATGCGGTGGCGGATGAACTGGTCCATCACCGTCTCGGCACTTTCGCCGTTCTGTTCGCTTTGGAACAGGGCCTGGACGGCGGCGACGCGTGCGCCGGTGCGCGGGCGGCTCACTGCAGCCCCCATAGCCGGGCAAGCTTGATCTGCCCCACCACGGCGGCGGCGCATTCGATGCCCTTGTTGTGCTCGTCATCGGCGGAGCGCGCCTCGGCCTGGGCGAGCGTGTCCACCGTCAGCAGCCCGAAGCCGATCGGCGCGCCGGTCTCGGTGGAGATGTCCATGATGCCCTTGCACACGGCCTGGCAGATGAAGTCGTAATGGTCCGTCTCGCCCTTCACGACGCAGCCGAGGACCAGGAACCCGTCCCATTGCGGCCCGTCCTCGACGCCCTGGGCTTCGAGCGCGAGGCGAAGTGCTGCGGGCAGTTCGAAGGCCCCGGCAACCTCGGCGGTTTCGATCTCGGCTTCCAGGGAGGCCAGCGCGCGTTCGGCGCCGTGGCGCATGCCTTCCACGACGGCGCGGTAATAGGGCGCCTGAATGACCAGGATGCGCGGCGCGGAACCCAGCAGCGTGAGTGGCGCGGCCGCTTCGCCGGCGCCCTTCATCGGGCCTGCTCCGGCGGGATGGGTCGCGTCTCGATCACGGACAGCCCGTAGCCTTCCAGCGCGATCAGCGGGCGGGGGTTGTTGGACAGGCGGATGATCTCGCTGATGCCGAGGTCCGCCAGGATCTGCGCGCCGATGCCATGGTCGCGGATCGTCGCCTGCATGAGCTTGCGCTCGCGCCGCGCGCGCACCTGCTCGGACAGGTGGGTCAGTTTCCATTCACGCAGGATCACGACCGCGCCGCGCCCGGCCTGGTCGATCATGCGCATCGCGCCGTGCAGCTCGGCCACGCCACGCCCCGACACTTGGTCGTTGAGCAGCCCCGCGGCGTGCATGCGCACCAGCACCGGGCCGTCGCCGGACAGGTCGCCCTTTACCAGCGCGATGTGCTCGCCATCCTCGACGGCGGAGGCATAGACGATGACGCGCCATTCGCCGCCGACCGCCTGCTCGATCACGCCTTCCTCGACGCGGCGGACCAGGCGCTCGGTCCGGCGGCGATGGGCGATCAGGTCCGCGATGGTGCCGAGCTTGAGGCCGTGGTGCTGGGCGAAGGAGACGAGGTCCGGCATGCGCGCCATGGTGCCGTCATCGTTCATGATCTCGCAGATCACGCCCGAGGGGTTCAGCCCCGCGAGACGGGCGAAATCCACCGCCGCCTCGGTGTGGCCTGCGCGCACCAGCGTGCCGCCCTCGCGCGCCACCAGCGGGAAGACGTGGCCGGGGGTGACGATGTGCTCCGCACCCAGATCGGGGTTGATCGCGACGGCGACGGTGCGCGCGCGGTCGGCCGCGGAGATGCCCGTGGTGACCCCGTCGCGCGCCTCGATGCTGACGGTGAAGGCGGTGGAGTGCCGGGTGCCGTTGGCCTGCGCCATCAGCGGCAGGTTCAGCTGCTCGACGCGGGTCTTGGACATCGCGAGGCAGATCAGCCCGCGCGCATGCTTGGCCATGAAGTTGATCGCGTCAGGCGTGGCGAATTGCGCGGGGATGACGAGGTCGCCCTCATTCTCACGGTCCTCGTCGTCGACGAGGATGAACATCTTGCCCGCGCGCGCTTCTTCGAGAAGCTCATCAGTGGGCGTGATGAAGTCGGAGAGATTGGCCCGCGTGGTCTCGATGGTGGAATTCACGCTTCGCTCTCCCGCAGGCGCGCAACATAGCGCGCGAGCATGTCGATCTCGATGTTGACCTGGCTGCCCGGCCGCAGCGTGCCGATGGTGGTCATGGCCGCCGTATGGGGGATGATATTGACCCCGAAGACGCGACCGTCAATTTCATTCACCGTCAGGGACACGCCCTCTATGGCGATGGAGCCCTTGCTGGCGACGAACCGCTCCAGCCCCGGGGGCAGGCGGAATCGCCAGCGGACGGAGGCATTCTCGGCATCCGCGGAAATCACCTCGGCCACGCCGTCGACATGGCCGGAGACGATGTGGCCGCCCAGTTCGTCGCCCATGCGCAGCGAGCGTTCGAGGTTCACGCGCGTGCCCGGCACCCAGGCGCCGATTGTGGTCTTGGACAGCGTCTCGGCCGAGGCGTCGATCGCGAACTCATCCGCACCGAGGCGGACGGCAGTGAAGCACACGCCCGAGCACGCGATGGAGGCGCCGATGGCGACCGGCTGCGGCTCGCGCAGGAATTCCGGCGAGACGCCGATCACCGCGCGCATGTCGTGCCCGCCGCCGATCGGCTGCACTTCCCGCACCGTGCCGAGTGCCGTGATGATCCCGGTGAACATCGCCTACCCTTCCGCGCTCACGTATTCGGACAGCATATCGGCGCCCAGGGCCCGATGCGCCACCCGCAAAAATCGCGGCATCTCAGAAAGCCTCGCCAGCGGCAGGGGGTAGGCGGCGGGCATACCGTCCCCGCCCATCACGCCGGGGGCGTGGAACCAGGCGAGCCGGTCCACCAGCCCTTCCCGCACCAGAGCCGCCGCGATGCCGGCGCCGCCCTCGGCCAGCACGCGCGTGACGCCGCGCCGGGCCAGGGCGCGGAGCAGTTCGCGTAGGAGCAACCCACCTTCACCGCGCGCTACTGTCAGCACGTCGACTCCCGCGTCCTGGTAGGGGGCGAGCGCATCGGGCGGGTGGCCGGGTACCGTGACGAGCCAGGTCGGCACGTCACGCGCGGTGGCGACCAGGCGTGCGTGGGGGGGCGTGCGCAGCCGCGCATCGGCGACGACG
>JAZKFA010000036.1:0-2470 GCA_040386655.1 Pseudomonadota bacterium | reverse complement strand
TTCCAGGACCCCTATGCCAGCCTCAACCCGCGCATGAGCGTGGGCGACACCATCGCCGAACCCATGCAGGTGCACGGCGTGGGTGACGCCGCTTCACGCCGAGCGCGGGTCGAGGAGCTGCTCGCGCTCGTGGGCCTCGCGCCATTCCACGCGGCGCGGTTCCCGCATGAATTCTCCGGCGGCCAGCGGCAGCGCATCGGCATCGCCCGCGCGCTCAGCCTGCAGCCCGAACTGATCGTCTGCGACGAGCCGGTGAGCGCGCTGGATGTCTCCATCCAGGCGCAGGTGGTGAACTTGCTGAAGGAGCTGCAGCGCCGCTTCGGCCTCGCCTACCTGTTCATCGCGCATGACCTCGCTGTCGTGAAGCACATGGCCGACCGTGTCGCGGTGATGTACCTCGGCCGCATCGTCGAGATCGCGCCCAAGCGCACGCTGTTCGCCACGCCGCGGCATCCCTATACGCGGGCGCTGCTCGCTGCCATTCCGCATCCCGATCCGTCCACGCGGGGACGCGTGACGCCGCTGGGTGGCGACGTGCCATCGCCCATGGCGATCCCGCCCGGTTGCCGTTTCCACACGCGCTGCGCCTTCGCCGAGGATCGCTGCCGCACTGAGGAGCCCGTCCTGCGCCCGCTCGGCGACACCCAGGTCGCCTGCCATCTGGCGGAGCGCCTGCCGATGGTGGAAACTGCCGCCGGCGCGGGGTTCGCGCCCAATGCAGTGCGGCGCCTGGCCCTCTACGCCGCGGCGCGCGCGGAGGGAATGCGGCCATGATCACGCGATTTCAATCGCCTCGCCTGTTGCTGACCGGCGGCGGCGCCGTCGCACGCGTCGCCGAGGTCCTGGACCAGCTCGGCTTCTCCCGGCCGCTCATCGTCACCGACCCCTTCATGCTGTCCTCGGGCATGGTCGAGCGCGTGGTCGCACCGCTGCGCGCGGCCGGCATCGCGCCGGGCGTCTTCTCCGACACCGTGCCCGACCCGACCGATACCGTGATCGAGGCCGGCGTCGCGGCACTTCGGGGCGGAGCGTATGACTGCCTCATCGGCTTCGGCGGCGGCTCGCCGATGGATACGGCGAAGGCGATGGCGATCCTCGCGGCAGCCGCCCCGGGCGAGAAGATGCGTGCCTTCAAGGTGCCGGCGCAGGCCAACCGCGCGGCCCTTCCGGTGGTCTGCATTCCGACCACGGCAGGGACGGGCAGCGAGGCCACGCGCTTTACCGTCATCACCGACACAGAGCGTGACGAGAAGATGCTGATCGCGGGCCTCGGCGCGCTGCCGATCGCGGCCATCGTCGATTACGAGCTGACCTTCTCCGTACCGCCGCGCACCACCGCGGATACCGGCATCGACAGCCTGACCCATGCCCTGGAAGCCTTCGTCTCGAAGCTCGCAACGGGGGAGAGCGACGAGTACGCGCTGCGGGCGATGCGCCTGATCGCGCCCAACCTGCGCATGGTCTATTCGGAGCCCTCGAACGCCGCCGCGCGTGCGTCGATGATGCAGGGCGCCACACTCGCGGGCATCGCCTTCTCCAACGCCTCCGTCGCACTGATCCATGGCATGTCACGCCCGATCGGGGCGCATTTTCACGTCCCGCACGGGCTGTCCAACGCGATGCTGCTGCCGGCCGTCACCGCCTTCGGCCTGAACGCTGGCCTGCCGCGCTATGCCGAGGCGGCGCGCGCCATGGGCATCGCGGGACGCGACGAGGGCGACCAGTCGGCGGCGGCGAGGCTGGTCGAGGAGCTGCGCGCGCTGAACCGCGACCTCGCGGTGCCCTCGCCGTCCGGCTACGGCATCGGTGCCGAGGCATGGGAGAAGCTTGTGCCCACCATGGCGCAGCAGGCCCTTGCCTCCGGCAGCCCCGGCAACAATCCCCGTGTGCCGGACCAGGGCGAGATCGAGGCCCTGTACCGCGCCGTCTACGCCTGATCCGTCAGGCGCGCCGCACCCAGGGATCGGACTCCCAGCGACGCTGAAGCCGCTCCGTCAGCGCCCTGATCTCGGCGGACCAGGCCTCCGCGGGCACCAGACGCGCGGTGCGGCCCATCGCGATGTTCTGGGCGGTGAATTCCGGGTCGGCGAGCACGGCTTCCAGCGCCTCCGCCAGGCCGTCGCGCATCAGCGAAGGCACGCCGCGGGGGAGGGCGAAGCCGCGCTGTGTGACCGCCACGTCCGGCAGGCCGATCTCACCGAAGCAAGGCAGGTCGGGCAGCAGCGCGCTGCGGGCGCGGCCGGAGATGGCGACGCCCTGAAGCCGGCCCTCGCGCAGGGCGTATATCGCGTCAGGCAAGGGCAGGAGGGCGGCGGTCAGGTTGCCGGCGATCACCGCCTGGCGCGCCGTGCCGGCGGAGGGGAAGGCAATGAGTTCCAGCGGCATCAGGGCGCTGATGCTGCGCGCGGCAAGCTGCGCTGCACTGCCCGGCGGCGGGCAACCCAGCCGCCCGCGCGCGCCGACGATCCGC
>JAZKFA010000035.1:0-7462 GCA_040386655.1 Pseudomonadota bacterium | reverse complement strand
GTTCCGCGACCACCGACCGCGACCCAGATTACTGCCTCGATCGAGTTGGTCGGCGCGAATTCGCCGGGGTTGATGATGCCCACCAGCGGCACGTAGAGCGCGCCCGCGAGACCCGCGATCATCCCCGACAGGACGAATACGAACAGCTTCGCCTGCGTCACCGAATAGCCGAGGAACCGCACCCGGCTCTCGGCATCGCGGATCGCGATCAGCACGCGCCCGAGCTTGGACTTGGTGATGTACGCGCAGAGGAAATACACGCCCACGAGCGAGATCAGCGCCGCATAGAACAGCGAGCTCCGCGCCAGCGCCGTGTTCAGCGGCTGTCCCAGCAGCTCCTTGAAATCGGTGAAGCCATTGTTTCCGCCAAGGCCCATGTCGTTGCGGAAGAAGGCCAGCATCAGCGCATAGGTCATGGCCTGCGTGATGATGGAGAAATACACGCCCGTGATGCGGCTGCGGAAGGCGAGGAAGCCCACGATGCCTGCCAGCAGCCCGGGGATGAACAGCGCCATGAACAACGCGTAGGGGAAGGATTGGAAGCCCCACCAGAAGAAGGGCAACTCCGTGTAGCCGAGGAAGACCATGAAGTCCGGCAGGACCGGGTGGCCGTAGGACCCGCGCGGGCCGATCAGGCGCATCAGGTGCATGCCGATCGCGTAGCCGCCGAGAGCGAAGAAGGCGCCGTGGCCCAGCGACAGCAGGCCGGCGTAGCCCCAGGCCAGGTCGATCGCGAGTGCCAGGATCGCGTAGCAGATCCACTTGCCGGTGATGGAGACCAGGAAGTCCGAGACGTGGAAGGCGTTGTCCACCGGCAGGCGGTTGAGGATCGGCATGGCGGCGAGCGCGATGACGACCGCGATGGTCGCCGCGCGCAGGCCCAGGCGCAGGCGGGAGGGTGCGGGGTCGGCCAGGGTCGCGCTCATGATGCGGCGCGCCCCTTCTGCGGGAACAGGCCGCGCGGGCGGCGCTGGATGAACAGCATCAAGCCGACCAGGACCGCGACCTTGGCGAGCACCGCGCCGGCCCAGGGCTCGAGCAGCTTGTTGACGACGCCCAGCGACAGCGCACCCACCAACGTGCCGGCGAGCGAGCCCACGCCGCCGAAGACCACGACCATGAAGCTGTCGATGATGTAGCCGGTGCCGAGGTTGGGGGAGACATTGTCGATCTGGCTCAGCGCCACGCCCGCCATGCCGGCGATGCCCGAGCCGAAGGCGAAGGTCAGCGCGTCCACGCGCCCGGTGCGGATGCCCATGGTGGCGGCGATGCGGCGGTTCTGGGTGACCGCGCGCATCTCAAGCCCGAAGCGGGTGTAGCGGATGGCGGCGATGGTCAGCCCCAGGACGACGAGGGAAAAGACGATCACCCAGAGCCGGTTCTGCGTGACCATCAGTCCAAACGGCAGCTCCAGCGTGCCCTGCATCCAGGCCGGCGAGATCACCTCCCGGTTCTGCGCGCCGAAGGCCAGGCGCACGGCCTGCTGTAGGATCATGCCCACGCCGAAGGTCATCAGCAGCGTCTCCAGCGGCCGCCCGTACAGGTGCCGGATCAAGCCCCGCTCCAGCAGCGCTCCGGCCAGGCCCGCGACGATGAAGGCCGCAGGCACCGCGAGTGGCAGCGACCAGGGCTGCAGCCAGGGGATGTCCTTGCACAGGTCCTGGACCACCACGGTGGCGTAGGCACCGAGCATGACGAACTCGCCATGCGCCATGTTGATCACGCCCATGACGCCGAAGGTCACCGCGAGACCCAGTGCGGCGAGCAGCAGGACGGAGCCGAGCGACAGCCCCTGGTACAGCGTCTCCGCCGCCCGCTTGATCGCGAGCGTGCGGTCCAGCGCGACAAGGGCCGCGGTGATCTCCTCTGCAAGCGCGGGTGTGGAATTGCGCGCCTCCAGCAGCAAGGCACGCGCGCCTTCGGTTCCGGCGGCGGCGAGTGCGGCGATGCCCTGGCGCTGCACCGCCGCGTCGGACGCGATCAGGCGCGAGGCGGCAAGCGACAATTCCATCTGCGCGCGGATGCGCGGCACGCTCTCCCGCGCGAGGGCGGCTTCCAGAATGGGGATGTTCTCGGCCGAGCGGGAGCGGAACACCGCCTCGGCGGCCGACGCGCGCTCGGCGGCATCGGGCGAGACAAGTGCGAGGCGCCCGATGGCACCGCGGAGCGCGACGCGCACCCGGTTGTTCAGCCGCACTGCCTCCGCGCCCGCTGCATCGGCAGCGGCACCGGTGACAGCATCCGTCGCACCCGCATCGGCTCGGATGATCAGGGTCGTCTCGCGCTTGAGCAGTCGCCCATCGGCGAGCGCGCGCAGCAGCGGCAACGCGCGCGGGTCGCCTGCACTGCCAAGCTGGTCCACGGATGTCGCGATGTCGTTGAAGCCGCCGAACAGGCCGGGCAGCGCGGCGGTGAAGGCATCCTGCGCGCGCGCGGGCAGTGCGGCACTCAGCACAAGCAGGCAGGCGAGCAGGATACGCGTCATGGTCAAAGTCCCGTCCGCGCGGCGCGATCAGTCGCCGCGCGGATCAAGGTGTGGAATGCGCTCAGCCGCGGCGGCGGTTGGCGTTCTCGGGGATGAAGGGCGACCAGTTTTCCGCCGGGATGGCGGTGGGCGTCCGGTAGACGATGTTGAACTGGCCGTCGGCCTGGATCTCACCGATCATCACCGGCTTGGACAGATGATGGTTGCGGTGCATCTCCTGGGTGTAGCCGGACGGCGCATCGACCTTCTGGCCGATCATCGCGGTGCGCACGGCATCGACCGCGGTGGTCCGGGCCTGTGTGACGGCCTGGGCCCACATCTTGAAGCCGGTATAGGTGGCCTCCATCGGGTCGTTGGTCACGCGGCGGGGGTTGCGGATATAGGCCGCAAACTGCGCCTTGAACGCCGTGTTGACCGGCGACTGCACGGACATGAAGTAGTTCCATGCCGCCAGGTGCCCAACGAGCGGACGCGCATCGATGCCCGCGAGTTCTTCCTCACCCACCGAGAACGCGACCGACGGGATGTCTTCCGCCTTGATGCCCTGGTTGCCGAGCTCACGGTAGAAGGGAACGTTCGCGTCGCCGTTGATGGTCGACACGATCGCGGTCTTCTTGCCCTCGGAGGCGAAGCGCTTCACGCGTGCGACGATGCCCTGCCAGTCGGAGTGACCGAAGGGCGTGTACTCCTCCATGATGTCGGCATCGGTGATGCCCTTGGAGTTGAGGTAGCCGCGCAGGATGCGGTTGGTGGTGCGGGGATAGACGTAGTCGGTCCCCAGCAGCGCGATGCGCTTGGCCGAACCGCCATCGGCGCCGAGCAGGTATTCGACGGCCGGGATCGCCTGCTGGTTCGGCGCGGCACCGGTGTAGAAGATATTGCGGCTCTCTTCCTCGCCCTCATACTGGACGGGGTAGAAGAGCAGGCCGTTCAGCTCTTCGAACACCGGCAGGACGGACTTGCGGCTGACCGAGGTCCAGCAGCCGAAGGTCACGTCCACCTTGGCGACGGCGAGCAGCTCGCGCGCCTTCTCGGCAAACAGCGGCCAGTTCGACGCGGGGTCCACGACCACGGCTTCGAGGCGGCGGCCGAGAATGCCGCCGGCGGCGTTCTGCGCCTCGACCATCATCAGCACGGTGTCGCGCAGCGCGGTCTCGGAGATGGCCATGGTGCCGGAGAGCGAGTGCAGCACGCCGACCTTAATCGGGGCCGCCTGGCCGAAGGCGGGGCGGATGGCGGGCATCGCGAGCGCGCCGCCCATGCCGGCGACCAGCGCGCGGCGCGAAATGGGGGGGAAATTCTTGCTCATGGGCGGTTCTCTCTCCTGTGCTCCGCGCGGCGGGGCGATCGATCGCGATGCTAAAGGGACAAGCGCTTGCGGCCTGTGCCTGGGGCGTCCGGCCTTCATCGAGGTAGCGATATCCGTGCCATGACGCGTGCCCGTTCCGTCGGGCTCGTGAGGCTGCGGCGCGGGCACGGAGCGGCCTCAATCGAGGGCATGTGCCCAACTTCTCGCCAATGGACAGCGCGGCGAAGCTGCCGCAGCCTGGGCGCAGCACCGCCAGCAGGATCGCCCCATGAGCCAATTCGCCCGCCTTGCCGAACTCCATCGCGGCCCGGCGCTGGAAAGCCTGCACCACGGCGTGGTGGCGGTCGCCGATGCCGATGGCAAACTGGTCTTCACCCGCGGCGATGCTGATTTCGTGACCTTCCCGCGCTCCTCCCTCAAGCCGTTCCAGGCCATCGCGCTGGTCGAGAGCGGGGCGGCGGATGCGCTGGGCCTCACGCCCGCGCATATCGCGCTCGCCTGCGCGTCCCATCATGCGCAGGATTTCCAAGTAGCGATGGTGCGTGAGTGGCTGACGCGGCTGGAACTGCCCGAAAGCGCGCTGGTCTGCGGCCCAGCCCTGCCGCATCACCAGGCGGACATGGCCGCGGTGCTGCGCGCGGGCGGTGCGCCGTCGCGCGTATTCCACAACTGCTCGGGCAAGCACTGCGGCTTTCTCACCCTCGCGCGCGGAATAGGCGCACCGGCGGAGGGCTATGACCGGCCCGGCCATGCCACGCAGCGGATGTTTCTCGAAGCCTTCTCCGAATTGCTCGGGCGCGATGCGGCCGCACTCCCGCAGGGGGTGGATGGCTGCGGGTTGCCCGCGCTGGCGCTGCCGGTCGCGGACATGGCGCGCGTGGCGGCGCGCTTCGCGTCGCAACGGGTCGCCGGCGCCGGGCGCGCGGCCGCGGTCACGCGCATCCTGGGCGCGATGGCCGCGCACCCCGACCACATTTCCGGCCGCGACCAACCGACCGAGCGCCTGGTGCGTGCGCTCGATGGCCGCGTGGTGCTGAAGGGCGGCGCGGAGGGCTTCTGCCTGGCCTTCGTGCCCGAGCGTGGTCTGGGTATTGCCATCAAGCTCGCCGATGGCGCCTCGCGTGCGAAGATGGCGGTGCTGGTTGGCGTGCTGGCCGAACTTGGCCTGATCGAACGTGAGGCGGTGCCGGGGCTGATCGAGCGGGTCGAAGCCCCCATCCTCGACAGCAATGGCCGCCAGGCGGGGCGGCTTCAGGTCACGCTGTAGCGGCGCATGAAGGTACGGTCGATGTAGTCCTTCCAGCGCCACACCCAACCGCCCTGCACGACGAAGCCGTTGCGCGTGCCGATGGCGCGGCCATCCGCGGTCGAGAGCAGCAGCAGCGCCTCCCGTTGCGGGCGGAAGGGAAGGGGGGCCTCGCCTGCCGCGGCGCGCCGCAGGTTGCCCGCCAGCACCGGCCCCTGCCGCACGGCATAGACGCCCGCCTTGGGCAAGCGCTGCGCCAGGTAACTCGCGGCGTCGCCGGCCGCGAAGATCTCGGGATGCCCCGGCACGTCGAGCCCCGCCTGCACGGTCAGGAACCCGTCCGCGTCGCAGGGCAAGCCGCTCTCTGCGAGCAGCGAGGGTGCGGCCGCGCCGGTGCACCAGAGCAGCGCCTCCGCGAGGATCGGCGGGCGTCCATCGAAGTGCAGCGCGCCTGCCGCGACACGTTCGACAGGATGACCCTCCGCAAGCGCGATATCGTGCCGCGCGAGCGCCGCAGCACCGCGCCGCCGCGCGCCCTCGGGCAGGCCCGGCAGCAGGCCGAGCAGCCCGGCCACCAGCGTGACCGGGGCCTCCGCTTGGCGTGCCCGAAGCGCCAGCGCGATCTCGAAACCCGCGGCACCGCCGCCCACCACGGCGAAGCTGCGCGCCTGCGCGATGGCGCCCAGCCGCGCGAGCAGCGCGTCGATCGGCTTGACCGGGATTGCATGCTCCGCCGCCCCCTCGGTGCCGAGCTCGGGCGTCGCGCCGATGTCGATCGAGAGCAGGTCATAGGCGATCGCCTCGCCACCCGCGCGCTGCACGCGCCGACCGCTCAGATCAACCGCCACCGCGCTGTCATGGATGAACGTCCCTCCCGCGCGCGCGGTGAGCGCGGGCGAATCGATCAACGCCTCCTCCGGCGCGTACTGCCCCGCCATAACGCCGGGCAGCATGCCGGAATAGGGTGAGAAGCGCTCGCGGCTCAGCACCGTGATGCGCAGGCCGGGGAAGGGCGTGCGGGCAAAATCGCGCAGCACCTCGACATGGGCGTGGCCGGCGCCGAGCAGCAGCAGGTGCTTCAAGGGGGACATCGCGGATCCCTTAGCGCAGCTGCGGCGCCGGTTGAACCGCGGCCCTGCGGCACGCCGCTTGCTACTCCCGGCCAACGCCAACGCCCGGAGATGTCCCGATGTCCTACCGCGTTCCCCGCCGCGCACTGCTGCAGGCCGGCGCCAGCCTGCTCGCCACACCGGCCATCCTGCGCGCGCAAACGCCGGAGATCTTCGTGGGCGGCCCGGCCTCGCCGGGACTGACGGACATCCTGTTCCCGGTCATCGAGCGCAAGCACGGCTTCAAGATCCTGTTCGAGGGCACGAACAGCCTCATCAACCTCGAGAAGATGCGCTCCAACCGCGCGCGCCCGACCATGACCGTCACCATGATGGACGACCCGGTACTGATCCTCGCCGAGCGCGAGAACCTGATCACCACGCTCAAGGGCACGGACATCCCGAACCTCGCAGACGTGCAGGCGGACGCCAAGCCGCGCGATTCCATGTGGGTGAACTGGTGCTTCCCGGCGGCCTCGATCTCCTACAACACGCGCAACGTGCGCACCGCGCCCGCGAGCTACGCCGAGGCCTGGGATCCGAAATACCGCGACAAGATCATCCTGATCTCGATGCGCATCACCCAGGCGGTTGTCCCGCTGCTGGCCGCGACGCAGCTGGCCACCGGACGGCCACTGAACGAGTGCCTGCGCCTGGCCGACGCCGGCTTCGCGAAGCTGCGGGAGCTTCGCCCGAACATCCTCCAGATCACGACCAACCC
This sequence comes from Pseudomonadota bacterium, assembly GCA_040386655.1. GTDB lineage: Bacteria > Pseudomonadota > Alphaproteobacteria > Acetobacterales > Acetobacteraceae > Plastoroseomonas. The sequence goes on along the minus strand of JAZKFA010000035.1, from coordinate 592 downwards.
GCCCCAGGCACAGCAGCTGCACGAAAGCGGCGAGGTCGACCTGTTCCTCTCGCCCGACAGCCGCACAACCCTGTTCCGCAAGAGCCAGCGGGCCCCGGTCGACCTGGCCTTCCCGCGGGAGGGCACCGTCGCGATGCCGGCAGGCGTGGCACTCGTGCGCAACGGCCCCAACGCGGCGCTCGGCCAGAAATTCATCGACGAGCTGCTCAACCCTGAGACCCAGGCGCTGATCGGGCGCACCTTCTTCTCCAAGCCGACCAACACCAAGACAGTGATGCCGGCCGGGCTGAACCTGCCCGAGCTGACCGTGCTCGACTGGGAATACTTCGCCGACCAGCGCAATGGCTGGATCGAGCGCTTCGAGCGCGAGATCTCGGCACGGTGAAGGACGGCGCGGCCGGGGTGGAGGCGGCAGGCCACCTCGCGGTCAGCGGCGTGACGAAGCGCTTCGGTGCTGCGGTCGTGCTCGATGATCTGTCCATCGCGGTGGCGCGCGGCGAATTCGTCTCGCTGCTCGGCCCGTCCGGGTGCGGCAAAACGACGCTGCTGCGCTGCGTGGCCGGCCTGCTCCAGCCCGATGCCGGGAGTATTG
>JAZKFA010000034.1:270-8111 GCA_040386655.1 Pseudomonadota bacterium | reverse complement strand
GACCACCTCGGGCTCGATGCCATGGACCGCCGCTATCTCCGCCGCATCGCGGAGCATCACAATGGCGGCCCGGTCGGTGTCGAGACGCTGGCCGCGGCGCTCGCGGAATCCCGCGATACGCTTGAGGAGGTGATCGAGCCCTTCCTCATCCAGGAGGGGCTGGTGCTGCGCACCCCACGCGGTCGCATGCTAGGCGAGCCGGGCTGGCGCCACCTGGGCCTCTCGCCACCGGTGGCACTCGCCGCACAGCTGGACCTGCTCGGCCGCGATGATGCCCCATGAGCGTCATCGAAACGCCACCGCATCGCTTTCCGATCCGGGTCTATTTCGAGGATACGGATGCCGGCGGCATGGCCTATCACGCCAGTCATCTGCGCTGGGCAGAGCGGGCAAGGACGGAATCACTGCGCGATGCGGGGCACCCGCACCAGGGCATGATCGATGGTCACAACGCGTTACTCGTGGTGCGGCGGATTGAAGTGGAGTATTGGCGGCCCGCCCGGCTGGATGACGGCTTGGTGGTGGAGACGAGGATTCGCCGGGTGACCCCGGTGCAGCTGGTTCTCGACCAACGCGTTCTGCGCGATGGCGAGCGCCTGGCGGCGCTGGTGGTCGGTCTGGTCTGTGTGGACCGCGACAAGCTGTCACCGCGACCAATCCCGGAGCCGTGGCGGACCCTGTTCCGCAGCGGTGTTCAGGAAGCGCAGAAAGCGGCGGAGACCGCTCCATCGTGATGTCGTTGAAGGAGGGTTCCGTTTGGACCGCACCGTGAATACCGCCGGCCTGCCGCAGGTTGCACATGATCTTTCGCTCTGGGGCCTGTTCCTGCAGGCCGACTGGGTGGTGAAGGCCGTGATGCTCGGCCTGTTGCTGGCCAGCGTCTGGGTCTGGGCCATCGTGTTCGAGAAGGTCACGTCGATGCGCCGCGCCAACCGCGCCGCGAACGCCTTCGAGGACAAGTTCTGGTCCGGCGGCAGCCTCGACGAATTGTTCCAGCGCGAGGGCGAGCAGCCCAGCCACCCCATGGCCGCCGTGTTCGGCGCTGCGATGCGCGAATGGCGCCGCAGTGCGAACCTCACCGGAGCCGCCGTCGCCGGCGCGAAGGAGCGTGTGGAGCGCGCGATGTCCGTCACCATCGGGCGCGAGCTGGAGCGGATGGAGCGCTGGATGGTGTTCCTGGCCTCGGTGGGCTCGGTGGGTCCCTTCATCGGGCTGTTCGGCACGGTCTGGGGCATCATGAACAGCTTCGCCGCCATCGCGGGCATGCAGAACACCAACCTTGCGGTCGTGGCACCCGGCATTGCGGAGGCGCTGTTCGCGACCGCCATCGGCCTGGTCGCCGCGATCCCGGCGGTGCTGGCGTACAACAAGATCAACACCGACCTGGCGCGCTTCGCGGCACGGCTGGAAAGCTTTGCCACCGAGTTCGCGGCCATCGTGTCGCGCCAGGCGGACCAGCAGGCCGCCGCCGCCGCGCCGCCGCGCGCCGCGCAGGCCGCGGAGTAGCCGCGATGGCCGTCTCCCTCGGAGGCCGTGCCACCGGCAAGTCACGCTATCGGCCGATGGCGGAAATCAACGTCACGCCGCTGGTCGACGTGATGCTGGTGCTGCTGATCATCTTCATGGTGGCCGCGCCGCTGATGACGGTGGGCGTGCCGATCGACCTGCCGCGCACCGCCGCCCAGCCGATGGCGCAGGAAACCGAGCCGCTGACCATCTCGGTCAACACCGAGGGCAAGATCTTCCTCCAGGAATCCGAGGTCCCGCTGGAAGGCTTGGTCGAGCGGCTGCGCGCCATCCTCGCGAACCAGCCGGCCCAGGCCACGGGCCAGCCGGAGCGGCGCATCTTCGTACGCGGCGATCGCGGCATCAACTACGGCCGGGTGATGGAGGTGATGGGCACCATCGCCACCGCCGGCTTCACCCGCGTTGCCCTGCTGACCGAGCAGCCCGCCGGACGCCCTGCCGCCACACCGCCCGCGCCTGCCGCGCCGGCGCGCCCGCGCCCCCCGGCGCGCTGACCCGGGCGCCCCGTGTCCGCGAGCACCCTTGGCTTCGGCGCCGGACCCGACCAGCAGGACCGCCTGCGCCGGTGGGGCGCGGTGTCGCTGGGGCTGCACCTGTCGATCCTCGCGATCGGGGCGCTGTTCGCCCTCGCACGGCCGATCCCCGAGCCGCAGGAGACCGGCATCTCGGTCGAGGTGATCTCGACCGAGGCGCCGCAGGAAGCTCAGGGCGAGCGGCCCGCGCCGATGCCCGCACCCAATCCGGTGAGCGCGCCGCCGCGCCCGGAAGCGCCGGAGCAGCGCCCGAACCAGGTGACCGCGCCGCCACCGCCGCCGCCCCCGCCGCCGCCCGCACCAGCCACCGCCGCGGCCCCGCCCGCTCCGCCGCCGCCTCGCCCGACGCCGCCGTCCTCGGCGCAGGCGCCGGCCAACCAGGCACTGCCGACGCCGCCCCCGCCCGCACCCAGCGCGAACGCCATCCCGTTCCAGCCGCCGCCGCCCCCTGCCCCGGCGCGGCCGACGCCAGCCCAGCCGCAGCAGGCGACGCCGACGCCGGCCCCGCCTCGCGCGGACCCGATGCCCTTGCCGCCGCCGCCCATTCCGCCGCCGCCGCAGCCGGCCACCACGCCCGGGACCGCGTCCACGCCGCCCGTCGCGCGGCCGCAGGAACGCTCCTCGAGTGTGCTCAACACGCTTGACCGGCTGCGCACCACCCAGCAGCAGACTGAGGCGCCACGCGCGCGGCCGAACCCGCAAGCCGCGCCCGCGACGGGTGGCGGCGCGCCCAGGGGCACGTCCACCCTGACTGCCGGCGAAATCCGCAACATCGCCGAGCAGATCAGCGAATGCTGGTCGGTGGATGCGGGCATGGTCGGGCTGAACACCATCGTCGTCGAGCTGCGGGTGCAGGTCGACGGGCAGGGCGTCATCCGCAATGCCATGGCTGCTTCCGGCGGGCCGCCCGCCGATCCGCGCGCAAGGGCGGTGTTCGAACAGGCGCGTCGCGCGTTGACGGACAGCCGCTGCGCGGCGCTGCGCATCCCGCGCGACAAGATCGCGGAGGTCCAGGCTTCGGTCTTCCGCTTCAACCCGAGAGGGCTCGTTTCCCGATGAACAGCACTGGCATTTCCCGCCGCCACGCCTTGCTTGGCGGCCTCGTCGCCCCGGGCATCTTCGCAACGCCGTTGGCCGCACTTGCGCAGGCCCCAGCCGCCGCGCGCGGCGCGGTCATCGACATCACCCGCGCGCGGACGGACCCCTTGCCCATCGCCATCCCCGATTTCGCGGGCACCGGCGATGGCGAGCGGCTCGGACGCGACATCGCGCGCGTGGTGCAGGCCAACCTGCGCAATTCGGGCCTGTTCCGGCCGGTGGACCGCCAGGCCTTCATCCAGACGCCCGAGGCGGCCGCGCAGACGCCGCGCTTCCAGGATTGGCGGCTGATCGGCGCCCAGGCGCTGACCACCGGCCGCGTGGAGACGCGTGGCGATCAGGTGCGCGTGGAGTTCCGCCTCTGGGACGTGAACCCGGAGACCCAGCTGCAGGGCACCGCCTTCAACGCGCCCAACGCGAACTGGCGCCGCATCGCGCACCTGATCTCGGACGCCATCTATGAGCGGCTGCTCGGCGAGAAGGGCTATTTCGACACGCGCGTGGTCTACATCAGCGAAGCCGGCCCGCGTGATCGCCGTATTCGCCGCCTCGCAATCATGGACCAGGATGGCGAGAACCACCGCTTCCTCACCGATGGGCGGCTGACCGCGCTGACGCCGCGCTTCCACCCCAGTGCCGACCGCATCGCCTTCATGTCTTACCAGCAGCAGGGCGAGCCGCGCGTCTACCTGTTCGACCTCGGCTCCGGCCGGCAGGAAGTGCTGGGCAATTTCGGCGGCATGACGCTGTCGCCGCGCTTCTCGCCCGATGGTCGCTCGGTGGTGCTCTCCTCCACGCGCGGCGGCGATGCGAACATCTTCGTGGTCGACCTCGGGTCGCGCCGCGAGCGGCAACTGACCTCCGGCGGCGGCCTCGACGTGTCCCCCTGCTATTCGCCGGACGGCTCGCAGATCGTCTTCAACTCGGATCGCGGCGGCGACCAGCAGCTGTATGTGATGGATGCCGGCGGCGGCGGGGCGCGGCGCATCTCCTTCGGCAATGGCCGCTATGCGACGCCGGTGTGGTCGCCGCGCGGCGACCTGATCGCCTTCACCCGCATCGCGCGGGGTGGCTTCGCCATCGGCGTGATGCGCCCGGACGGCTCGGGCGAGCGCATCCTGTCCGAGGGTTGGGGGATGGAGGGGCCGACCTTCGCGCCCAATGGCCGCGTGCTGATGTTCTACCGGGAGACGCCCGCGCGGGACCAGCGCGGCGGCGGCTACTCTTCGCGCTTGGTCTCCATCGACATCGCGGGCTTCAACGAGCGGCCGGTGACCACGCCCACCGATGCCTCCGACCCTGCATGGTCGCCACTGTTGTCTTGAGGCCATTCATCCCAGAAATGGCTGGTGATTGCGGCGTCTTCATTCGGTTACTGCTTGACCATGCGCCGACACTGTCCGATATCCCCAAGAATTGAACAGATTTCTGATCGTCCCCCCGAAAGGACCCCCTCGAATGACCAAGCCGATCCTTGCCGCCTTTGCCGCGATCTCGCTGCTGGCCGCCTGCGCCAACACGGACCAGAACACCGCGACGACGGGCACCGGCGGCAGCACCATTCGGCCGGGCAGCCAGGAAGACCTGGTCGCCAATGTCGGGGACCGCGTTCTGTTCGAAACCGACCGCAGCTCCATCCGTGCCGACCAGCGCCCCATCCTGCAGCGCCAGGCCGCCTGGATGCAGACCAATTCCTCGGTAACCGTCCAGGTCGAGGGCCATGCCGATGAGCGCGGCACGCGCGAGTACAACCTGGCCCTCGGCCAGCGCCGCGCGAATGCGGCGCGCGACCTGCTTGTGGCCGGCGGCGTCGCCGGCGCCCGCGTCTCCACCATCAGCTACGGCAAGGACCGCCCGGCGGCCCTGGGTTCGGATGAAGGCGCCTGGGCGCAGAACCGCCGCGCGGTCACCGTCGTCCGCTGATCGCACCTCGCCCCGGGCACGCCCTGGCGAATACGTGATGAAGGGCGGCTGCCTTACGGTGGCCGCCCTTTTTCTTTAAGGATCAAGGATGGTCCACAGCAGGGGTAGGCCGTTGTTGAAGCCGTTTCATGGGTGGTGCGTCGCCGCCTGTCTCGCAGCCGCGCTGCTGGCCTCGTCCGATGCGCGCGCGCAGATCGAAACCCGCGAGGGCATCGCGCTGCAGAACCAGCTGCTGGAACTGCGCCGGGAGATCGACCAGCTACGTCGCGGCGGGTCGAGCCTCCCCCCGCCCTCCTCCGCCCCGCGCGGTGCCGGCGGGGGCGAGCTGGTGGGCCAGCTCGTCAGCCGCGTCGCGGAGATGGAGGAGGAGGTCCGCCGCCTGCGCGGCCGCAACCAGGAACTGGAATTCCGCAACCAGCGCCTGTCCGAGGATATCGAGAAGCTCCGCGGTGACCTGGAATTCCGTCTTCAGCAGCTCGAGACCGGGCGCCCGGGCACGCCGCGCCCAACGGGCCCCGTCCCGCAACAGCGCAGCGACGCGCCGCCGCGCCCCGATGCCGGCGCGCCTGCACCGCCGGCCGCGAATGCGGGTCCGCGCACGCCTGAACGCGCGCTGTCCGAGGGCCAGGCCGCCCTGGCTCGGCGGGACTACGCGGCGGCCGAGGCCGCTGCGCGTGAGGCGCTTGCCGCTCGCGCCCCGGCCCGCGCCCAGGATGCGCAGCTGCTGCTCGGCGACAGCCTCGCCGGACGGCGGCAGTTCCAGAACGCCGCGCTCGCCTATGACGAGGCCTACCGGCGCAACCGCCAGGGCGCGCGCGCACCCGAGGCGCTGCTTGGCCTGTCCGGTGCCTTCTCCGGCTTCAACGCGCGCCGCGAGGCTTGCGACACGCTCGACCAGCTGCGCGCGGAATTCCCCCGGCTCTCGCCGCCGCTCGCCCAGCGTGCCGAGCAGGCGCGCCGGGCGAACGGCTGCCGCTGACGCAACGGGGCGCCGTTCGCCGCGATGGCGGCGCCGGTCACAGGGGATAAATTCGAGGGCTGGATGACGCCGCTTGGCCCGTTTGGTCAGCAGCCGCGCCTGGCCGCCGGGGTGTCCGGTGGGCCGCATAGCCTGGCACTCGCGTTCCTGGCACGGGACTGGGTGGTCGCACGCGGCGGGTCTCTGTTGGCACTCATCGTGGATCATGGCCTGCGCGACGGCAGCGGCGCGGAGGCCGCGCGAGTGCGGGACCGGCTGGAAAGCGCAAGGATCCCGGCCCGTGTGATCGGCCTTGGGCTCGCCTCCGGCACCGGAGTTCAGGACCGTGCTCGCGCCGCACGACTGGAGGCGATGCTCGCCGCCTGCAGAGCCGAGGCGCGGCCCTGGCTGCTGCTCGGCCATCACGCCGGCGACCAGGCGGAGACGCTCCTCACGCGCGCGCTCGCCGGCAGCGGCACGGCGGGCCTGGCGGCAATGGCCCCGGTGCGCGCGGCGGCGGAGGCGCTGATCCTGCGCCCTCTGCTCGGCGTATCACCCGAGCGGTTGGAGGCGACGATCGCCGCGGCGGGCCTCGCGCCCGAGCGCGACCCGAGCAATGCCGATGCCCGCTTTGTCCGCGTCCGGCTGCGCGGTGCCGCGACGGAGGCGGGCCAGCCCGCCCTTTTCGAGGCCGCCGAGCGCTTCGCCCGGCGCCGCGCCGCGCGGGAAGGCGCGGTCGCCGCGCGGCTCGCTGCCTCCGCGATGATCTCGGCCAGCGGCTTTGCGCGCATCGATCCCGCGGCGTTGGGCAGGGATGCCTTGGCGGCGGAGGCGCTCGGCGTGCTGGTGCGCCTGGTCGGCGGGGCCGACTTCGCGCCGCCGGGCGATGCGGTCGCCGCCCTGCTGGCACAGGGGCGCGGGACGCTGGGCGGCGCCTGGCTGCGCCCCGCCTCCGGTGGCGGCTGGCTCCTGCTGCGCGAGGCGGCCGCCCTCGCCCCGCCCGTCCCGGCACTGCGTGGGGCTGTCTGGGACGGGCGCTTCCGCCTCACCGGCGAGGGTGCGGAGGGGCACTGGCTGGGCGCGCTCGGCCGCGAGTTCGTGACGCGGCATCCGCCGCTGCCGGCCCTGCTTCGCGCCACCTTGCCGGCGATTCGCGACACCAAGGGAAGGCTGGCGGCCTTGCCAACCCTGGACTATCCTTCATCTGATGCTTGCCGCCCCTTCGCGCTGGCTTTCGCCCCGCAAGGCGGCGCGCCGCTCGGCTGGGCGTCTTTTTCAGCCTAGAGGCCGGCGGCCGCGGAGCCGGCAAATTCCAGGCGAGCGACAGGGGGCCCATTCACGCCCGGGCAGTGCAACCCCATGTAGGTGTTCAAGTCGGCCCGGCGGGGCCGGAGGTCACGCCCTCGGGCGAAGGAAGATGGGATTGCCCAAGTGAATAATTTTGGCCGCAACCTGGCGCTGTGGGTGATCGTGGCGCTGCTTCTCGTGGCGCTGTTCAACCTGTTCCAACCCTCGGGCGGTACCCGCGCTTCCGCCCAGCAGGTCGCCTACTCGGATTTCCTCAATGAGGTGAATGCGGGCCATGTGCGCGACGTCGTGATCCAGGGCCGGATCGTGACCGGCCAGCTCTCCGACGGCCGCAGCTTCTCGACCTACACCCCGGAAGACCCTGCTCTGGTGACGCGCCTGACCGAGAAGGGTGTGCGCGTTGTCGCGCGGCCCGAGGACAGCGACGTCAACCCGCTGCTGCACTACCTCATGTCCTGGTTCCCGATGCTGCTGCTGATAGGCGTGTGGATCTT
>JAZKFA010000034.1:0-260 GCA_040386655.1 Pseudomonadota bacterium | reverse complement strand
CGGCAAGTCCAAGGCCAAGCTGCTGACCGAGAAGCAGGGCCGGGTGACGTTCGAGGACGTCGCCGGCATCGAGGAAGCCAAGGCGGAACTGGAAGAGATCGTGGAGTTCCTCCGCGACCCCCAGAAGTTCCAGCGCCTGGGCGGCAAGATTCCCAAGGGCGTTCTGCTGGTCGGCCCTCCGGGCACCGGCAAGACGCTGCTCGCGCGCTCCATCGCGGGCGAAGCGAACGTGCCCTTCTTCACCATCTCGGGTTCGGATT
>JAZKFA010000033.1:0-11693 GCA_040386655.1 Pseudomonadota bacterium | reverse complement strand
ATCGACAACCCGATCGACCTCGTGACCTTCCCGAATGGCTGCCACGTCGCGGAGGTCGTGGTCGATCCGGAAACCGGATGCGTGCGCCTGCTCAGCTACGTCGCCGTCGATGATTACGGGACGCTGGTGAACCCGCTCCTCACGCGCGGCCAGGTGCAGGGCGGGCTCGCGCAGGGCATCGGGCAGGCGCTGCTGGAGGAGGTCGCCTACGACGCCGGCACGGCGCAGCCGATGGCGGCATCGTTCCAGGACTACTGTCTGCCGCGCGCGGAGGATCTTCCGGACCTGACTGTCATCTTCGCTGGTGTTCCCACGCGTTCGAACCCGTTGGGGGTCAAGGGATCCGGTCAGGCCGGCTGCATCGGCGCGCCGCAGACCATCATCCACGCCGTGCTGGACGCCGTGGCGCCGCTCGGTGTCCGCGGCATCGACATGCCGGCGACACCGATGAAGATCTGGGCGGCCATCCAGGCAGCCGGGGATGCGGGGAAACGCCGATGAGCGGCATGGTTTAAGCGGTGGGAGGGATCATCGGCTCCCCGCCCGTCCGCGCGATGCTTCACGGGAGCCCGGACAAATCCGCATTGATCTGAAGGTCGACGACGCTGACGGCGGTGGGCGGGAATCGGCACGTCACCGTCTGGCCTGGGGCAAGCTGGTGTTCTCGTGGGGCAAGTGCGTCGGGCTGGTCCTGGCTCACCGCCTGCCGCGGGTGTTCAGGCGCTATTTCCAGAATGCGGCCACCCGCAATGATGTGGCCATCGACAACGAACGTCGCCTCGACTGCCGCATCGTAGCTGAGGTTCGCGACGTGCAGGAAAATCCTGTCCCCGCTTCGGCTGGCTGCCACGTCCAGCTCCGTCGGTGTGCCACGAATCGCCACCGAATGATCCCCGTTGTGACGCCCGAACAGACGCATGACCGAGCCCGCGGGCGTCAGGTAACTCACGCCGCGCGGCACCTGCAGCCGCACCGCCGCGACGGTCCAGCGGGTGCAGTTGAAATCGGCAATCGTCGCGATCTGAACGCGCGCGCCGTGCCGCTGATAAGTGTTCAGCGCGCGCGCGTGATAGGCGCCGGTCAGCCACTCATCGAGGATCGGGTGGATGTTGTGGGGCGCCAGGCTCAAATGGCCCTCGGTCACGGCGATCCCCGTCCGCGCCCCTTCGGCAGCGATGATGTCCTCCAGCTCGGTCAGCCTGGCGTCGATGCCGCGGGAGAGCTCCAGCAGCTCCGCCCAGGCGCGCGCGGGATCATCCTGGTAGGCGCGTCCGCGAAGCACCGTGTCCGGGCGCGTGGGTATCTGCTGCATCATGTGGATGGCGATGCAGTCCAGGTGCTCGCCCGCGCGGCGGATCATGTCGCGCGCCCATAAGGAGGGATCGTCACTGCGGCCGCGGTCGCCCCAGCCGATCAGGCGGATGGATGGATCACGCGCGCGCATCTCGCGTGCGAATGTGAGCGTGTGGGCAATGGCTTCGTCCTTCGTGAACCCTGCATCGCCGTACGACGTCTCGTTCCCGATCTGCCAGAACCTGACGTCGTGCGGCGCCGTTGCGCCGTGGGCGCGGCGCGCTGCATTGTCCGGGTCGTTGCAATAGGAGACCCAGTCAGCCGCTTCGTGGGCATCGCCGGTGCGATTGCCTTCCCGGGTCTGAGCAAAGCCTTGGTGCCCATCGCTGAGGAAGTTAACGGACAAGATTGGGGCGGCGCCCACCTGACGGCAGAGGTCGACGAATTCGGCGGTGCCGACCCGGTTCGTCTCCCAGCCGCCCCACTGGTAGTTCCGCATGGGCCGGCGCCCCGCGACCGGCCCGACGGCCTCACGCCACCTGTAATAGCGGCTCAGCAGCCCGCCCCAGCGAATCGCACCCGGCGCCAGGTCCCGAACGGTGCCGACGAAGTCGCTGCGCCACGCGTCGACGTCGTGATCCCAGCTCGCCTCGACGGAGCCATCGGTCACACCCAGCGGCTCCATGAACTGCATCTGCAGGTAGGGCGAGAGCGGAAAGAGTGGCGTGGGATCGATGTGGACGAGGTTGGCTACATGACTGAGGGCACCGCGCTTCGCCTCCGGCGCAGGATGAGAACCGACGGCGAATGCGGAAAGGGCTGCGGGGAGTTCGCGGCGCTTGGGATGCATGTCTTACTCCCGAGCTGGTCCTGATCGATCAGCTTCCAAAGGCGTTCGAGCGCTGAGAGAGCCGGCTGCAACCCTGCGCCCGTGGCCGTCGCTGCGCCGAGCATTTGAAGCCACCCACGAATTGGCTCTGGAAACAGGCTTAAGCAGCGCAGCGAAGATGGGAACTGGCGGTGGGGTCCGTTGGGGAGTTGGACGGACAGCGTTCGGCTCCTGAGGCGAGCGCGCCGGCTGCGGCCAGCGCTGGAGCCAAAGGGCCGGCACCGCGGAGCAGTGCCCGTCTGTTCAAGCGTGGGCCTCGTCCGTGATGGGTCCGAAGGTGAGCGCTAGCCTCCTGCGACCCCCTTGGTCACCTTGCCCGTTCCGCCGCAGTTCGCACATTCGCCGCCATCCCGAGTCTTTCCCTTGCCGCTGCACTGCGGGCAAATATCCTCGCCAGTTCCAGGGGTGCCGGGAGGAGCGTCATCGCCCGGGTTCATCCCGCTCGCTTGCGTCGCCGGAGCGGAGCCTTTGCCGTTCTGTGCCTCGCTTGCCACGTTCGCCTCCTCTGGTGCTTGCCCTTGGCTTTGACGCTGTCGCTCAACGCTTGACGCCTGTGGGCCGCCCTGCCGATACGCCGGGACCTTGCTCCAGACCGGCGGCTCGCCGGGCCTGAGGTTCCGCGCCGGAGGGCGCCCCCGCGCAGTGCCATCATGGATGGGAGCAGCCGCGCCGAGGCATGAACTGTCGGTGTACGCAGCCGGACGCGCGAAGGCAGACGTAAAGGCGTTCCGGCAGGTCGCGGAGCGAAAGCGTGGCCTTGTCCGGACGCATCCCCGTCTGCGCTGACGGAGCAGGCTTTATCTGCGCAGGGAGTGCAGAGCCCTGAACAGCGCACAAATGCGAGGGCCTTACGGCGTGCGGCCAGCCCTCTCTACGCCTCAGTGCAGCGGCGACAACACGGGATGCAGGCATGATCCCTGGCGCGCCAGCACAGCGGACCAGGCGCCGATCAGTTTCGCGTAGGCACGACCCGCGGCGCGAGGCCGCCGGTCGAGGTCGAAAAGACCTCGCGGGTTGATCCGCCCGCGTTGCTCCCGGAGCGCCACGTCCCAGTCGATCTGGTCTGTCAGGGAATACCAGGTGAAGCCAAGGATCGGGATGCCATCCTGGCGCAAGCGCATCACGCCCGCCCATTGCTTCCACAGCCACCGCTCGGCCTCGTCGCCATTCGGCCCTTCATCGCAGTTGGTTTCGGTGTGCATAACCGGCAGGCGGTAGCGGTCGTGGTACAAGCGAGTGACGGGGGCGTAGCCCAAGACTTCGCCGGCCCAACGGCTATGCCCGTCAGCGGTGACCAGGTGCTCGTTGGTCGCGTACCAGTCATTTCCCATGATGCAGTGGCGGCGCAGGTCCTGCGACATGAAGAAGCGGTATTCCTCACGGGTCAGGCCGTTATCCTGCAAGAACTCGTACATCGCGCTGTCGACGCGGAAGCCGTAGTTCAGATCGAGCGTCAGGAACCGCTCGCCATTGCGGAAATCGGCATGGTGCAAGGCCTGCGGGCACTCGGGGTGGAAGTGCTCAGTCGATTCCGACTGAATAAAGAGCGCGTCAGGCCGAATCGCGAGGATGGCGTGCATGGCCAGTACATTGGCCCGGACGACGTGCTTGATGGCGGTGACGTAGGACCTGTCGTCGCGCGCCTGCTCGTTCCACCAGCCGTACTTGGCGGAGAAGACCGCGGTGATGAACATCTCATTCACGGGGGTGTAGAGCTGCACCCAGGGAAAGCGGCGCGCGAAGGCGCCGGCATAGGCGGCGAACAGTTCGGGGAAGTCGGGGTTCTGGAAATCCCCCATCCAGTCCGGCACGCCGAAGTGGCAAAGATCCACGATCGGCACGGTGCCCTGGCGCCGGAGGGCCGCGAAGGTCTCATCGGCGAAGCTCCAGTCATAACGGCCCTCCCCCATGAGGGTGCGATGGAGCTGCGGGCCATAGCGCAGATACCCGCAGCCGACTTCGCGGACGAGGGCGAAGTCCTCCTGCCAGCGTTCGTAATGACCGCACTCCGCAAGCTGATCGCGCCGGACGCGCCCGCCTTCAATGGTCGGCGCACTGTTCTCGATGCCGGTGGCGAACATGAAGCTTGGTGCGGTCGCGACCGCGGTGTCGTTTCGCAGCAAGGTGTCTAACATCGGAGCGCCACTCTCACCGAAAATTGTGATTGCATCACGTCGACGTTATGCACGCGGTACGTGCCGCGCAAGCGTTTCCGGAAGATCGCAACTGTTTCCGGACGATGGTTAGCTGCTGTTGCTGCGGGGTCACGGACGCACGGTAGTGGGATGCGCAAGCACTGCGCGCGTCTAAGCGACCGCGGTTAGCAGAACAGGGCTTGCAGGGGGTTTCCAGCGGTTGCTCAGGGCAGGCGTGCCAACATGAGTACGGGGATGCGGGCGTTATGGTGCCCGATATAGGACAGGTTTCGCAGCTCCAAACGGGGCCTGTGCCTTGACTGCGGTGGTCGAATTCCGGGTTGATCGCTGCGCCAACCGGTCTCCTAAGAGTGTGTAGGAGAGAGGCAAAGCGGCGCGTGCCACGGCCGGATCAACGCGACGAGGGAGGCCGAGGTTCGCGTGCTCGGCCGGGGTTGGCGCCTCAATGACGCCGGTAGGCGAGGCTCGGGACATGAGGGTCTGAGGTTGGCGAGCTTACTGGCGGACCCGAAAGGATTCGAACCTTCGACCTCTGCCTTCGGAGGGCAGCGCTCTATCCAGCTGAGCTACGGGTCCACGCCAGCGTCTCAGTAGCGGAAGCCCGGCGCGGGTGGAAGGCCTCCCGCCGCACCGCTCAGGAAGCGTCGGGCAGGCGTTGGCCGGTGCGCATTTCCCCAGGGCCGCAGAGATCCGCGATCGCGCGGGCCACGTCTCCTGGCTGTGCCAGGCTCTCGGGCGGGATGCCGGGGAAGGCCAGCGCATGCAGCTTGGTGGCAGTGGGCGGCGGCGCGAAGAGGTTCACCCGCAGCCGGGTGCTCGCCGTCTCCGCTGCCCAGGTCAGCGCCAGGTGGTCCAGCCCCGCCTTGGCCGCGCCGTACATGCCCCAGTAGGGCATGGGCGTGCGCGCGCGCGCATCGGTCAGGAACACTGCCCGCCCGGCGTCGGAGGCGCGCAGCGGCGGATCGCAGCTGCGGATTAGCCGCCACGCCGCGGACAACGTCACACCGAGGACCTGATTCCAGTCGCCGGGTTCAATATGCGCGACCGGCGTCAGGCGATTGATGGACCCCGCGGCGTGAACCAGGATGTCCATCCGCCCGAAGCGTTCGTAGAGCGTGGGCCCGATCGCATCGATGCGATCCTGCTCCTTGACCAGGTCGAGCGGCAGCAGCGTCGCGGTGCCGCCGGCGGCGCGGATCGTGTCATCCGTCTCCTCCAGACCGCCCTGGGTGCGCGCGGTGAGGATCACATGCGCCCCGCGCCGCGCGAGCTCGATCGCAACCGCCTGGCCGATCCCGCGCGAGGCGCCGGTGACCAGCGCGATTCGGTCCGCCAGAAGGCTCATTGCGCGGCGGGCTGCAGCAGGGAGAGCTGCTTCTCCTCATTGGCCTGCCAGTCGGTCAGTGGGATCGCGTATTCGCCGGTGAAGCAGGCGTCGCAATAGCCCGGCTTCGCGCTGTCGCGCCCGGGCTTGCCGAGTGCGCGGTACAGGCCGTCGAGGGAAATGAAGGCCAGGGAATCCACGCCGATGATGCGCGCCATCTCGGCCACGTCATGCTGCGCCGCCATCAGCTGCGACCGCTCCGGCGTGTCGATCCCGTAGTAGCAGCTGTGCGTCGTGGGCGGCGAGGAAATGCGCATGTGCACCTCGGTTGCACCCGCTTGGCGCACCATCTCCACGATCTTGCGCGAGGTGGTGCCGCGCACGATCGAATCATCGACCAGGATCACCCGCTTGCCCGCCAGGATGGGCCGGTTCGCGCTGTGCTTCAGCTTCACCCCCAGATTGCGGATCTGGTCGGTGGGCTCGATGAAGGTGCGGCCGACATAATGGTTGCGAATGATGCCCAGCTCGAACGGGATGCCGGCCTCGCTCGCATAGCCCATCGCGGCGGGGACGCCGCTGTCGGGCACGGGGACGACGACATCGGCTGCGATGTCGCTCTCGCGCGCCAACTCGGCGCCAATGCGCTTGCGGGTGTCGTAGACAGGCGTGCCCTCAGTTACGGAATCGGGGCGGGCGAAGTAGATGTATTCGAAGATGCAGAAGCGGCTGTCCTGCTTGCCGAAAGGCTTGGTCGAATGCAGGCCGGTGTCGTCGATGACGACGATCTCGCCGGGCTCGATGTCACGCTCGAAATCCGCGCCCACGATGTCGAGCGCGCAGGTCTCGGACGCCAGCACATAGCCGCCGCCCATCGCCGGCGGCAGTCGGCCGAGCACCAGCGGACGAACGCCCAGCGGGTCGCGCGCGCCGATCAGCGCGCCATTGTGGAGTGCGACGAGCGAATAGGCGCCCTGCACCTGCTTCAGCGCGTCGATCAGCCGGTCCAGCACGGTGGTGTAGAGACTGATGGCGATGAGGTGGACGAAGACCTCGCTGTCGGTCGTGCTCTGGAACAGGCAGCCGCGGCGGACCAGGGCGCGCTTCAGCACGAAGGCATTGGTGAGGTTGCCGTTATGTGCGACCGCGAAGCCGCCGAACTCGAAATCGGCGTACAGCGGCTGCACGTTGCGCAGCGCCGTCTCGCCGGTGGTGGCGTAGCGGTTGTGGCCAAGCGCGGCATGGCCGGGCAGGCCCGCGATCACCGCGGCATTGCTGAAATTGTCGCCGACCAGACCGCGCCCCTTATGCGCGTGGAACTGCGCCTTGTCGTCGAGGCTGACGATGCCCGCCGCCTCCTGCCCGCGATGCTGCAGGGCATGCAGGCCGAGCGCGGTGAGCGCGGAGGCATCGGTGGTGTTCCAGACGCCGAAAACGCCACACTCCTCGTGCGGCTTATCGTCGTCATGCAGGTCGGAAGCGGCGTTTGGCATCATGGCGAGGCGGTCCTCACTGGCGGGGTCGCGCGGGGGGGCGCAGCAGATCCTCGACCCTCGGCGTCGGCGGTACGGGCAACTCGGGCAGGCTGGGGCGATAGGCCGGCGGCGTCAGCGCGGCGAGGCGCGCAGAGGCGTCGGCGACATAGGGCAGGGCACGTGCCTCCCGCACGGGGGTTGGCCAGCGATCCGGGGCGGGCAGCGCCAGCGTCCCCACGATATAGGCAAGGACGATGAGGAAAGCACCCCGCGCAATGCCGAACACCAGTCCCAGAACGCGATCCAGACCCGACAAAATGGAAGCCTGCACCAGGCCCGCGATCCAGGAGATGATGATCTTGAGGATGATCAGCACGGCGAGGAAAATGCCACCCGCCGCGATCGCATCCACCAGGTAGGGCTGTTCCACATAAGGTTGGACCAGGGGACGGACATGCGGCAAGCCGATCAGCGCCATCAGCCCCGCGCCAATCCAGGCGCCGACGCCGAGCGCCTCGCGCACCAGCCCGCGGAAGAACGCGTGCAGCGCCGAGATGACGATCACGGCGATGAGGATGGCATCAACCCAGTTCATGGGCGGGGGGTATAGACGGGGCTTCGTGCGGCGTCACTGTTGCGCGGGCGGCTTTCGCTTCTTCACGCTCGCCTCGGCAAACCGCGCCACCAAGTCGGCCAGATGCCCGATCTCATCGAGTGCGAGGCCATCGGGGGCGGCATTGCTGCGGCCCGGCCGCGCGGTACGCTTGGGCAGGGTCGCCTGGGAAAAACCCAGCTTCTGCGCCTCCCGCAATCTTTGGTCCGGCTGGCTCACCTGCCGGATCTCGCCCGAAAGGCCGATCTCGCCGAAATAGACGCGGTCCGGGTCAGTCGGCCGGTCCGTCGCGGCGGAGGCCAGGGCCGCCGCCACGGCGAGGTCGGCCGCGGGTTCCTGGATGCGCAACCCACCGGCGATGTTGAGGTAGACGTCGTTCTGCCCGAGCGACATCCCGCAGCGCGACTCGAGCACGGCCAGCAGCATCGACAGACGACCGGAATCCCAGCCCACCACCTGCCGCCGCGGCGACCCGCCCGAGGAGGGCGAGAGCAGCGCCTGCACCTCCACCAGCACCGGCCGCGTGCCTTCGATCCCCGCGAAGACCGCCGAGCCCGAGACATTGCCTCGCCGTTCCGCGAGGAACAGGGCGGAGGGATTCGCGACCTCGACCAGGCCGGCATCGGTCATCTCGAAGACGCCGATCTCGTCGGTGGCACCGAAGCGGTTCTTGGTGGCGCGCAGAATGCGGAACTGATGGCCGCGATCGCCTTCGAAATAGAGCGTGGCGTCGACCATGTGTTCCAGCACACGAGGGCCGGCCAGCGTGCCCTCCTTCGTCACGTGACCGACGAGGATGACCGCGAAACCGCGCGCCTTGGCCAGGCGCACCAGCTCCGCAGCACAGGCGCGCACCTGAGCGACGGTGCCCGGCGCGGAATCGAGGCTGTCCAGCCACACGGTCTGGATGGAGTCGATGACGACCAGCGCCGCGTCCGGCTCCCGCTCCAGGCTCGCGATGATATCGCGCAGCGCGGTCGCGGAGGCCAGCGCCATGGGGCTTTCGGACAGGCCGAGGCGGGCGGCGCGCAGGCGCACCTGCTCCACCGCCTCCTCGCCACTGATGTAGAGCGCGCGGTGTCCCAGGGCTGCGATCCGCGCGGCCGCCTGCAACAGGATAGTGGATTTGCCGATGCCGGGGTCGCCGCCAACCAGCACCGCGCTCGCCGCGACCAGGCCGCCGCCGAGTACGCGGTCCAGTTCGGGGATGCCGGTTTTGATGCGGGCCGGAGGATCCGACGTGCCCTTCAGCCCCACGAATTCCAGCCGGCGTCCGACTCCGCCTTTGGAGGCAGGACCGGGGCCGCGGGGCGCGGTGGCCTCCTCGATCAGGGTGTTCCAGGCGCCGCAGGCGTCGCAGCGGCCCTGCCATTTCGGCGCCACCGCCCCGCAGGCCTGACAGACAAAGGACGACTTCGCCACGCGCGCATGCCCCCGGATGATGACATGCGCGCTTACCCGGTCCCGCGTGGGGTGGGAAGCAAGACCGGCCGGCCGTTACCCGCCGGGCTGCGCCAGGAGGGCCTTCTTGGCTTCTTCCGAATTCACGTTCAGCACGACCTTGCCGTTCTCCACGCCTTTGACATGGCTGAGCGGGAGAAAGTGGTGGTGGCCCTGGCCGTGCGGATCGCTGCTGCGGGTGAGCTTGATCTGGTCGCCCTCAACATGGTCCACCGTGCCGACCGCGTTGCCGCAGGAGCCGACGACGCTCATGTGTTCCTGGATCTCGGAGGCGTTCATGGATGGTCTCCTTCTTCGCGGCGCCACTGTGGAACCGTGGACCCCGGAACGCATGCGGGAAGGGCGGGGTTGCTCGCGGACCCCGGCGCCGGGGTCCGGCGGTGGTCGCCCTTGACCTTGCCGGCGGCTTCCGCCACACACCGCCTCTCTCGCGCGGCCCCACCGGGTCTGGCGCGGCTTACTGTTTGGGAATGGCTTTCATGGCTCGTCGCTGCGCCGTCACCGGCAAGGGTGTCCTCTCGGGGAACAATGTCAGCCACGCGAACAACAAGACGCGTCGGCGCTTCCTGCCGAACCTGCAGGAGAGCTCGTTCTTCTCCGACGTGCTGGCGGCCCAGATCCGCCTGCGTCTGACCGCGAACGGCATCCGCACGGTCGAGCACAATGGCGGGATCGACAGCTATCTGCTCGACACGCCCGACCGGAAGCTGACGATCGAGACGATCGTCATCAAGCGCCGGCTCGAGAAGGCCAAGGCCAAGAAGGCCGCCTGAACGAGGCTTCCGCAGGCCAGATTATCGGCCTCTACCGCCGCCACGCCCGGGCCTGGTCCGAGGCGCGGGGCGAGTTGCTGGGGGGCGAGGCTCCCTGGCTCGAAAAATTTCTCCATCCCCTGCCTGAGCATGCGGAGATCCTTGATCTCGGCTGTGGATCGGGTCGACCGATCGCGGCGCATTTGATCGGGCTGGGGCATCTTCTCACGGGCGTGGATGCCTCGCCGCAGTTGCTGGCGATGGCGCGCGACATGGCGCCGGATCAGCGCTGGTTGGCCGCGGATATGCGGCGGCTGGTGCTGGGGCGGCGCTTCGACGGCGTGCTCGCCTGGGACAGTTTCTTTCATCTCACCCATGCCGACCAGCGCGCGATGTTCCCGGTATTCGCGGCGCATGTGGAACCCGGCGGGACGCTGATGTTCACCGCCGGGCCCGCCCATGGCGTGGCGATGGGCACGCTGTTCGGCGAGCCCCTGTTCCATGCGAGCCTGTCCCCGGATGAATATCGGCAGCACCTGGACGCGCATGGGTTCGACGTGCTGGACCATGTGGCCGAGGATCCGGATTGCGGCGGCCATACCGTGTGGCTGGCGCGGCGCCGCGCTGACTAGGACAGCGCGATCTCCAGCCAGCCGCGCGCATCCATCCGCGCCACGTCGCCCGCCAGCAGGAGAACGGTGGTGGTGTCGCTCTCGATGATGGCCGGGCCGGTGAACGCCTCACGCGGCGGCAGGGAAGCGAAGGCGTGCACCGGGATTTCGGCGGGGCCGGTTTCGAGCGTGACGCGGCGGCGTGGCGCGAAGGGGGCGCCCTTCGGCATGGTCGCGCGCGCGGGGCCACCTTCGAGCAGCCCCAGCACCGCGATGCGGGCATTGACCAGCGCCACCTCGTCGCCGCGGAGCGCGTAGGTGAAGATGCGTTCGTGCCGTGCGTGGAAGGCTTCGGCGACGCGGGCGCTGACGCCCTCGGCGGCGAAATCCACGGCGTCGAGCGGCACGCCGACCTCGAAGACCTGCTCGCCATAGCGCATGTCCGCGGCGCGGCGGACGGAGACCTCGCCGCCGAACCAGTGGGCGACGCGGGCGCGGCCCTCGGCCTCGAGCGAGGCGAAGATCGCGCGCAGCTCCGCATCCGGCGGCAGCCCCGCACCTTCGAGGCTGCGGGAGACCTCGTAGCGCAGATCGGTGTGCAGCATCCCCCACGCGGAGAGGCCAGCGGCGAAGACCGGCACCGCGACCTTGTTCATGCCGAGCTCGCGCGCCACGGCACTCGCGTGCAGCCCGGCCGCGCCGCCGAAGGCGAGCAGGGTGAAGCCCCGCGGATCGACGCCCCGCCGTACGGTGGCGAGGCGAATGCCGTCGGCCATGCGCAGATTGGCCAGGCGATGCGCGCCGGCGGCCGCCTGCATCGCGTGCAGGCCCAGGCGTGCGCCGAGGCGTGCGAAGGCGGCCTCGGCCGCGGCGCGATCCAGCACGCGCTGGCCGCCGAGGAAGTTGCCGGCGTCCAGGTAGCCCAGCACCAGGTTCGCATCGGTGACGGTGGCCTCCGTGCCGCCCTGGCCGTAGCAGGCCGGGCCTGGTACCGCGCCGGCGCTGCGCGGGCCCACCTGAAGCAAGCCCCCGGGCCCGAGGAATGCGATGGACCCGCCGCCGGCGCCGAGCGTCAGGATGTCCAGGCTCTCCAGCGCGATACGTTCGCCGGCGACTTCC
>JAZKFA010000032.1:0-8750 GCA_040386655.1 Pseudomonadota bacterium | reverse complement strand
GGGAACGGGCCTGGTATCGGCGCTCGCACAGGTGCTGATGACCGAGGCCTACCGCCGCGGTGAGCCATCCCTCGTCGCCCCCTTCGAGTACTCGGGCATCGTCTGGACCACCGTCCTGGGCGGCATCCTGTGGGGCGAACTGCCCGATGGGTGGGATTTCGCAGGCATCGCCGTGCTGGTCGGGGCCGGGCTGTACATATGGCACAGAGAAGTGAGCCTCGGCCTTCGGCGTTGAATTCGGCAGCGCCGCTTGCCTATGGTCCCTTTCAGTGGATCGCCGCGGTGTGTGCCTCGGACTTGCTCCCTTCTCTTGATCGCCCGCCTCGGAGACCCGCCTGGCTGAGGCAACACGGCGCAGGCCGCGAGGGAGATTGTCCATGGCTGAGGTTATCGCGATTCCGCAACATGCCGCCGTCGCCGTGCCCGAGGTGCGCCGTATCACAATCGACGACCTGTTTGAGGCACTCGGCCAGGGCTGGCGGGATTTCCAGGCGGCACCGACGCAGCTGATCTTCCTCGCCGTCATCTACCCCGTCATCGGCGCGCTCGCCGCACGCGCGGCCTGGGGCGGAGATTTGATGACGTTGTTCTTTCCGCTGGTCTCCGGTTTCGCCTTGCTCGGCCCGATCCTGGCCCTGGGCATCTATGAACTCAGCCGGCGCCGCGAGCAGGGGCTCGAAGTCTCCGCGACCGACGCCCTGGCGGTGCGCCATTCGCCCGCACTTCCCTCGATCATCGGGCTTGGCCTGCTGCTGGTGGTGCTGTTCATCGCCTGGATGATTGCCGCGCGGGTTATCCTGCACAGCACGATCGGCACCGGCGCCTTCGCCCATCCGATGGACTTCCTCGGCCGCGTCTTCGGCACGCCCGAAGGCTGGCGGCTGATCATCGTGGGCCACATCGTGGGCGCGATCTTCGCAACCATCGTGCTGGCGATCACGGTGGTGAGCTTCCCGTTGCTGCTCGACCGCAACCCCGGCCTGGGCGTGGCGGTGCGCACCTCGCTGCGCGCGGTCGCCTCGAACCCGATCGTCATGGCGATCTGGGGCGCGATCATCGCGGCGCTGCTGATCGCCGGCAGTGCGACGCTGTTCGTGGGCCTGGCCATCGCGATGCCGGTGCTTGGGCACGCGACGTGGCACCTGTACCGGCGCGTTGTGGTGTGAGGGCGGGCGCGCTCAGATGCGTTCGAGGTATGCGTTGATCCGGTGCCGGTCCTCATAGGTTGAGCCCGGACCGATCTTCCAGCTGATGCCCGGCGCCTGAGCGAGGCCCGCCCTTACATCGAGTGCCACAAGAAACTTGCACTCCTTCACCAGCGTCCATTGCAACCCGCCGCCGCCGGGCGGGTACTGCAAGTCCGGCCCAAGGGTGTCGTCGTGCCGCGTCATGGGCAGGAACTTGATCAACCGGCTCGGGCCAGTTGGCGTGATGCCGGCCAGCGCGCGCTGCTTCATCTGGTCGTAGGTGGCGGTGCCGTATTCGCGCCGCATCTGTTCGCTGACACGCTCGCGCAGCTTGTCGGAGGTGCCGGTGCTCGCCGGATTGCCCAGGCGCCCGCCCGAGCGGAGCGTGATGCCCGAGAACTCGAAATCCGCGGCCGTCAGCGGCTGCTTCAGCACCAGCACCAGATAGCCCGCGGCGAGGCGTCCGCACTGGAAGCCCAGCTCATCCTCGAGGTCGGACCCGCTGCGCGCGCCGATGCGTTGCAGCTTGGTGACATCGCCCTTCTTCATTGTGGTGTCGCCTGGTGACATGCCGAATCGCTCCTGTCGCGAGAGACCGAAAACCAGGACGCCGGTCCAGCGAAAACCACTCGAACTCTCAGCAGGCCACGGCGTCGAACCGTGCGCTCGGGGTGACCAGTTCCTGCTGCGCCGCGATGGTCTGCAACTCACGCGCGCCAGCTGCCGCGGTCGCCGTGAGGATGCCGTGCAAAGACGCACCGCTCGCGGCCATTGCCTCCGCCGCGCTGCGCCCGGCCAGCGTATGGAACAGGAACAGCGCGGCGATCGCATCGCCGGCGCCGTTGACGTTCAGCGGAAGGCGCGGCGTGCGCAGGCGGTGGAAGGCACCCGCCTCCATCGCCAGCATGTCCATCGCATCCTCGGGCGTGTCGTCCGTGCGCAGGCTGGTCAGCAGCAGCCGCCGCGGCCCGCGTGCCGCCAGCGCGCGTAGGGCAGCCTTCGCATCATCCAGCGTCGCGACGCGCAGTCCCGTCAGCCATTCCAGCTCGAACTGGTTGGGCGTCGCGATGTCGGCCGCGGGCAGCGCCTCGTCACGCAGGAATTCCGGGATGCCGGGGCGCACATAGATGCCGCGGTCGATGTCACCCAGCACCGGGTCGCAGCACCAGATCGCGCGCGGATTGGCCGCCTTTACCTGTGCCACTGCATCCCGGATCGCGGCCCCGATCGCGGGGCTGCCCATGTAGCCCGACAGCACCGCGTCGCACTGCGCCAGCACGCCACGCTCCGCGATGCCCTTCACGCAATCGCGTACCAGCGCATCGGAGAACACCTCCCCTCGCCACGCCCCATAACCGGTGTGGTTGGAGAACTGCACCGTGTTCACCGCCCAGACCTCCGCGCCAAGCCGCTGCAGCGGGAACACCGCGCTGGCATTGCCGACATGGCCATAGGCCACCCAGGACTGGATCGAGAGGATCGAGAAAGGCATGACCGCAAACTACGGGCCGCGCGCCCCGAGGCGCAAATCTTCGCCCTTCACAGCGCGCGCGGGCGCGGCCATGCTCCGCCCCAAGGAAGAAAATCCACGGAGGAGACCGGACATGACCAACGGAATCACGCGCCGCGCGGCGCTGCTGGCCGCAGGCTTCGGCGGCGTCGTCCTGCCCGAAACCCTCTCCGCCCAGGCGGTGCCCAAGCCGGCCGAGCTCAAGGTCGGCATCACCACCTTTCTCTCCGGCCCCGCCTCGGTCTTCGGCGTCCCCGGCCAGCGCGCCGCGCAGTGGCTGTTCGACGAGGTGAACGCCTCCGGCGGCATCGCCGGCGTGCCCGTCCGCCCCATCTTCGTCGACGAAGGCCCAGGCACCGAGCACCTGGTCGGCGAATTCCGCCGCCTGGTGCAGAGCGAGGGCGTGCACGTGATGTTCGCCTCCATCTCCTCAGGCTCCTGCCTCGCCTGCACGCCGCTCTCCGACGAGCTGCGCAAGACAACCATCCTGTGGGATTGCGGCACCCAGCGCAGCTTCGAGGAAGGCAACCACCCCTATGCCTTCCGGACCCAGGGCTACGGCACGCCCGAAGTGCTCGCGCCCTTGCTGTACCTGCTCAAGCACAAGCCCGACTTCCGCTCCATCGCCGTGATCAACCAGGACTACGCCTGGGGCCGCGACTCGTGGGAGCTTTGGAAGACCGCGATGGACGCGCTCAAGCCCGGCGTGCGCGTGGTGGCCGAGATGTTCCCCCGATTCAACAGCACCGATTTCTCGACCGAGATCACGCGCCTTCTCGCACTCCGCCCCGATGTCATCCTCTCCACCACCTGGGGCGGCGAGCTCGCGACGCTCATCCGCCAGGCCAATGAACGCCGCCTGTTCGAGCGCAGCCTGTTCGTCATGCCGGTCGCCGAGCCCTCGATGCCGACACTCGGGCGCACCATGCCCGCCGGCCACATCATCGGCGCGCGCGGCGACCATTGGATCAACCACCCCGCGCCCCGCGACCGCGCCGCCTTCGACCGCTTCATCGAAGGCTATCGCAGCCGCTTCAACGAGTACCCGATCTACCCCGTCCACCACATGGCCCAGGCCGTATGGGCCCTCCGCGCCGCCTACACCAAGGCCGTCGAGGCGAAGTCCGGCGGCTGGCCCTCCGACCTCGAACTCGCGAACGCCTTCCGCGGCCTGACCTTCCCGACGCCCACCGCCTCCATCACGCTGCGCTCCGACGGCCAGGGCCTCGAGGAACAGATCGTCGGCCTCTCCTCGCACGGCGAACGCTACCCCTACGCCGTGCCGGAACGGATGATCCGCTACCCCGCCGACCAGATCAGCGCCCCGGTCGGCCAGAAGAGCACCGACTGGCTGAAGACACTCACGCCAGGCATGGAAACGCGCGTAGGGACGGCTCTCTGAGCCATGAGCATGGGTGACAGGCCAGGGGCTCTGCCCCTGGACCCCGCGAGGATCGTGTCGATGCTCGACCTCCATCTGTTGGTTCATGGTCTTGGTGAGGAGTCCTCGCCGGAGGCGAGCCTGGGCGGGGAGGGGGCGCGTGGAGCAACCTTGATCGAGGGAGCGCGCGCGATGCGCCCCCTCCCCACCCAGGCGCTTCAAGCAAGCACACCCTTGCCAAGCCAATACCAACGCATGCTGGGGTCCGGGGATCGGCGCGATCCCCGGCGCGGGTCCAGGGGGCAGCGCCCCCGGGCCTTCCTCCCATGATCACCTGGTTCAATGAGAACGGCCTGCTGCTCGGTCTCGCGCTGTTGGATGGGCTCGCCTATGCGGCGTTGGTGTTCATGGTGTCGGTCGGGTTGAATTTGGTGTTTGGGGTTTTGCGTGTGCTGAACGTGGCCCATGGGTCGTTCTATGCGATCGGGGCCTATGCGGCGGCGACGCTGGGTGGGCTGGCGGGGCTGCCGGCCTGGGCGTCGCTGCCAATGCTGTTGTTGGCGGCGGTGCTGGTGGGGCTGTTGTTGGGGCCAGTGATCGAGCGGGTTCTGCTGCGCCGGATCTACAGCGAGGAGCCGGTGATCCAGCTGCTGGTGACCTTCGCGCTGTTCATGATTCTGGAGGATGCGCAGAAGCTCGTCTGGGGTGTGCAGCCCGTGAGCAACGACGCCGCGGTGCGGCTGCTGGGCACGGTGGACGTGCCGTTCGCGGGCGATGTCATTCCCTTCACGGCTTACCAGTTGTTCCTGCTGCCGGGTGTGGCGCTGGCGACGCTGGTGGGGCTCGCGTGGTTCCTGCGACGGACGCTGACGGGGCGCGTGATTGTCGCGGTGACGGTGGACCGCGAAGCCGCCACGGCGATAGGCATCGACGCGAAGAAGGTGTTCCTGCTGACCTTCACGGCGGGGGCGGTGCTGGCGGCGCTGGGTGGGGCGCTGGCGTCGCCCACGACGTCGCTGGTTCCCGGGATCGGCGCGCAGACCATCGTGCTGTCCTTCGCGGTGATCGCGACAGCGGGGCTGGGCCAGATCGAGGGCGCGGCGCTGACGGCGCTTTTGATCGGGCTGGGACGCTCGGTCGCGGTGTACTTCGCACCGGAGCTTGAGGTCGTGGTGCCATACCTGATCATGGTGGCGGTGTTGCTGGTGCGACCGCAGGGCCTGTTCGGCGCCGCGGAGGCCCGGCGTGTTTGAGGGCGCCGCACGATGACTCAATCGGGCATGCGGCGTGCGGAGCCGTGGCTGGCCCTGGCCGGCGCGGTGGCGCTGGTGGCGGTGGCCTGGGCGGCGCCGTGGCTACGCTTCATCCTGACGCTGGCGCTCGCCAAGGGCATCGCGGTGCTTGGCATCCTGCTGCTGCTGCGCGCGGGGCAGGTGAGTTTCGGCCACGCGATGTATGCAGCGATCGGCGCCTATGTGGTGGCCTTCGCGGCGCCGAGCATGGGCGACGTGCTGGTGCTGCTGCCGCTCGCGATGCTCACCGCCGGCGTGGTAGGGCTGGTCATCGGCCTGTTCATCACGCGCTACCGCGAGATCTTCTTCTCAATGCTCAACCTGGCACTGAGCATGGTGTTGTATTCCCTGCTCGAGAAATTCTACGCCATCACGAAGGGATCGGACGGCATCCGTGTCGCACCGCTCTCCATCGCAGGGATGCCGATGGACGGCCCCATGGCCGCGTGGGTGATGTTCGGGACGGCGCTTGCAGTCGCGGCCATATTCTGGTGGGTAGCGCGGCGCTACCTGGTCTCGCCGATGGGCGAGGCGCTCTCGGCCATCAAGACGCGCGAGACCCGGCTGGAATTCATGGGCGTCTCTGCACGCGGGGTGCTGCTGGTGGCCTATGTGCTCTCGGCCCTGATGGCGGGCGCTGCGGGCGCAATCATCGCGATGACCACGCGGCACGTCACACCGCTGCTGGCGTACTGGACCAGTTCCGGCGAGCTGGTGTTCATCGCCATCCTGGGCGGTGCCGGCGGCGTGCTGGGACCCTTCCTCGGTGCGGTCACCTATGAGCTGATCCGCGTCTATGCCGCGGCCGCCTTCGCCGATATCTGGCAGATGGCGCTCGGCCTCGCGCTGCTGGCGGTGATCCTGTTCGCGCCAGGCGGCGTCTGGGGTGTGATCGCGGCGCTGCTGCGTAGGGCGCGCGTGTCGTGAGCGGCACGGCACTGCTCGAAGCCCGCGGGCTGCGACTGGCCTTCGGGGGCGTGAAGGCCGCCGACGGCATCGACCTCTCCGTCATGCGCGGGGAGTTCCTCGCCATCATCGGGCCGAACGGCGCGGGCAAGACCACCTTCATCAACATGACCACCGGCTACCTGCGCCCGCAGGGCGGCACCATCCATTATGATGGGGAGGCGATCACGGGCCTGGCGCCGCGCGCCATCGTCAAGCGCGGCATCGGGCGCAGCTTCCAGCTGCCGCAGTTGTTCACTGAACACACGGTCCTGCAGAACGCCGCCCTGGCCATCGCATCACGGCGCGGCGTGTGGCGGCCCTTCGCGCCGCTGCTCTCGGTGGGCGTGATGGATGAGGCGCGCGACCTGCTGGACCGCTTCGGCCTCGACGGCATCCGCGACAGCCGCGCGGACACGCTGAACGAGGGCGCCCGCAAGCTCGCCGACATCGCCATGGCGGTCGCGTTGCGCCCCCGGCTGCTGCTGATGGACGAGCCAACCTCCGGCGTCGCGGCATCGGAAAAGATGGCCGTGGTGGAGACGCTCGCCCGCGTGCTGCGCGAAGCGGAGGTCACGGCTGTCTTCGTCGAGCACGACATGGATGTCGTGGAGCGCTTCTCCGACCGCGTCGCGGTGTGGTCGCAGGGCCGCATCCTCGCGCTCGGTCCGCCAGGCGAGGTGCTGCGCGACCCAGCGGTGCTACGCGAGGTCATCGGCGTTGCCGCGGTCGATCCGAGCCTACCCCATGCTTGAGCTCGACAACGTCTCCGTCGCCATCGCCGGCGCACCCGTGCTCCGCGGCGTCACGCTGCACGTCCCGGCCGGCGGGCGTGTCGCACTCATCGGGCGCAACGGCGCGGGCAAGACCACCTCGTTGCGCACCCTGATGGGCCTGCTGACGCCGGGGTCGGGGCGCATTCGCATCGCCGGGGAGGATGCCGCCAAGCTGCCCGCGCACCACCGCGCGCGCATGGGCATCGGCTACGCGCCCGAGGAGCGCCGGCTGTTCGGCACCTTCTCCGTGCGCGAGAACATGCTGTTGCCCGCCGAGGTCCTGGGCCTGCCCGCTGCCGAGATCCGCCGCCGGCTGGACCTGGTCTTCGGCCTGTTGCCGGAGTTGGTGGAGCTCGCGCCGCGCCGCGCGGGCGGGCTGTCGGGCGGGCAAGGGAAGATGGTGGCCCTAGGTCGCGCGCTGATGGTGGGCGTGCGCGCGGTGATGCTGGACGAACCCTTCCAGGGCCTAGCCCCCGCACTGGCGCTGCGCTACGCCGAGGCGCTAAAGCGCCTGCGGGACGCGCTGCCGGACCTCGCGATCCTCATCACCGAAAGCAACCCCGAGCTGCTGCGCCCGCTGGTCGAGGCCACCTTCGTGATCGAGCGCGGCGAGATTGCGTGATGCAGGCGCTTCCCCTATAGGGGGCGGCTTCGCGGCCGGTCGGACATCGGCGGCGCCATGACACATGCCGAGAGCAGCACGATGAAGCCCGACATCCACCCCGACTACCACGACATCAAGGTCATCATGACCGATGGCACCGAGTACGTGACGCGCTCCTGCCACGGCAAGGCGGGCGACGTGATCCGGCTGGACATCGACCCCAAGACCCACCCGGCCTGGACCGGCGTGCAGCGCGTGATGGACACGGGCGGCCAGATCGCCAAGTTCAACAAGAAGTTCGCCTCGATCGGCACCCGCAAGACGGGCTGAAGACCGCGACCCGCGCTTCAGGCGCGGGTCAGCCGCCGGCGCGCCTGATCGCCGTGGGCACCAGCCCATGCAGCGCCTTCGCACCAAAACGCAGCAGCGGCATGCCCGCCTGCGCGAATGCGAGCACATCTTTGACGAGCGCCGGCTTACCCAGCCTTGCGAGTGCGATCCGGTGGCGAATGGTGAAGTGCCGGCGCTTCAGGTCCGGGGCAACCGGCGTGTCGACAAAATCCTCGAACCCCTTCGGCATACGCTGCAGTGGTTCGCCGTCGCGCAGCGTCAGCTTCGACTTGCGCAGGCTGGCCAGCATCTCCGCCCAATCCTCCGGAGCCTGCGCGATCGCGTCGCGCAGCGCGGCAAGCTCTGCCGGGGGAGGCATGTAGAAACCCATCCCAAGGAACGGCCCGTCGTCGCCGCCGAGTTGGATGTAGAGCATGTTCAAGGTGCCGCGCGTGCCGTCGCGCGTGAACACGATTCCCAGATGCGTCTTGTAGGGCGTCTTGTCGGCGGAAAACCGCGTGTCCCGGTGCAGCCGGAAGACCGATTTCCGAGGGTCGCCTCGCAGCGGCAATTCGTGAACTGCAAAGGCGAAATTCAGGCTCTCGATCAGCGCGGCGGCGGGGGCGAGGACCGCACTCTCATGGCGATGCTTGTTCGCCAGGAACCATTCTCGGTTGTTGTTGGCGGCAAGCTCGGTGAAGAACGCCGTGGCGTCGGTGGGGAAG
>JAZKFA010000031.1:0-8969 GCA_040386655.1 Pseudomonadota bacterium | reverse complement strand
AAGCCAGCGTCGCCATCAAATGGGTCGAGTTCAGCGGGCCGCCGCGCGTGATCGCGTAGACCAGCTGGAAGTCGGTGAAGGTGAAGATGATCGAGAAGGTCATCACGATGGCCAGGATCGGCAGCAGCATCGGGAAGGTGATGAAGCGGAAGCGCTGCCAGGCCGTGGAGCCGTCGAGAAGGGCGGCCTCATACAGCGACGGCGAGATGGTCTGGAGGCCGGCGAGCAGGGAAATCGCGACAAAGGGAATGCCGCGCCAGATATTGGCGACGATCAGCGAGAAGCGTGCCGGCCATTCCGTGCCGATGAAGTCGATGTTTGTGGTCCGCCAGCCCAGCACGTCGACGAAGATGTAGGAGATGATCGAGAACTGCGGATCGTAGATCCACCAGAACGCGATCGCGGACAGCACGGTGGGCACGATCCACGGCAGCAGGATGATCGCGCGGATCAGCGACTTGAACGGCATGTGCTGGTTGAGCAGCAGCGCGAGCCAGAGCCCCAAACCGAATTTCCCGACCGTCGCGATGGCCGTGTAGAAGACCGAGTAGAATACCGCATTGCGCCAGATCGGATCGCTCAGCAGGTACTGAAAATTCTCGATCCCCACCCAGACGCCGCGACGACCGATGGTGGTGTCGGTGAAGGCGAGAAAGATGCCCAGACCGAGGGGGTAGGTGAGAAAGGTCATCAGCAGCCCCACCGCCGGCAACAGGCAGACGATGACGAGGAACGGCTTCCAGTCGAACAGCTTCACGATCCAGGACGGATCGCGCCTGGCCTTGATCCATTCTGCGGCGGTGACGGCGGACATGGCGGAAACTCCGACAGGGCGGCGCCATCAGGCGCCGCCCGAAAAACAACTCAGCGCCGGCGGAAGAAACGCGTGGCGCGGCGTTCGGCCTCGCGCGCCGCAGCCTCGGGCGTGGCCTGGCCGGAGGCGACCGAGGCGCACATCTGCACCATCACGTAGTCCGCGTTTGCGGCTGCCGAGCCCTCGCTGATCGGGCCCTTGTAGCCGATCCAGAAGGGGCTCTTCATCGTATCGCGGAAGATCGTGACCTTGGGGTCCGAGGTCCAAACGGCGCTCGCGGAGTAGTTCTCCATCGGGTGCGCCCAGTAGCCGAGGTTGGCGTTCAGCCAGGGGTCGTACTGCTCGCGTTCGAGGAGGAACTGCAGCAGCGCCTTGGCCGCATTCGGGAAGCGGGAGTGCTTGAACACCATGGCGTTCAGCGTCAGCCCCGCCATCGGCGAAAAGGGTGCGAGACCCTTGGGCAGCAGCGAGTGCTCGGTATCATCAGCGACCGCGCGCGTCGCGGGGTCGTTCTTCAGCGCGAAATACAGCGAGACACCATTCGCGGTGAGCTGGCACTCGCCCGCGGCATAGGCGCGGTTGTTGCTGATGTCGCCCCAGGCGATCGTGCCGGGGATGAACGTCGCATAGAGGTCCTTGAGGTAGGTGAGTGCTGCCACCGTCTCGCGCGAGTTGATGCCGACCGAGCCATCTTCGTTCACGAGGTGGCCGCCATGCGACCAGATCAGCCAGTTGGCGAAGCCGTTGCCGTCGCCCACGGCATTGCCGAGCGCGAAGCCGGCCGGCTTGTTGGCCTGGCGCAGCTTGCGGCACAGATCGAGGAAGCCGGCATGGTCCTCGGGCGGGCGTTCGAAGCCCACGCCGTTGACGGCCGACTTCCGCCAGACGAGCGGGCCGCCGGACGCGCCGAAGGGCAGGCCGATCCAGTTGTTGGAATTGTGCCGCTTGCCGTAGCGCTGCGCAAGCGGCAGCCACCCGCCGTAGCGCCGGCCGAGGTATTCGGCGACGTCGGTCGTCTCCACCAGCTTGTCGGCATAGACGTGCGGTGCCTCGTTGAAGCCGATGATCACGTCAGGGCCGGCGCCGGTATTTGCGGTGACCGCGGTCTGCTGGGTGATGTCTTCCCAACCGACGAAATCGACGCGCACCTCGACGCCGGTCTGGGCGGTGAAGCGGGCGCAGTTCGCGCGGAACACCTCCTCGTCGGGGGCGACGAAGCGGACGGGGCGCAGCATGCGCAGCGTCGCGCCGTTCTCGATTGCATGGCGGGGCGCGGCGCCATCGGCGGCGGTGATGCGGCTCGCCTGTGCCTGCGCCTTCTCCGCCATGGTCATGGCCGCAAGTGCGGCGGCCGAAAGGCCGATCGCGTTGCGGCGTGTCACTTCAACCATTGTCGTTCTCTCCCTGGTTTTTCGGTGATCAGATACGCTGGCCGGTGGCCTGGTCGAACAGGTGCACCAGTGCTGGGTCGGGGGCGACGCGGAGCATGTCGCCGGGCCTTGTGGTGACGCGTTCGCGGAAGGCGCCGCTGAACTGGGTTTCGCCCAGGCGGAACAGCACCTGCGTCTCCGATCCCGTGGGCTCGACCAGCTGGACCAGCGCGGGCATACCCTCGGGGTCCAGGCGCAGGTGTTCGGGGCGGATGCCGTAGGTGACGGGGCCGTCGGTCACCCGAACGCCGGGCGGCAGGGGCCAGGGCGTACCGTCGGGCGTGTGGAAGACGCCGCCGGTCACCGTGCCGGCGATGAGGTTCATCGCGGGCGAGCCGATGAAGCCGGCGACGAAGATGTTCGCGGGCTTGTCGTACAGCGCCAGCGGCGGGCCAGCCTGCTCGATGATGCCGTGGTTCATCACCACGATCAGGTCCGCCATGGTCATCGCCTCGATCTGATCGTGCGTGACGTAGACGGTGGTGACCTTCAGGCGCTGGTGCAGCTCCTTGATCTCGGAGCGCATCTGCACGCGCAGCTTGGCGTCAAGGTTGGACAGCGGCTCGTCGAACAGGAACACCTGCGGGTTGCGCACGATGGCCCGGCCCATGGCAACGCGCTGGCGCTGGCCGCCCGAGAGCTGGCGCGGATACCGCTCCAGCAGCAGCTCAAGCCCCAGGATCTTGGCCGCGCGGCCGACTTCCTGTTCCATGACGTGGCGAGGCGCGCCGGCGAGCTTCATGGAGAAGGCCATGTTGTCGAAGACGGTCATGTGCGGATAGAGCGCGTAGTTCTGGAACACCATCGCGATGTCGCGGTCCTTGGGCGGGACCTGGTTCACAACACGCCCGCCGATCGAGATCTCCCCGGCCGAGATGTTCTCCAGACCCGCGAGCATGCGTAGCAGCGTGGATTTCCCGCAGCCTGAGGGGCCGACCAGCACCACGAAATCACCATCGGGGATATCGACACTGACCCCGTGCAGCACTTCGAAATTGCCGAACTTCTTCCGAACGTCCCGGATCGCGACTGTGGCCATGCGTCTCCCCTGGCGCCGCGTGGGTCCCGTCTGGTGCGGGACCTCCCGGGGTGCGGCGCCTTTGCTGTTGCGTAAAACTAGGCATGCGTGGCGTGCGCTGGCAACATGGGTTGGCCTCGCTTAGCGGGACAAAGCCAAAACGGGAGAAATACGGTCCATGGCGCTACCCGAAGCCTTGCGCGGCCGCCTTGCCATTCCCGCGGTCGCGGCGCCGCAATTCCTCGTCTCCGGTCCCGACCTGGTCGTGGAGACCTGCAAGGCTGGGCTGCTCGGCACCTTCCCGGCGCTGAACCAGCGCAGCAACGAGGGCTTCTCCGACTGGCTCGACGAGATCCGCGAGCGGCTGGGCAACACCCCCGCGCCCTACGGCGTGAACCTCATCGTCCACAAGTCGAACACGCGGCTCGATGAGGACCTGGCCACGGTGGTGAAGCACCGGGTGCCGCTGGTCATCACCTCGCTCGGGGCAGTGAGCGAGCTGGTGCAGGCGGTGCAATCCTATGGCGGACTGGTCTTCCACGACGTGATCAACCTCCGCCACGCGGCCAAGGCCGCCGAGGCCGGCGTCGATGGATTGATCGCGGTCAGTGCGGGTGCAGGCGGGCATGCCGGGCTGCTCAACCCCTTCGCCTTCCTGACCGAACTGCGCGCGATATTCGACGGTACGCTGCTGCTGGCCGGCGCGCTGTCCACCGGGCGCCACATCGCGGCCGCGCGTGTCGCGGGCGCGGACCTTGCCTACCTCGGTACCCGCTTTATCGCGACGACCGAGAGCATGGCGAGCGAGGATTATAAGCAGATGATCCTGAACTCCGCCGCCAAAGACATCGTCTATACGGACGCGATCAGCGGCGTGAAGGGCAGCTTCATGCGCGGATCGCTGGAGAATGCGGGTCTTGACCCCGAGAACCTGCCCGAGAAGAAGGCGATGAACGTCGGCAGCCACGAGAAGCGGGCGTGGAAGAACATCTGGTCGGCAGGGCAGGGGGTGGGTGCGATCCGCGATGTGCCGACCACGGCGGAACTCTGCGCGCGCCTGGCCGCCGAATACCGCGCCGCGCTCGACGAAGCCGAGACCTACTGAGCGGCGAGCATCGGCTGCGCGCGCAGCGTGTCCAGGCTCGCGCCGTCGAGGATCGCCGCCGTCGCGTCGCGCACCTGGCGCATCAGCGCGCGGATAGTGCAGGCCTCCGGCTCTCGGCAATCCGCGCAGGGGCGATAGGCGGTCAGGCTCGCGCAGGCGATGAGCGCGAGCGGTCCGTCGACGATGCGGATGACGTTGCCCAGCCGGATCTCGGCGGCCGGCATCGCCAGCGCATAGCCGCCGGATTTTCCACGCGTTCTGCGCAGCACGCCGCCGCGGCGAAGTTCGAGCAATATGGCTTCGAGGAACTTGTGCGGGGCGTGCGCGCGCTTGGCCACCTGCTGGATCGGCAGCGGACCTTCGGCACTCGCATCTGCCAGCACCACCAGGGCGCGCAGGGCGTATTTCGCTTTCCGCGTCAGCATGAGGTAGCGAGATACACGGCCGCGGCTTCCGGGCCAAGCGCGCTTGGTTCGACAGGCAAGATCGGGCCATGCTGCCGGCCATGAGCGACACGCCCCTGTTCGCCCGCGCCGATTTCGGCATTCCCGCTGGCCAGGCCCATGTTTGCGCGGGTGGCGAGACGCCGGTGCTGCGTCGCCACGCCGACGCATTCGCTGCCTATGCACGCGACAAGGCACGCGGCATGCCCGGCCGCACCGCGCAGGAGGCGGAGGTGATGCGCGTGCGTGCCGCCCTCGCGCACAGCTGGGCCTGCGAGACCGGCGACATCGGCTTCGTCTCCTCGGTGGCCGAGGGTGTCGCGATGCTGGCCGAGAGCATCGATTGGCGCAGCGGCGACAATGTGCTGTTCGAACCCGATGAGTATCCCTCCGTCGTTGCCCCATTCATGGCCGGCGGGCGGGCGGAGATCCGCTTCAAGCACTGCGCCGCCATGGCGGACCTGGTCGATGCGCGCACGCGGGTGATCGGCGTGAGTGCGGCTTCCTACCTTAACGGCGCGCGGCCGGATCTTGTGGCGCTGCGCAAACTCGCCGACCGCGTCGGCGCCTGGCTGGTGGTGGATTTCACGCAGGCGGCGGGGTGGCTGCCGATCGATGCTGGCATCGCCGACTTCGCCTTCGCGGCCAGCTACAACTGGCAGCTTGGCGTGACGGGTGTGGCGACCGCCTTCTGGAACCGCGCGCGTCAGCCGGGCTGGGTGCCCGGCAGCGCGGGGTGGCATTCCATCGCGCCGCCGCCGGGCCGGCTCGACTACAATGCCGGCTTGCCGTTGCTGCCGGACGCGATGCGCTTCTGCCGCGGCAATCCCGCGCATCTGCCGGTCTATGTGCTGGGCTCGGCACTCGACTATCTCGGGCAGTGGGAGACGGCGGCGGTTCAGCGCCATGTCCAGGCGCTGACGGTCGCCTTGCTCGCGCGGCTCGCCGCGGCCGGCATCCCGAGCACCACGCCGCGCGACCCGGCCGCGCATGGCGCGAGCGTGTGCATCCAGACGCCGCGCGGCGATGCCATCGTCGCCGCGATGGAGGAGAAGAACGTGCTCGCCTGGGGCGGTCGCGGGCGCATTCGTTTCTCCTTTCACGGCTACAACGCGATGGATGATGTGGAGCGCATCATGGACGCGCTGCTGCCCGCCTGGGGGTGACGCGAGGGGCCGCCGGCGCTAGCCTCGCGCCCCGCAGTACGGAGACGGCGCCATGCCGCATGATGGCCACGACCACAGCCACGAGACCCCGCCCGATGGTTGGAAGAACTCCGGCGTCCGCGTGATCCCCGGCGACAGCCTCGATGCCAACACGGCGCAGACGCCGGGCATGAACCGCGCGGCCGCGATCAACTTCGCCCGCGTCGGCGCGCAGAAGATCTGGGCCGGCACCGTCCACATCCACGCCAATGCCAAGACCGGCGCGCACCACCACGGCGCGCTGGAATCCGTGATCTATGTCCTGAAGGGACGCGCCCGCATGCGTTGGGGTGAGAAGCTGGAATTCGTCGCCGAAGCCGGGCCTGGCGACTTCATCTTCGTGCCCCCCTACGTGCCGCACCAGGAGATCAACGCCAGCACGGACGAGACGCTGGAATGCGTGCTGGTGCGGTCCGACAATGAGGCTGTCGTGGTGAACCTCGACATCGAACCGGCGGAGAAGCCGGAAGCCGTCGCCTGGATCGACCCGATCCACAAGGCCTGAAGGAGACACCCGCATGTCCAACGCAGCACTCGGTATTCCCTCCCTCGAAGGCAAGGTCAGCCCGGAGGAGTGGCAGGCCCGCCAGGACCTCGCCGCCTGCTACCGCCTGGTGGCGCTGTGGGACATGACCGACATGATCGCGAACCACATCTCGGTGCGCGTGCCGGGGACGGAGGATGAGTTCCTCATCAACGCCTATGGGCTGCTGTACGAGGAGATCACGGCATCCTCGCTGATCCGCATCAACCTCGCGGGCGAGATCCTGTGGAAGCCGGATTTCGACTATGGCGTGAACCGCGCGGGCTTCGTGATTCATTCCGCAATCCATCGGCACCGGCACGACGCGGCCTGCATCATCCACACGCACACGCCGGTGGGCATGGCGGTGTCTTCGATGGAGTGCGGCTTCCTGCCGATGACGCAGACGGCGATGCGGTTTTCCAAGGTCGCCTACCATGAATACCGTGGCGTCGTGGTCGACATGGCCGAGCAGGAAGACCTGGTGCGCAACCTCGGCGATGCCGACCTGATGGTGCTGCGCAACCACGGCCTGCTGGTCTGCGGGCCGTCCGTCGCGGAGGCGTTTTCGAACATCTATCGCGCGGAGCTCGCCTGCAAGGCGCAGGTCCTCGCCATGGCATCGAACGGGAAGATGATCCTGCCGCCCCAGTCGGTGATCGAGGCGACGAACCACCTGTACAAGCCCACGACGCGCAGGCCCTTCGGCAAGCTCGAATGGCCGGCGTTGATGCGCAAGCTCGACCGCACGGATACGAGCTGGCGCGAGTGACCCAACGCTCCATCCTGGCCGTGTTCATGCGCGGCGGCTCATCGAAGGGCGTGTTCTTCCATGCGCGCGACCTGCCCGCCGACCGCGCCGAGCAGGAGGCGATCTTCCTCGCTGTGATCGGCAGCCCGGACCCGTACGGGCGCCAGCTGGACGGGATGGGAGGCGGCATTTCCTCGCTGTCCAAGGCGGTCATCATCGGGCCGCCGACGCATCCGGACGCGGATGTGGACTACACCTTCGCCCAGGTCGCGGTGGACCGGCCGGTGGTGGATTGGGGGTCGAACTGCGGCAATCTCTCGGGCGCGGTCGGTCCCTTCGCGGTCGATGAGGGCCTGGTTGCCGCACCGCGCGACGGCGAGGCGATGGTGCGCATCCACCAGACCAACACGCGCAAGATCATGCATGCCCGCTTCCCCATGAAGGATGGCCGCGCGCAGGTGGCCGGCGAGCTCGCCATCGCCGGCGTGGCGGGGACCGGCGCGCGCGTGCGCATCGACATCCTCAATCCCGGCGGTACCCGTACATCGGGGCTGTTGCCGACGGGGCAGGTGATCGAGCTGCTCGACGGCGTCCGTGCCTCGCTGGTTGATGCCGCGAACCCGACGGTTTTCGTCGATGCCGAGGCGCTGGGTTGCGACGGCACCGAAAGCCCCGAGGCGATCGAGGCCACGCCGAGACTCATGGTGCGGCTGGATGGGCTGCGCCGTGCGGCCGCGGTCGCGATGGGCATGTGCGCGAGCCCCGACCAGGCAGGGCTCGCGGTGCCGAAGGTGGCGATGGTCGCGCCACCACGGGACTTCATGGCGCTCGACGGCACTCGCCACGCGGCTGACAGTTTCGACATCGCGACGCGCGTGCTCTCGATGGAGCGCGCCCATCGCGCCACGCCGCTGACCAGTGCGATGTGCCTGGGCGTCGCGGCGCGCATTCCGGGGACGCTGCCGAACCTGCTCGCGCGCGCCGTGGCGGGCGAGGAGGTGCGCGTGGGCAATCCGTCAGGCGTCCTCTCGGTGGGCGGCGTGCTGACGCGGGCGGGCGAGGGGTGGCACGCGGAGAGCGCGATCGTCTTCCGCACCGCACGGCGCCTTATGGAGGGGCGGGTCTTCTATCTACGGCGGTGATGACCCCGTCTTGAACCGGGGTGGGCGCCGGGCCACGTCTTGCCCACCATGAACACAAATCGCCGCCCGCCCATCATCGACATGACGCCCGAGGGCGACTTCCGTGACCCGGAACAGCCGCGACGCGCGACGACGCTCGACCGCGTCCTGGCGCGCGTCGGCGGCGTGGCGGTGCTGTTGGCGGTTCTGTCCGGCGCGCTGGTGATCGTGGCGCTCGCGGTCATGGCGTTTGCCATCCTGCTGCCGGTCGCAATCGTCGCCAGCCTGGTCGGCGGCGGCACCCTGTGGTGGCGCGTACGCCGTGCGCGTGCCCAAGGCGTGCCCGTGCGCTTCGGCTTCGTCCGGCGCTAGCCCGCCAGGTGCCGGCGGCGGAGAACCCGCCCCAGCACCCCATCCACCGGCCCTGCCAGCAGGGAGGCGCACCACGCCGCCCCCGCCGTCAGCACGATGGCCGGGCCGGTCGGCAGGTCCGCGTGGAAGGATACCAGCAGCCCGACGACGCTTGAGCCCACCGCAACCGCCACGGCCGCATAGGCCA
>JAZKFA010000030.1:0-9030 GCA_040386655.1 Pseudomonadota bacterium | reverse complement strand
CGCGGGCGCGCCGGGCTCGGGGGCGGAGCGCGGCGCGGCCTGGTCGAAGACCAGTTCCACGGAGGGCAGCGATTCGGCCGGTGCCTCGGGCGCGCGCGGCGCCGGGCGGTACAGCAGGTAGGCCGCCGGCAGCAGGTGCAGCAGCACGGAGATCGCGGCGGCGCGCCCGAGCCAGCGGCGCTGGTCCAGGACGCCGCGCCGCGAGAGCCCCTGCAGGAGCGGCGTCTGGGCGAAGGACATGCCTCTCATATCAGCGGTTTGCCGCCTCGGGCCAAGCCCCGGCCTCATCCGGTTGCGGTTCGTTGCAGGCCGGGGGCAGGATCAGCTCCAACGACTTGGGGGGCGTGGGCGTGACAGGGTTGCATCGGCGGGACTTCGACCCGGACGCGCGGGGCGCATTGGACGGGGTGCGCGTCGTGGACCTCTCCCGCCTGGT
Organism: Pseudomonadota bacterium; assembly: GCA_040386655.1. Taxonomy (GTDB): domain Bacteria; phylum Pseudomonadota; class Alphaproteobacteria; order Acetobacterales; family Acetobacteraceae; genus Plastoroseomonas. The sequence continues at coordinate 8,594 of JAZKFA010000030.1, read as the reverse complement.
CGCGGGAAATGTCTTCTCGCTCGTGCTGGCCGACCACGGCGCCGAGGTGGTGAAGGTGGAGCCTCCCTCGGGCGACACGCTGCGCGCGTGGAAGACGAAGGGTGTCGAGACCTCGTGGAAGACGCTGTGCCGCAACAAGCGCAGCGTCTGCGTGGATTTCCGCAATGCCGACGGGATCGCGCTGATCCGCGGCCTCGCTGCCGACGCGGCGATGTTCGTCGAGAGCTTCCGCCCCGGCGTGCTGGAGGATATGGGCCTCGGCCCTGACGTGCTGCTCGCGGCCAATCCGCGCCTGGTGATCGTGCGCATCTCCGGCTGGGGGCAGGACGGGCCGTACCGGCACAAGCCCGGCTTCGGCACGCTGGTCGAGAGTTACGCCGGTTTCGCGGCCCTGAATGGCTTCGAGGACCGTGAGCCGGTGCTGCCGCCGATGTTCCTCGCCGACGCCTATGCCGGTCTCTACGGCGCGAGTGCCGCGATGATCGCGTTGCGCCATGCCGAGGCGACGGGGCAGGGCCAAGTGATCGATCTCTCGCTGTTCGACCCTGTCTTCGCGATGCTGGAGCCGCAGGCGGCCAACCACAAGCTGTCCGGCGTGGTGAAGAAGCGCACCGGCAGCCGGTCCACCAACACCGCCCCGCGCAACGTCTACAAGACGAAGGATGGCGGCTGGGTGGGCCTGTCGGCCTCGACGCAGCCGACCTTCATCAAGCTGATGCGCAGCCTCGGGCGCGAGGAGCTGCTCGATGATCCGCGCTTCCGCACCAACACCGACCGGATCGCGAATTTGGACGCCATCGACGGTGTCGTGCGCGACTTCGTGGCCGGACTGACGCGCGAGGAAGCACTGGCGAAGTTCGACCGCGACGGTGTGACCATCGGCCCCGTGCTGAACATCCGCGACATCAGCGAGGACCACTACATCCGCGAGCGCGAGGCCCTGATCGAGGTGCCCGACGAGGACATGCCCGATGGCTGGCTGCCGATGCACGGACAGGTGCCGCGCCTGTCGGTGACACCGGGCATTCTCCGCCGCGGGGCGCCGCGCCTTGGACAGGACAACCGCGCCATCCTGGGCGAGCTGCTGGGCGAGGATGAATTCGACCGATTGCGCAAGGCCGGCGCCATCCAGGGAGAGAGTGCGTAACGGGCACTCGTCGTGGAAGGATGATGCCCGGGAGACCAGTGCTGATCCGCGCAGGCCGCATTGGCCAGATAACAATTTCCACGCGGTTTTCGCAGCCGCGCTGTGGTAGCCTGGTGTTCCGCTGACAGCCTGAGAGGACCCAGCATGCGCCTCCTCCTGAGCCTTCTTGCCGTCGTCGTGATGCTCGCGCCTCCCGCCTTCGCGCAGGCAACGCCGGAGGCCACGCTACGCGCCTGGAGCGAGGCCTATGCGACGAATGAAGGCCCGCGCGCTGCGGCTGTCTACGCGCCGGATGCCGTCCTTTGGGGCAGCGTCAGCCGCCAGCTGACGGTGGGCCGCGACGCGATCACCGCCTATTTCGGGCGCGTGAGGCCTGGCCTTGCGGGCATCGCGGTCGAGTTCGGCGAGTATCAGATGCAGCCCCTCGGCGAGGGCGTGGCCGTTGCCGCCGGCCACTACACCTTCATCCAGCGTCGCGCCGACGGTACCGAGAACCGTGAGCCCTCGCGCTTCTCCATGGTGCTCGCGCGCGGTGCGGATGGCGTGTGGCGCATTGCAAACCATCACTCCTCGCGGTTGCCGCCCGCGCGCTGAAGCAAGGCGGGGGCTGAGGTTCAGGCGGGCTCGCGTGGCGGCAGGCCCGTGACGGTGAAGCCGTGGCTGTGCGTCCAGCGCGTCATGTCGATGACGAACATGCGCTCGGGCTCCACCAGGCGATGCGTGGCGCGGGTGCCGGTCAGCGTCCACTCCACATAGCCGGGGCGGGGGAAGCGGCGGCGTTGGCGCAGGCCGCTGATGACGTCGACATGGCGGTCGCCGGCGCCCAGATGATCCGTATGCCGCGATGGCGCATCTGGCGGTAGATGTGCAGGTGCCCGCAGCAGATGACCTTCACGCCGTTCGCCACGCAAATGTCCAGCAACGCCGCGCGCCCCGGGTGCGGGATGACGGAGGTGGTGCGCGTGGGATCGTCCGGGTCCATGTCGAAGGGCGGCATATGCATGAATAGCATCACCGGCCGCTTGCCGCGGGTGCCGAGCATATCCCGCAGCGCCGCCATCTGCGCGGCTTCCTCGGGCAGGTCGTGATTGCCGCTGATGACGCGGTGGGGGATGCCGAGGGAGGCCATCTCGCCGGCGGCGAAGGCGAGGTCGCCTTCCGCCACCGGCCCGTTGAAACTGAGGTCGCCGCCATGGACCAGCGCATCGGGCGGCGCAGCTTCCATCTCGGCTTTGAACGCGCGCCAATTGTCGGTGAAGTAGCCATGCGTTCTCGACAGATGGGTGTCGGAAACATGAATCAATCGGATCGGCATGCCCTGGCTCTCGTGCGTTGATCGCGCGACGCCCTATGGCGAGGTTCCACCAGCGCTGTTGTGAAAAATAGAAGAAAAGGGGTCCGGGGGAATTCCTTCCCCCGGCGCTTACTTGCCTGCGAGCAGCGGCTTCCGTGCCGCACAGAAGGCATCCACCGCCGCGATATATTGCGCCGCCTCGGCCTCGCCCACCGGCAGGCTCATCGCCACCATGCCACGCCGCGCGATGTAGATGCCCGCGCGCATCATATCGAGGAAGAACAACTCCCTCAGCCCTTCCTCGGCGGGTGTCGCCGCGTACGGACGCGCGATATCGCCGGTGCGGAAATGCGGCTGGATCATACTGCCGATGCCGGTGAACTGCATCGCCGCGCCGTGCTTCGCACAGGTGGCGTTGAGTGCATCGCGCAGCGCGTCGCCGCGGCCGCGCAGCGCCTCCGCGGCCGTGTCGTCGAAGATCTGGCCCATCGCGGTGATGCCCGCGCTCATCGAAAGGACGTTGTTGTTGAAGGTGCCGGCATGGGTCAGGCGCCCAGGCTCGTACATGGCCATGATGTCGGCGCGTCCACCGAAGGCACCGAAGGACATCCCGCCAGCGACGTATTTGCCGAGCGTGGTGAGGTCAGGCGTGATGCCGTGCAGCTTCTGCAACCCGCCGAGCGAGTGGCGAGATGTCATCACCTCGTCGAAGATTAGGACGATGCCATGCTCGCTGGCCGCCGCGAGCAGGGCTGACAGGAACTCGCGCGTGGCGGGGATGCAGCCGCCGCTGCCCATCATCGGCTCGAGCAGGATGGCCGAGAGCGTGCCGGCCTTCTCGCGGATCAGGCTCAACGTGCCCTCGATGTCGTTGTAGGGCGCGAGCGTGACGGGGAAGGGTGCGTTGACCGGGTTCGCGCCGGTGACGAAGGTCAGCACGCCCCCATGGTAGCCGCCCTGCATCGCCAGCACGCCCTCGCGCCCGGTGAAGGCCCGCGCGGCGGCGATGGCCATGAGGTTCGCCTCCGTGCCGGAGTTGGTAAAGCGGATGCGCTCCACGGATGGGAACCGCGCACACAGGATTTCCGCGAACTGCGCCTCGCGTTCACCCACGGCCGCGAGCGAAAGCCCCCGGGCGATGGCTGCCTGCAACGCCGCGATGATGCGCGGGTCGGAATGCCCGAACAGACCCGCGGTGTATTCGCCGCAGAGGTCGAGGTAGCGATTGCCGTCGATGTCGGTCAGGTGGCAGCCCTCGCCGCCCGCCATCGCCGTCGGGAAGGGGGAGTAGAACAACGTCGACCGCGTGTTCCCGCCGGGCATCACGGCCTTGGCGCGGATATGTGCCGCGGCGGAGTTCGGCCGCGCCGCGGAATAGGTCTCCCGCGCTTCGGCGAGTGCGGTGTCGAGGTCCGTGTTGCGCGGGGCGACATCGAGCGGTGCCATGCGATCCTCCCTTATTGCCAGAGCCAGGAAATCATCAGCCCGCCCTGCGTCCAGAGGCGGTTCGGGCCGCGATCCATCCCCAGGCCACCGGCACCGGCGGTACGGTCGAAGACCTCACCGTAATTGCCCAGGCTGCGGATGATGTCGAAGGCGAAGTTGGCGGAGACGCCGAAGCCCTGGCCCACATTCTCGGAGACGCCGAGGAAGCGGCGGATCTGCGGGTCCGTGCTGGTGCGGCGCGCTTCCTCGACATTGGCCCGCGTGAGGCCGAATTCCTCCGCCTGGATAAGCGCGAAGACCGCCCAGCGGGTCAGCGCTGCCCATTCGGCATCGCCATTGCGCACGAGAACGCCGTGCATTTCCTTCTGGATCAGGTCCGGCAGCAGCACCAGCGTGCTGGGGTCGGGGGCGGCCAGGCGATTGGCCGAGAGATTGATCATGTCGTTGCTGATCGCATCGCACCGCCCGGCGAGGAAGGCGGCGAGCACATTGGGCGGCGTGTCGAAGGCGATGGTGGTCAGGCGCAGGTTGTTGGCGCGCGCCCAATCCTCGATGTTGCGCTCGATGATGCTGCCCTGGGTGCCGCAGACGGTGGCGCCGTTCAGCTCGGTCGCACGCGTCGCGTTGGTGCGGCGCTGCACGAGAAAGCCCTGGCCCGTGTAGAAATGCGCGACGGTGAGCGAGAGGCCCATCGTGCTGTCGCGGGAGAGCGAGAGCGCGGTGGTGCGGCTGAGCAGATCCACCTCGCCTGATTGCAGGGCGGTGAAGCGGGTCTGAGCCGTGGTGGGGACGAAGCGCACACGCTCGGCATCACCGAACACGGCGGCGGCCATGGCGCGGCAGATCTCCGTGTCAAACCCCTGCCAGCGGCCGGCGCTGTCGGGCTGGGACATGTGGGCGACGCCGGTCGAGACGCCGCAGCGGACATGGCCATTGCGGCGAATGGCATCGAGCGTGGGTCCGGCGAAGGCCGGCGCCGCGAGCAGCAGGACGCCCAGGGCGGCCAGGAGCGAGCGTTGCATCATCGAGGCAGTCTCCGGCGCTGTGCCGCGCGATGGTGGAACCTTGGCGGCGTGCCGCCAAGGGCCTTATTCCGCCGTCGCGCCGGAAGGCGCGCTCATTCGACAGTCGCGCCGGAAGGCGCGCTTATCTACAGTCGCGCCGGAAGGCGCGCTCATTCGACAGTCGCGCCGCTGATCCGCACCATCTCGGCCACCCGCGGCATCTCGGCACGCTGGAAGGCGGCGAATTCCTCGGGCGTGCTGCCGACCGGCTCGTAGCCCAGAGATTCCATCCGCGCGCGCACCTCGGGCCGGCGCATCGCGGCTGCGATCTCGCGCGAGAGGCGCAGGATGACCGGTGCGGGCGTGGCCGCAGGCGCGAAGACGCCCAGCCAGGAGGAGAAGGTGTAGCCGGGCAGGTCCTCGGACACCGTCGGCAGGTCGGGCATCTGCGCCGCGCGCTGCGCCCGCGTGATCGCCAGCGCACGGACCTGGCCGCCGCGCACCAGCTCGACTGCCTCTACCACCGGAGAGAAGACCAGGTCGATCCGCCCCGAGGCGAGCTCCGACATCGCCGGCGCGCCGCCACGGAAGGAAACCTGGGTGAAGCGCACGCCCGCCGCATGCTCGAACATCGCCGCCGCGAAGTGCTGGGAACTGCCCGCACCCGCGATGCCGCAATTGAGCTTGCCCGGATTGGCCCGTGCATAGGCGATGAGTTCCGACACGCGGCGGAACGGCTGCGAGGGATGCAGCGCGATCAGGTTCGAACTCATCGCGACGAGCGAGACTGCGGCGAAGTCGCGCACCACGTCGAAGCTCATGTTCCGGTACAGCGCGGCGTTCGTCGCATGCGTGCCCATCGACGCCATCACCAGCGTGTAGCCATCCGGCGCACTGCGCGCGACATGCTCGGAGGCGATGTTGCCAGCCGCACCGGTGCGGTTCTCGACGAGGACCTGCTGGCCCATCCCCGGCGTGATCGCCTGCGCCACGACGCGCGCGGTGGTGTCGGTGCTTCCCCCCGCGGCGAAGCCGACGAGCATGCGGATGGGACGGTCGGGGTTCCACGTCGGCGCGCTCTGCGCGGCGAGGGCGGTGGGGAAGGCGGCCAGAATCGGCGCGAGGGAGCGACGCGTGAGCATGGGCGATTCCTCCGATGCCTCCGCGTTGCCCGCGGTGGCGTTTTTATTGACCCTCCAAGCCTAGGGACGGAAAGCCCCGGCTGGCGAGGGCTTTTTGCGCAATGAATTTCGACAAGAAGGGGGCTTATCGGCCAGGATGGGGAAACCAGGGAGAAGACGACCAATGCTGAAACGCCGCGACCTCGCACTCGCCGCACTGCCGCTGCTGGCAGGCAATGCCATGGCGCAGGCGCCCTGGCCCTCGCGCACTATCCGCCTTGTGGTTCCCTGGCCGCCGGGGCAGGCGACGGACCTCGTCGGGCGCACCATGGCGCAGGTGCTGAGCGAGCGTCTCGGCCAGCAGGTGGTGCCCGAGAACAAGGCCGGCGCGGGCGGCAGCATCGGCACCGACACCGTCGCGAAGGCGGCGCCCGATGGCTACACGCTGCTTGCGGCCTCGATCGGGCCGATCAGCCTGGGGCCGCTGATTAACCGAACGCCCTATGATGTGGAGCGCGACTTCGCGCCCATCGCGACCTTCTCCGGCTCGCCCTACGTGCTGATCACCAAGCCGGACTTCGCCGCCATCAATGCGCGGGACTTCGTCGCCTTGATCAAGGCCCATCCCGGCCGCTTCACCTATGCCTCCTCCGGTGTCGGCGGCGCGCAGCACATCCTCGCCGCGCTGTTCGCGGCCCAGGCGGGGTATGAGGCACTGCACATCCCGTTTCAGGGCAGCGGGCCGGCGCTGGCCGCGCTGCTCGGCGGGCAGGTGGATTTCGCGGTGGAGACACTGGCCGCCTGCGGCGGGCTGCTGCGCGAGGGAAAGCTGCGCGGCCTCGGCGTGACGACGGCGCGCGGGACCACGCTCGCCCCGGACATCCCGCCGCTGGGTGCGGCGGCGGGCATCGAGAATTACGACTACACCGGTTGGATCGGCATGATGGCGCCGGCCGCCACGCCCGCTCCGATCCTCGAGCGTCTGGCACGCGAGCTGGAAGCCGCCTCCGCCATGCCGGAGATGCGCGCACGCCTGGCCCTCATCGGCGTCGAGCCCTCGCCGCGCGGGCCAGCCGCCTTCCGCACCATGCTGGCCGAACAGCGCGCCGTGTTCGAGCCGGTGCTCCGCCGTCTTGGCATCAGGGCGGAGTAGGGGGCCCGCACCACCCCAGGATCACCGCCGCCGCCACCTCGACGGCGCGGCGGTAATCCGCGACGTCGACCCATTCATCGGCAGCGCCGTTCTGGCTGAGATCACCGCCCAGCGGGCCGAGCCCCACCGTCGGGATGCCCTGCTGCACGTTGGGCACGCGGATGTCGGACGCCGTGTGCAGCGCGTTGACGAAGGGTGCCGCACCCAGGGTCGCGCGCACGGCGTCGCTCACAACGGCGAATAGCGGGTGGTCCTCGGCGACCTCCGCACCCGTCACGCCGGAGACCCAGGTCAGGGCAGGGGGATGGTCCCGCAGCCAGGGATCGCCCGCCGCCGCCGCATCCAGCGCGGCCGCGAGTTCCGCCTGCACATCCGCCATGCGCTCGCCGGGCGGAAAGGAGATGGTGCCGCCGATGACGCAACTCTCGCTCACGCGACCGAAGCGCCCGAACTCACCGCTGCGGCAGTAGGAGACGAGCACGTTCGCCGCCCGCCCAATCGCGGCTTCGATGCGCGGGTGGCGCACCCGCACGGCGCGCGCCTCGCCTAGCGCGATAAGTGCGGCCTGCACCACGGGAAGCTTGTCGAGCGGGTTGACCGCGAGATGCGCGAACGCCGCGTGCCCGGGTTCCGTCGTATCCGGCATGCGCCCGGTGATCTCGATGGTGAAGTAGAGCTGGCCGCCGCAGATCGCCTTCACCTCGCGCATGCCCACGCCGGATTCCGCGGGGTGCAGATACACCGCCGCATCCGCGACATGCCCATGGTGCAGCACTGCCGCCACGCCGCGCGCATGCCGCTTGGACGGCGTGCTCGCAAAGATCACGTCGCCCCGCGGGCGCTGCCCCGAAGCTGCGACGGCACGCATCGCATCGACCATGATCGCGACGCCTGCGAGGTCATCCGACACGCCCCATCCATACAGGCGGCCATCGGCGATCGCGCCCTCGAAGGGCGGCTGCGTCCAGCGCTCGAGGCCCTGCACCGGCTCGCCATCGGGGTGAGCGAAGAAGATCAGGCTACGCCCGCCACCGGTGCCGGCGAAGCGCGCGATGATGGCGGCGCGCTCCTCCGTCGCGATGGCGTTGTCGGCGGCGAACTCCTCGCGCATCGGCACGTCGCCGGGCCTGTAGCGCAGCGTATCGACTGTGCAGCCCAGAGCCGCGAAAGCGGACGCGACATGCGCCTGCACCGCATCCTCCCCCTGCGGCTGGAGGCGGATGAGGGCCTGGAGGAAGGCAAGGTCGCGCTCGGGCATCGGAAATTCCACGCTCAATCGGGTTGCAGGCCGGCGCTTTGCACCAGGGCGCGCCAGGTGGTGCGCTGCGCGCGCATCTGCGCTGCGAACGCCTCCGGCGTGGAGGGGTAGGGGATGTTGCCCGACACGGACAGCCGCTGCACCAGCGCGGTGTCTGCGAGTGCCGCGTTG
>JAZKFA010000029.1:0-4660 GCA_040386655.1 Pseudomonadota bacterium | reverse complement strand
CGCTCGTGCTGATCGTGCTCGGCGACCAGCTGGGGCGCAGCGTCGGCGACATGTATGCCGGCGCCATCGGGCCCTCGATCCTGCAGGTCGCGCTGTTCCTGGGCTTCATCGCGGTGGTCAGCATCGTGGCGCCGCACACGGTTCCGCCCCTGCCGCCAGAAGCCCTTGGTCCCCGAGGCTGGCCGCTCTACTGGCGCGTGATGAAGGGCATGGTGCCCTCGATCGTGCTGATCTTCCTCGTGCTCGGCACCATCTTCATGGGCCTTGCGACGCCCACCGAGGCCGGCGCCATGGGCGTCGTCGGCGCGATCGTCCTCGCGGTGCTGAACGGGCGCTACACCTGGGCGCTGCTGCGCGAAGCGATGGGCAACACCATGCGCATCACCACCATGGTGATGTTCATCCTCATCGGCGCCACGGTCTTCTCCCTCGTCTTCCAGGGGGTCGATGGCGGACGCTGGCTGGAACACCTGCTCACCGCACTGCCCGGGGGTCAGACGGGCTTCCTCATCTTCGTCAACATCTTCATCTTCTTTCTCGCCTTCTTCCTCGACTTCTTCGAAATCGCCTTCATCGTCATCCCGCTGCTTGCGCCCATCGCCGCCAAGCTCGGCATCGATCTGGTCTGGTTCGGGGTGCTGATCTGCGTGAACATGCAGACCAGCTTCATGCACCCGCCCTTCGGCTTCGCGCTGTTCTACTTGCGCGGCATCGCACCAAAAACCGTGCGCAGCTCGGACATCTACTGGGGCGCGCTGCCCTGGGTCGGCCTGCAACTGATCCTCGTCCTGATCATCATCCTCTGGCCCGAAAGCGTGACCTACTGGATCGAACGCGGGGACAACGTGGACCCCGCCAGCGTCACCATCGCCGTCCCACCGCCCGAACCCGAAGACGAAACCGCGGCGCCGGTGTTCCGGTGAGGTAAGGCAAGGCCGGGGGGCGCTGCCCCGTGGACCCCCGCCGAGGATCGCGCCGATCCCCGGACCCCGGCATGCGTTGGTCCTGAGTTGGGTTAGGGTTGTACTTGCTGAATGAGTCTGATTGGGGAGGGGCGCGGGGCGCTCCAGCTCAACGGGAACTCCCTGGACGCGCCCCTCCCCAACCAGACACGCCTCCGGCGAGAACACCCTCACCAATCCAAGAACCAACAGATGGAGGTCGAGGATCGCCGTGAAATGTACACGTTTCACCCTCGCAGGTTCCAGGGGCAGAGCCCCTGGCCTTGCTTCCCTCCCGCACTTGCCGCGCGGCTCTGGTGCGGGGACACTTGCCGCATGGGGCAGGATAACGGGCAGGGCGCGGACGTCGGGCGCAGTATCGAGACGCGGCAATCCTGGACCATTGCGTTCGCCACGCTGGCGATGCTGGCGCTTGCGGCTGGCGGCCCGATGACGGTCGTGATTGGGCTTGTGCCGATTGCGGAGACGCTGGGTGGGGGGCGGACCCTGCCGTCGCTCGCGACGTCGCTGGCGTATTTCGGCACGGGGCTGGGTGGCGTTGTGTGCGGTCTGCTGGCGGGGCGGTTCGGGCAGCGCGCGGTGGGCATCCTGGGCGGGGTGGCAATCCTCGCGGGGCTGGCGATCGCGGCGCTGGCAGAGCCGTGGTCGCTGCTGGTCGGCATTGGCGTGGGGGTTGGGCTGTTCGGCAATGGCGCGCTGTTCCCGCCGATGCTCGCCTATGTCTCGCTGTGGTTCGACCGGCGGCGCGGGACGGCATTGGCGCTGGTCTCCTCGGGGCAATACATCGCGGGCTTCGTGTGGCCTTCGGTGTTCGAGCGCGCCATCGCGACCTATGGCTGGCGGTGGACCATGGTGGTCTACGGCGTCGTGGCCGCGGCGATCATCATCGTGCTGTCGGCACTGTTGCTGAGGCCGCCGCCGGTGGCGCCGGCGGGCGCGGGTGGCATCCGCTCGGTGCGCGGCGCGCGCGTGCTGGGAATGTCGCCGCACCTGGCGCAGGCGCTGATGTCGCTGGGCAGCTTCCTGTGCTGCGTGCCCATGGCCATGCCGGCCGCGCACCTGGTCGCGCTGTGCGGGGACCTGGGCATCCGGACCTCAGTGGGGGCGGCGATGCTGTCGGTGCTGCTGCTCTCGGCCTTCGTGTCGCGGCAGTTCTGGGGCTGGCTGTCGGACCGTATCGGCGGGTTGTGGACGGTGTTCATCGGGGGCGTGGCGCAGACGCTGGGCATGCTCGGCTTCCTGGCGACGCAGGACGAGGCCGGGTTGTTCTTCGCGGCCGCCGCTTATGGCCTGGGCTTTGGCGGCATCGTGCCGGCCTATGTGCTGGCCGTGAGGGAGTTGTTCCCCGCGGTGGAGGTGAACTGGCGGGTGCCGGCGCTGCTGCTGTGCAGCCTGACGGGCATGGCATTCGGCGCATGGCTTGCGGGCGCGATCTACGACGCGGTGGGTTTCTACGCGGCCGCCTGGTGGGCGGGCATCGCGTTCAACATCGCGCAGGTGGCGCTGATCGGCGGACTCCTGTTCCGCCAGCGCGGCCTGATGCGGGTGACTCCCGCGGTCGCCTGAGGCCCGGCTGGGCACCCCCGCGGTGAGGACCACGGTCTAAGGCGAGCGAGCACCCGGCATCGTGCGGGTCACGCATTCTTCACCTGATCGAATGCAGGATCGTGCCCGCCACTGCGGACATCGGCGGCGGGCCGTTCAGGCGCGCGGATGATCTTCGGAGCACGATGGTCGATGCCCATGCCGCCAGAGTCCGTCATTTCCCGCCGTGCGTGGTGCCTGCTTGCCGGTGCGGCGGCCGGCGGCGCGCCGGTTCGCTCTACACAAGCGCAGCCGACGGCACTGCGCGTCGGCGGCACCGGAGCGGCGCTGGTGGGCATGCGCCTGCTCGCCCCGCTGCTTGAACGCGACGGGATCACGGTGCAGATCGTCTCCCATCTGGGCACTGCCGGCGGCATCCGCGCCGTCAGCGGCCGGGCGGTGGATGTCGCCCTTGCCTCGCGTCCGCCATTGCCGGCCGAGCAGCCGCAGATGCTGCGGGAATATCGCTACGCGCGCACCCGCCTGGTCTTCGCGACCCACGCCGCGACGTCGGCCGACAGCCTTTCGCACGACCAGGCCGTGGCCATGCTATCCGGGCAATGGACCCACTGGCCGGGCGGTGAACGGGTGCGTGCCTCGCGACGGCCCGACCAGGATTCCGACACGATGACCCTGTCGCTGCTCTCGCCGGCGATGGCCGAGGCGGTCACGGTCCTGCAGCACCGGCTCGGCGTCGTCACGGCCGCCTCCGACCATGACCAGGCCGAAGCGCTCGAGCGGCTGCCGGGCACGATCGGCGTGCTTGCCGAATCGCTCATCCTGGGCGAGCGCCGCGCCCTGAAGATCCTTGTCCTGCGCGACCCGCCGGAGGACGCGGCGCGCTGGCCGATGCTGAAGAACCTCCATGTCGTCACGCGGGTGGATGCACGGCCGGCGGTTGACCGGTTTCTGGACCGGCTCGGCAGCGCGGAGGCCGCGGACATCCTGTCCGCCAACGGCCATGTTATGCAGCAGGCCGCACCGAGGTGAGCGCACGGGGCGCGAACTGGCAGGCCTGGGGCGCCCCGCTCGAGGCGGACCGCATCGGCGTGCGCACGATCACGACCATCGCCATTCTCCTGGCGCTCGTCATCGCGGTGCTGCCGCCGGTGGCCTATTACAGCCGCGGCGTCGCCAGCGTCACCGCCACGCTGCGCATCCAGGCGCAGCTCATCTCGGGCCAGGTTAACACGCTCATCATGCGCAGCCCCGACAGCTGGCAGATGCAGGAGCTTCGCCTGCGCGTGCTGCTGACGCCCGACGGGGTCGACCTGAGGGAGCCCGAAATCCGTCGCATCATCGGGATCGACGGTGCCGAGGCCTCGGTGGCCTTTGTCGAGAACCTCGGCCTGCTCGCTTGGCCGCGCACCAGCGAACGGGTGGCGATCCTGGACCAGAGCGTGGTCGTGGGCTTCGTCGAGATCGAGCGCAGCATGCGCATGCTGTTCGTCGAGGCCGTCCGGCTCTCCGTCGTGACAGGGATCCTCGCACTGGCGTGCTTCGCCTTCCTGCGGATCATCCCGCTGCGCCTGCTGCGCAACGCCGTGGCGCGCGCGACCTGGCTCGCCGCGCATGACCCGCTCACCGGGCTCGCGAACCGCGCCGTGCTGCGGGACCGGCTGAGCGACGCGCTCACGCGGGCCTGGCGCGACAGGACGACGGTGGCCGTGCTGTGCCTCGACCTCGACCACTTCAAGGATGTGAACGACACGCTCGGGCACGCGTCCGGCGACAGGTTGCTGAACCTCGTCGTCATGCGCCTGAAGGACAACATCCGGGCGATGGATACGCTGGCGCGCCTGGGCGGGGATGAGTTCGCGATCGTCCAGTCGGGGGGATGCAGCCGCAATTCGCCGAGGCACTGGCGGCCCGGCTCGTCGGATTGCTGTCGCAGCCTTTCGACCTCGATGGCCACCAGGCGGTGATCGGCGTCAGCATCGGGATCGCGATCGCGACCGCGGAGAAGGGCATCGTCAGCCCGGAGGTGATGCTGCAGCAGGGGGACATGGCGCTGTACAGCGCGAAGGCGGCGGGGCGGAACGCCTTTCGCTTTTTCCACCAGGAAATGAACGACAGCCTCACGCACCGCAAGGAGCTGGAGGCGGATCTGCGCA